>NZ_JADKSB010000002.1:0-320770 GCF_015350935.1 Curtobacterium sp. VKM Ac-2887 | reverse complement strand
CTGAACGTTCCACCCGCACCACTCGAGGCACCATTACCCAGCCCTGTCACAGGGCTCTTCGTCGCGCCCGGAAACGGGCGGCGCCCGGAAACGGGCGGCGCCCGGAAACGGACGGCGACGGAGCGAGACCAGAGAGCGAGTACCGCCTTGTCCCTCCCCGAACCGAACGTCCCGCGCCGCCGGGTGTTCCGCCGCATCGCCACCGCCACGGCCGTCGCCGCGGCCGGCGCACTCGTCGTCGCCGGCTGCAGCTCCGGCAGCAGCGCCGACTCGATCGAGAAGAGCGCCCCGAAGGAACTCAAGGGCACCGTGTCCCTGTGGCACTTCTTCACCGGCCGTGAAGCCGGCGTCGTGAAGACCGCCGTCGAGGGCTTCGAGAAGGCCAACCCCGACGTCACCGTCGACATCCACGCCGGTCAGGACGACGAGAAGCTGCAGAAGGCGATCTCGTCCGGCCAGAACATCGACGTGGGTCTGTCGTACTCGACCGCGATCGTCGGCAGCTTCTGCTCCTCGGGTGCCTTCCGCGACCTGTCGCCGTACATCAAGCGCGACAAGGTCGACCTGTCCGACATCCCGAAGGCGGTGCAGTCGTACACGCAGTACAAGGGCACGCGCTGCACCCTGCCGGCCCTCGCCGACGTCAGCGCGCTCATGTACAACAAGCCGCTCCTCGAGAAGGCGGGCATCACGACTCCACCGAAGACGCTCGACGAGCTGAAGACCGACGCGCTGAAGCTGACGACGTACAACGCCGACGGCTCCATCAAGCAGCTCGGCTTCAACCCGCTCATCGACTTCTACGAGAACTCGCCCGAGCACTGGGCGCCGATGGTCGACGGCTCGTGGCTCGACAAGGACGGCAACAGCGTGATCGGCACGTCCGACGCGTGGAAGAAGCTCATCACCTGGCAGAAGGGCTTCGTCGACGAGATCGGCTACGACAAGCTCAAGGCCTTCACGTCCGGCCTCGGGCAGGAGTTCGCGGCCGACAACGCGTTCCAGACCGGTCAGGTCGCCATGCAGATCGACGGCGAGTACCGCACGGCGTTCCTCAAGGACCAGAAGCCGGACCTCGACTACGGCACGTCCCCGACCCCGGTGATGGACGGCCTCGGCAACTACGGCTCGACGTACATCGCGGGCAACGTCGCGGGCATCGCGAAGGGGTCCAAGAACCCCGAGCTGTCGTGGGCGCTCCTGAAGTACCTGTCCACCAACACCGACGCGCAGGTCACGATGGGCAACGGTCTGAAGAACATCCCGACGCTCACCTCGGCGCTGGAGTCCCCCGACCTCGAGGTCGACGAGAACTACAAGACCTTCGTCGACGTCGCGGGCAACAAGGACACGATGACCTCGCCGGGCACCGCGGACGGTGCCGCCTACATCGGCACCTTCACGAAGTTCTGGCAGGCCTACCAGCAGAGCGGCGGCGACCTCGACGCGAAGCTGAAGAAGCTGGACTCCGACATCGACAACGCGAACCAGCTGGCTGGTCCGTGATGAGCCTCACCACCAAGACGACCGGCCGGGAGGCGCGGCTCGCCCGCGCCGCCCGGCCCACGGGCCCGACGGGGTCCGGTCCGGTGCCCCCGACGGCTCCGCGACGTCGGCCCCGCTCCGCAGAGTCCCGGCGCCGCCTCGTCGCCCTGACGATGCTCGCGCCGGCCCTGGCGGGCCTGGTGATCTTCTTCGCCTACCCGCTCGTCGCATCGATCTTCTACTCGTTCACGCGCTACAACCAGCTGCAGGAGCCCGAGTTCGTCGGGCTGCTGAACTACAAGTTCCTGTTCACCCAGGACCCGCAGATCGGGCCCGCGGTCGTGAACACGCTGTGGTTCGTCGTCATCCTGGTGCCGGTCCGGATCGTGTGCGGACTCCTGGTGGCCGGGCTTCTCAGTCGAGCCAAGACGGCCACCGGGTTCTGGCGGACGCTGTTCTACCTGCCCGCCCTGGTCCCGCCGGTCGCGAGCGTCGTGGCGTTCGTGTTCCTCTTCAACCCGGGCACCGGGCCGGTGAACCAGATCCTCCGGGTCTTCGGCATCGACGGCCCGCTGTGGTTCAACGACCCGGCGTGGTCGAAGCCCTCGCTGGTGATCCTGGGCGTCTGGGTGATGGGCGACATCATGATCATCTTCCTGGCGTCACTGCTCGACGTGCCGCGCGACCTGTACGAGGCCGCGTCGCTCGACGGCGCGAACGGCGTCCAGCAGGTCCGGCACATCACCCTGCCGACGATCGCACCGGTGATCGGGTTCGCCGCCGTGACGGGGGTGATCGCCGCACTGCAGTACTTCACCGAAGCGGCCGTCGCCTCGGGCGTCGCGAGCGGCAAGGCGACGATCGGTGGCGGGACCGCCGCCCAGCTCGGCTACCCGGGCACCTCGCTGCTCACCTACACCGAGCTGCTCTACCAGCACGGGTTCGCGAACTTCCAGTTCGGCTACGCGTCCGCCATGGCCGTGGTCCTGTTCGTGATCACCGCGGTGGTGCTCGTCTTCACGATGCGTCGGATCAGTGTGTTCCGGCCGGAGGAGTCCTGATGACCGCCGTCTCCCAGTCCCCGCTCGCCCGGGCGCCACGGGGTCCAGCTCCCCGCACCGGCAGGCCGCGTGGCCGCACGCTCGTGTGGATCGCCGAGCACGCCGCCCTGGTGGCCCTCGGCGTCCTGACCATCGCCCCGATCGTGTTCGTGGTCCTGACCTCGCTGATGTCGAGCAACCAGGCCCTCACGGCGTCGATCGTGCCCCGGCCGTTCGACTTCTCGAACTACGCGCGGGTGTTCACCGAGCTGCCGCTCACGCAGTGGTTCGGCAACTCGTCGATGTACGCCGTCCTCGCCACCGCGTTCATGCTCCTCAGTTCGGTGCCGGCGGCCTACGCGCTCGCCCAGATCAAGTTCAGGGGCGCGAACCTGATCTTCACGGTGATCATCGTCGCGATGCTCCTGCCCCCGCAGGTCACCGCGGTGCCGGTCTACGTGATGTGGTCGCACCTGCACCTGACCGGCACCCTGTGGCCGCTCATCCTGCCCAACCTGCTCGGCGACGCCTTCAGCATCTTCCTGCTCCGCCAGTTCTTCATGACCATCCCGAAGGAGTACGGCGACGCCGCCCGCATGGACGGCTGCAGCGAGTGGGGCGTGCTCTGGCGCGTGGTCGTCCCGATGGCCCGCCCGGGCATCGCGTCGGCGGCGATCTTCATGTTCTTCCACTCGTGGAACGACTACTACGGCCCGCTCCTGTACGCGTCCGAGAACCAGGCCGCCTGGCCGGTGGCGTACGGGCTCGCCACGTTCCGCGGGCAGCACGGCACCGACTGGTCGATGACGATGGCGATGACCGTCGTCGTCATGGTCCCCGTCGTCATCATCTTCTTCTTCGCACAGAAGGCATTCGTCGAGGGCATCGCGCTCACCGGCGTGAAGGGATAGCAGCTCCAGTGAAACTCACAGTCGTCGGTGGCGGATCCACCTACACCCCCGAACTCGTGGACGGCTTCGCCCGACTCCGCGACCAGCTCCCCATCGACGAGCTCTGGCTCGTCGACCCCGACCCGGTGCGCCGCGAACTCGTCGGCGGTGTCGCCAAGCGGATGTTCGCGCACGCCGGACACCCCGGCACGATCCACGTCACCGACGACGTGGTTGCCGGGGTCACCGACGCCGATGCCGTCATGTTCCAGCTCCGCATCGGCGGGCAGGCCGCACGGCAGCAGGACGAGACGTGGCCGCACGAAGCGTGCTGCATCGGCCAGGAGACCACCGGTCCGGGCGGTTTCGCGAAGGCACTCCGCACCGTGCCCGTGGTCCTGGAGTACGCCGAACTCGTCCGGAAGCACGCCAAGCCGGACGCCTGGATCGTCGACTTCACCAACCCCGTCGGCATCGTCACCCGTGCCCTGCTCGAGGCCGGGCACCGCGCCGTCGGACTGTGCAACGTCGCGATCGGGTTCCAGCGCCGCTTCGCGAAGGAGTTCGGCGTCGCCCCCGACCACGTCCGGCTCGACCACGTCGGCCTGAACCACCTGACGTGGGAGCGCGGCGTGCACGTCACGGGCGCGGACGGCGTCGAGCGCGACGTCATGGCGGACCTGCTCGCCGAGTCGGACGGCGCCCTCGGCCGGACGGCGGAGAGCGTGCACATGCACCCGGACCTCCTCCGTCTGCAGCACGCGATCCCCTCGTACTACCTGCGGTACTTCTACTCGCACGACATCGTGCTGCAGGAGCAGCTGCACGAACCGACCCGTGCCGAGGCCGTCATGGAGACCGAGCGGGCCCTGCTCGCGAAGTACGCCGACGAGTCCGTCGTGACGAAGCCCGCCGAACTCGAGCAGCGCGGCGGCGCCTACTACTCCGAGGCGGCGATCGACGTGCTGTCCTCGATCCTCGGCGACCGCGGCGACGTGCAGGTCCTCAACGTCCGGAACGACGGCACGTTCCCGTTCCTGCCGGACGACCACGTCATCGAGGTGCCGTCGCGCGTCACCCGCCAGGCGATCACGCCGTTGCCGGTCTCCCCGCTCGACCCGGACATGGTCGGTCTCGTGTCGCACGTCGCCGGGTACGAGCGGCTCGCGCTCGACGCCGCGGTGCACGGTGGCCGCGACCGGGTGCTCCGTGCGATGTGGGCGCACCCGCTCGTCGGGCAGGTGGACAAGGCGGAGCAGCTCACCGACCTGCTCCTGGCCGCGAACGCGGAACACATCCCGTGGGCGCGATCGGAGCAGGTGACGTGGGCGGGCTGAGCCGGACCGGCGAGGCGGGCCCGGCCCGAGCCTCCCGTCCGCCCGCGCCGGTTCCACCGGACGCGACCGACGTCGTGCTCGCCGTCGACGGGGGCGGGAGCAAGACCGACGTCGTCGCGATCGCACTCGACGGGACCATCGTCGGGCACGCGCGCGGTCCGGGGTCGAACCCGCAGACGCGGGGCTGGGACCTCGCCGGCCCGATCCTCGACGACGTCCGAGCGCGGGTCGTCAGCGAGCTGGGCGACCGGCGCATCCGGACGACGCACGTGTACCTGGCCGGGCTCGACCTGCACGACGAGCTCGTCGCGGCGACCGCGGCGCTCGCGCACTGGGCCGAGGACGGCGGCGAACCGCACGTCCTGGACAACGACCTGTTCGCGCTGCTGCGGGCCGGCACCCTGTCCCCCGACGCCGCGGCCGTGGTGTGCGGCACCGGGATCAACGCCCTCGCGGTGCGGGCCGACGGCACGACCGCACGGTTCCCGGCCATCGGGGACGTCTCCGGCGACTGGGGTGGCGGCGCGTGGCTCGGCAACCGGGCGCTCTGGCACGCGGCGCGGGCCGACGACGGGCGCGGTCCGGCGACGGCACTGGTCGACGCGGTGCCGGCGGCGGTGGGCCTCCGCAGCGTCCGCGAGGTCACCGAGGCCATCCACTTCGGCCGCTTGGACCAGCGCGTGTTCAACCGGCTCTGCCCGGTGCTGTTCGACGTGGCCGGAGCCGGCGACGCGGTGGCCCGGAGCGTCGTGGAGCGGCAGGCGGAGGAGATCGTCCTGCTCGCCGCGGTCGCACTCGAGCGCTTGGGCCTCGGTGGTTCGGCGGCCGAGCCGGTGCCCGTCGTGCTCGGCGGCGGGGTGCTCGCAGCTCGGCACCCGTTGCTCGTGGACGGTGTCGTCGACGGGCTCGCTGCCCGGGTCCCCGGAGCGGTGCCGACCTGGGTGACCGATCCCCCGGTGCTCGGCGCAGGGCTCGCGGCGCTGGAGTCGGTCGGCGCCGACGACGCGGCGCTCGAGCGGTACCGCGAGGCCGTGCGCTCCCGTGCCTTCGCGAGCACGACCGCGCTGATCCGCTGACGCGCGCGCGGGCGCGGGCGCGGGCGCGGGCGCGGGCGCGGGCGCGGCGGCGCCCGCCCGCCCGCACGACGCCCTCGCGAAAGCGACAGTCTGCCGCCGAACATTCGCCGCAGACTGTCGCTCTCGCGGCACGAACCGCGCGGACCGACCGCCGGGTCCGGCGGCGGCCCCACGGCCTACGCCCGCGCCAGCATCCCGAGCGTGTCGACCACGCGGTTCGAGAAGCCCCACTCGTTGTCGTACCAGGCGACGACCTTCACGTGCCGGCCCTCGTCGACGCGGGTGAGCAGCGAGTCGAAGATGCTCGACTCCGGCCGCCCGGTGATGTCCGTCGACACGAGCGGGTCCACCGTGAACGCCAGGACCCCGGCGAGCGGACCGGCAGCCGCGGCGCGGTAGGCCTCGTTCACCTCGTCCACGGTCACGTCCCGCGACACGACGGTGTTCAGCTCGACGATCGACCCGACGGGCACCGGCACGCGGATGGCGTCACCGGACAGCTTGCTCTCCAGGCGGGGCAGCACCAGCCCGATGGCCTTGGCCGCCCCGGTCGTCGTCGGCACGATGTTCACGCCGGCGGCGCGGGCCCGACGCAGATCACGGTGCGGCCCGTCCTGCAGGTTCTGCTCCTGCGTGTACGCGTGCACGGTGGTCATGAACCCGTGTTCGATCCCCGCCAGGTCGTCGAGCACCGACGCCAGGGGTGCGAGCGCGTTGGTCGTGCACGATGCGTTCGAGATCACCGTGTGCACGGCCGGGTCGAACGTGTCCGAGTTCACGCCGTACGCGATGGTGGCGTCCGCTCCGGTGGCCGGCGCACTGACGAGGACCCGTCGGGCGCCGGCGGTCAGGTGCCCGGCTGCCGCGTCGCGTGCGGTGAAGCGTCCGGTGGACTCGAGGACGACCTCGACGCCGAGTTCGGCCCAGGGCAGGTCCGCCGGCGACGTCGATGCGAGCACGCGGACGCGGCGGCCGTCGATGACGAGCGTGTCGCCGTCGACCTCGACGGTGCCGTCGAACGGCCCGAGGGCGGAGTCGTAGCGGAACAGGTGCGCGAGTGTGTCGGGGGCGGTCAGGTCGTTCACGGCGACGACCTCGAGGTCGTCACCGCCCCGTGCGAGCAGGGCGCGGAGCGTGTTGCGGCCGATGCGGCCGAAGCCGTTGATGGCGATGCGGGTCATGTGGAGTTCCTTTCGTTCCGTGGTCCATGCTCACGGGCCGGAAGGCACGGCTCCAGTGGCAGGGAAGCCAGCGTCCGAAAGGATGTCGCCACCACCGCCGCGTCGGCGCGGTCAGTCCTGGAACGTCCGGCGGTACTCGGTGGGCGAGGTCCCGAGGATCCGCCGGAAGTGCGTCCGCAGGTTCGCGTCGGAACCGAGGCCCGCTCGTTCGGCCACCTGGTCGACGCCGAGGTCGGACTGCTCCAGGAGCTCCCGGGCGAGGTCGACGCGCGCCCGCAGCACCCACTGCATCGGCGTGTACCCGGTGTCCTCCACGAACCGACGTGAGAACGTCCGGGTCGACACCGTGGCGTTCCGCGCGAGCGCTTCGAGCGTGAGCGGCTCGGCGAGGTGCCGGAGCGCCCACTCCCGGGTGTCGGCGAACACGTCGCCGAGCGGTTCGGGCACGCTCCGCGGGACGTACTGCGCCTGGCCGCCGCTGCGGTACGGGGCGCTGACGAGCCGTCGGGCGACGTGGTTCGACAGTGCCACGCCGTGGTCCTGTCGGACGATGTGCAGGCACAGGTCGATGCCGCTCGCGGCGCCGGCGCTGGTCAGCACCGAGCCGGCGTCGACGAACAGCACGTCCTCGTCGACGTCCACCTCGGGGTACCGCTCACGGAGCACCCGCGTGTAGTGCCAGTGCGTCGTCGCCCGGCGGCCGTCGAGCAGCCCGGCTGCCGCGAGCGCGAACGCCCCGGTGGAGATCGCCGCGATGCGGACGCCGCGCTCGTGGGCCCGCGCGAGTGCCGCGACGACGTCGGCCGGCGGCGCGGAGTCCGATGGGCGGCGGTAGCCGGGCACGAAGACGGTCTCCGCCCAGTCCAGTGCCTCCAGCCCGTGGTCGACCGCGTAGGCCAAGCCGTCACCGCCGGTGATCCGACCGGCCCGGGGGCCGCACACCCGCACCTCGTAGGGCATGCTCGGCCGGTTCGAGAACACCTGCGCGGGGATCCCGACGTCGAGCGGTTTCGCGCCGTCGAGCACCAGGACCGCGACGCGGTGCAGTGGGAACGCAGCCATACCGGCGACGCTAGCGGACGTGGCCGCCCGGCTCGCGGAGTGCCCTGACCGTCAGGCGTCGCGGACGGCCAGCACCCGGTGCGGCGATGCCCGTTCCGCTCGCCACCCGCTCGGCAACGAGTCCCGCAGCTCCGCCAGCGTGAAGGACCGGCGGATCGACCGCAGGCCGTCGACCCGGACGAAGGTCCCCGCGGACACCAGCGGCGACGCCAGCGCGTACGCCCGGTAGGCCTCGCGTGACCGACGGATGTCCGAGTGCACGCTGCGACCCGACGCGAGCGCCTCCGAGTCCGCCAGGAACCCGTTCCGCTCGTCGTCGCCCAGGTGGTGCAGGACGTGGTTCGACACCACGACGTCGAACCGCTCGCCCGCCGTCACCAGGTCACCGCTCGACTGCTGCCGGAAGGTGACACCCCGCGGTGCCCGTCGGTTCGCCGCGTCGATCGCCCGCGGGTCCGGGTCGACCCCGACGACCTCGACGTCGAACCCGTCGCTCGCCGCCCACCGCACGACGGCCCGGGCCAGGTCGCCGCCGCCGCACCCGAGGTCGAGGACCCGGGCGCGGCCGTGCACCGGCAGAGCCGGTACGACGTGGGTCCGCCACGCCGAACGCCAGCCGCTCACCAGGGCGTTGACGAGCGCGAAGCGCCGGAAGGTCCGCGCGAGCGCGCGCGGGTCGCAGTCCGGGTCGTCCATGAGTTCGGTCAGGTCGACCGCGCGCGTGCGCAGGTCGAGGACCGGGAGGCCCGTGGAGCCGCCGTCGGAACGGCTCACGTGCGCACCATGGTCAGTCGCGCACTCTCGACCGTGAGACCGGGGCCGAAGGCGAGCGCCACGACGGCAGCACCGTCCGGGATCCCGGCGTCGAGGGCCTCGCGGAGCACGAACAGCACGGTCGCGCTCGACATGTTCCCGTGGTCGCGCAGCACCGTCCGGCTCGCCGCGATCGCCGTGTCCGGCAGGTCGAGCGCCTGCTGCGTGCGGTCGAGGATCGCGCGGCCACCGGGGTGCACGGCCCACACCGGCACGTCGGCGGCGGGACCGTCGAGCAGCGACGCGACGGCTTCGGCGACGCTCGTGCCGACGAGCTTGGGCACGGCGGTGCTCAGGACCATCTCGAAGCCCTCGTCGCCGATGTTCCAGGCCATCTCGCCGGCGCTCTCGGGCACGACGGCGGTGGCGAACGCGTCGAGGCGCAGGCCGGGGCCGTCGGCGGTGACCACGACGGCGGCGGCACCGTCCCCGAAGACGCTGTTCGCGACGATCTGGTCCGGGTCGTCGCTCGCGCGGACGTGCAGGGTGCAGAGCTCGGCGCAGACGACCAGCACGACCGCGGCCGGGTCGGCCTCGGCGAACGCGGCCGCGATCCGGAGCGCCGGGAACGCCGCGCAGCACCCCATGAACCCGATGTGGTGGCGGAAGACGTCACGGCGCAGGCGGAGCTCGGTCACGATGTCCAGGTCCGGGCCGGGCTGCGTGAAGCCGGTGCACGACACCGTGACGACGTGCGTGACCGAGGCCGCGTCGACGTCTGCGCGGGCCAACGCGTCACGAGCAGCCTCGACGAAGAGCGTCGGTGCGAGCTCGCGGTAGCGGTCGTTGCGGGTGCCAGTCGAGGGCGAGTGCAGCGCGCCGTCCGTGTCGCGGAACGCGCCCGCTGGACGGCTCCGGTCGAGTTCGGCCAGCACGGTGTGCCGGTGCTCGACCGCCGAGGCGTCGAAGGCTGCGGGGACGAGCCGCCGGCCGAGACGACCGAGCTCGGGCTGCGCAGCGAAGAGGTCTCGCACGGCAGCCTGCTCGAGTGTCGTCTCCGGGACGGCGGTTCCGATGGCGCGGATCGTTGCGGACACGACTCATCCTGTCACCGGGTCGCTGACGCGTCCCCAGGTTCTCCCACACCGCGGAACGGACACAGCACCGTGGTTTCCCACGGCGCTGTGTCCGGAACCTGGTTCCGCGGAACGGAACTGCACGGAACGGCGACTACGCCTGCTGCGCGCGCTCCAGCACCAGCTCGCGGACGCGGGCGGCGTCCGCCTGGCCCTTCATGGCCTTCATGACGGCACCGATGATGGCGCCGGCGGCCTGGACCTTGCCGTCCTTGATCTTCGCGAGCACGTCCGGCTGGCCGGCGAGAGCCTCGTCGACCGCGGCGGTGAGCGCCGAGTCGTCGGAGACGACCTTGAGCCCGCGCGCCTCGACGACCTGGGCCGGCGAGCCCTCGCCGGCGATGACGCCCTCGAGCACCTGGCGTGCCAGGCGGTCGGTCAGGTCGCCGGACTCGACGAGCGCGATGACCTCGGCGACGTGCTGCGGCGACACCAGATCGCCGGGCTCGGCGTCCTGCGCGTTCGCGACACGGCTGATCTCGCCGGTCCACCACTTGCGGGCGGCCTGCGGCGCAGCGCCGGCGGCGACGGTGCCCTCGACCTGGTCGAGCAGGCCGCCGTTCACGACGTCCTGGAACTCCAGGTCGGCGAAGCCCCAGTCGCCCTTCAGGCGACGGCGGCGAGCCACCGGTGCCTCGGGCAGGGACGCACGGAGCTCCTCGACGACCGCGGGGTCCGGCACGACCGGCAGCAGGTCGGGCTCGGGGAAGTAGCGGTAGTCGTCGGCGTCCGACTTCGGACGGCCGGCCGAGGTGCGGCCGGTGTCCTCGTGCCAGTGACGGGTCTCCTGCGTGATCGAGCCGCCGTCGGCAAGGATCGCGGCCTGGCGCTGGATCTCGTAGCGGATCGCACGCTCGACGGCACGGAACGAGTTGACGTTCTTCGTCTCGGTACGGGTGCCGAGCTTCTCCTGGCCGCGGGGGCGCAGCGAGATGTTGGCGTCGCAGCGCAGGTTGCCGCGCTCCATGCGGGCCTCGGAGACACCGAGTGCGCGCACGAGGTCGCGGATGACCTGCACGTACGCGGCACCGAGCTCGGGGGCACGGTGCTCGGCACCGAAGATCGGCTTCGTGACGATCTCGACGAGCGGCACACCGGCGCGGTTGTAGTCGACGAGCGAGTACTCGGCACCCTGGATGCGGCCGGTGGCACCACCGACGTGCGTCAGCTTGCCGGCGTCCTCTTCCATGTGAGCGCGTTCGATCGGGATGTTGAAGATCGTGCCGTCGGCCAGTTCGACCTCGACCTCGCCCTCGAACGCGATCGGCTCGTCGAACTGCGAGACCTGGTAGTTCTTCGGGTTGTCCGGGTAGAAGTAGTTCTTCCGGGCGAACCGCGACGACTCGGCGATCGAGCAGCCGAGCGCGAGGCCGAGCTGGATCGAGTACCGGACGGCCTGCGCGTTGACGACGGGCAGCGACCCGGGCAGCCCGAGGTCGACCGGCGTCACGTTCGTGTTCGGCTCGCCACCGAAGAAGTTCGGCGCGTCCGAGAACATCTTGGTCTTCGTCGCGAGCTCGACGTGCACCTCGAAGCCGAGCACCGGCTCGTAGCGCTCCAGTGCCTCGTCGAAGTCCATGAGCGCGTCCTTCTGCGCCATCAGATCACACCTTCCTGCGCAGCCGACTGCTGACTCTGGTCGAGGTCCGGGATCCGGTCGATGAGCGGGGCTCCCCACTGCTGTTCGAGCAGACGCTCGAGTGCCGCACCGTAGCGGTACAGGCGGGCGTCCTCACGCTGCGGGGCCATCAGCTGGACGCCGACGGGCAGGCCGTCCTCTGGCGCGAGGCCGTTCGGGATGCTCATGCCGGGCACGCCCGCCAGGTTCGCCGGGATCGTGGTGAGGTCGTTGAGGTACATCGCGAGCGGGTCGTCGATGCGCTCACCGATCGGGAACGCGGTCGTCGGGGCCGACGGGCTGATGAGCAGGTCGACCTGGTCGAACGCGGCCTGGAAGTCGCGCTGCACGAGCGTGCGGACCTTCTGCGCCGAGCCGTAGTAGGCGTCGTAGTACCCGGCGCTCAGGGCGTAGGTGCCGAGGATGATGCGACGCTTCACCTCGGGACCGAACCCGGCCTCGCGCGTGGCGGCCATGACGTCCTCGACCGTCGCACCGTTCTCCGGCGTGACGCGCAGGCCGAAGCGCACCGAGTCGAACTTCGCCAGGTTCGACGAGGCCTCGGCCGGCAGGATCAGGTAGTAGGCGCTGATCGCGTAGGCGAACGACGGGGCGTCGATCTCGACGACGACCGCACCGGCCGACTCGAGCAGCGCGACGGTCTCCTGGAAGCGCTGGGTGACCCCGGCCTGGAAGCCGTCGCCCCCGGCGAGTTCCTTCACCACGCCGACGCGCAGGCCGCGCAGCGTGTCCGCCTGCAGTCCTTCGCGGGCGGCGGCGGCCATCGAGGGCCAGGCGTCGGGGATCGAGGTGGAGTCGCGCGGGTCGTGCCCGCCGATGACGTCGTGCAGGAGCGCGGCGTCGAGGACGGTACGGGCGACCGGGCCGATCTGGTCGAGGCTGGACGCCAGGGCGATCGCGCCGTAGCGGCTGACCCCGCCGTAGGTCGGCTTCACACCGACGGTGCCGGTGACGGCGCCGGGCTGACGGATCGAGCCACCGGTGTCGGAGCCGAGGGCGATGGGTGCCTCGTGCGCGGCGACGGCAGCGGCCGAGCCACCGCCGGACCCGCCGGGGATGCGGTCGAGGTCCCACGGGTTGTGGGTCGGTCCGTACGCCGAGAACTCGGTGGTCGAGCCCATCGCGAACTCGTCCATGTTGGTCTTGCCGAGCGGCACGAGGCCGGCGGCGCGGAGCTTCGCGACCGGGGTGGCGTCGTACGGCGGCATCCACCCTTCGAGGATCTTCGAGCCCGAGGTGGTCGGCATGTCCTGCGTGCACAGGACGTCCTTGATCGCGATCGGGACACCGGCGAGGGGCCCGAGGTCGTCGCCGGCCGAGCGACGCGAGTCGATCGACTTCGCGACGGCGATGGCGTTCTGGTTGACGTGCAGGAAGGCGTGCACGTCGCCGTCGACGGCGGCGATGCGGTCGAGGTGGGCCTGCGTGGCCTCGACGCTCGAGACGTCGCGCGCCACGAGGGCGTCGGCGAGCGCCGCGGCGCTCATCCGCGTGATGTCGGTCACTGTTCTTCTCCCAGGATGGCGGTCACTCGGAACCGTTCGCCGTCGGAGTCCGGCGCTCCGGAGAGCGCCTGCTCCTGCGTCAGCGTCTGGCCGACGACGTCGGGTCGGGTGACGTTGCCGAGCGGCACGGGGTGGCTCGTCAGCGGGACGTCGTCGGTCGCGACCTCGGCGACCTTGGCGACGCTCTCGACGATGTGCGACAGCTCCCCGGTCAGCTTCTCGATCTCGTCGGGCGTGAGTGCGATACGTGCGAGGTTCGCCAGGTGCGCGACCTGCTCGCTCGTGATGTCAGGCATGGTGCTCCGTCGATCGGTTCGTGGACGTCCGACAGTCTATTGGCTGCGGTCGATCACGCAGGCGCGGCTGTGGACGGCTGCCTGGAGGCCCGTCACCGGTCCGGCGGACCGGTGACGGGCCTCCAGTCGGCGTGGACCCGAGCCGTCACTTCCCGTTCTGGTCACCCGCTGTCGGAGCCGCCGTGGCGGCGGGTGCCGCCGGTTCCGCCGGAGCAGCCGGTGCAGCGGGTGCAGCGGTCTGCGTCGGCGTGGTCGGCGTCGACTGGTCGGCCTGCGACGCACCGGATCCCGACGACGCCGAGGACTGCGACTGCGACGACTGCGACGAGTGGCTCGCCTGCCCGATCATCGCCTGGCTCGGCGTGGGCAGGGCGTCCCCGCCGACCGTCTGGTCCAGGTACGCCATCATCGACTTCCCGACCCCGAACTTCGCGCTGTACCCGGTGGTGCCCTGCAGGAACGGCCAGTTCGCAAGGCTCACGCTCCCCTGCACGTTCCCGATCCAGGTGGCGTTCGTGTACTTCGTCGACGACGCGACGAGCCAGTTTTGCACGTCGCCGTCGGTGGTGCCGGTCTTCGCGAACTTCGGCACGCTGTCGCCGGGGTTCGCACTGGCGGCGGTGCCGGAGCCCGACAGCACGCCCTGCAGCGCGTAGTCGACGGTGCCGGCGACGTCCGCCGAGACCCCCTGCGTGCAGGACGACGGCGTCGGGGTGATCTTCGTGCCGTCCGACTCGGTGACGGAGTCGATCGCGGTCGGCGTGCAGACGACGCCGCCGTTCGCGAAGCCGGCGTAGGCCTCGGCCAGGTCGATCGGCGACAGCTCGTTGACGCCGAGGATCGACGAGGGGGTCTGTCCGAGGGCACCGCCGTCGGCGCGGTGGATCCCCATCGACTGTGCGAGCTGCGCGATCTTGCAGAGGTCGAGCTGCTTGCCCATCGCGCCGAAGGCGGTGTTGATCGACTCGACGGTGGCGGCCTGCACGGTCATCGACGCCGGCACGGACTCGGCGTTCGCGACCGGCCACGTCCCGCCGCTGACGTTCTGGCAGGAGTTCGTGAACTCCGAGTTCTGGAACGTGTGCTCGGTGGTCGACACCGATTCGGACAGGGTGTGGCCGGTCGCGAGCCACTCGGCCAGGGTGAACACCTTGTAGGTCGAGCCGGTCTGGAACCCGCCGGAGTTGCCGTAGCCGGAGTCCGCGCTGTAGTCCACCGCGGTCGACCCCGCTGCGGCGTTGTCGCCCTGCGTGTACGACGTGTTCTGCAGCATCGACATGATGCGTCCGGTGCCGGGCTCGACGGTGACGTTGGAGCCGCCGACGTCGACGCCGGCCATCGTGGCCGGCACGTAGGTCGACAGTGCGGTCTGCGCCTGGCCCTGCAGGTCGAGGTCGAGCGAGGTGTGGATCTGCAGGCCCTTGGTGTCGAGCGTCGCGATGCGCGCCGCGGCGGTCTTGCCGAACGCCGGGTCCTGCAGCACCTGGTCGCGGACGTAGTCGCAGAAGTAGCCGGCGTCGTAGTTCGTCGCCGCGGTCGAGCAGCCGTTCGCGGTCTCGGTGATCTTCGGCGTGACCGGGGTCGCGATGGCCTTCGTCATCTCGGCCTTCGTGATCGACCCGTGCGCCTGCATGCGGCGGAGGACGTAGTCGCGTCGTTCCTTGGTGAGCGCGTAGCCGTTCGCCTGCCCGTTGTCCTTGTCACCGGGCACGTCGATGCGCAGGTTCGAGGGGTTGTTGAGGATCGCCACGAGCGTGGCCGACTGCACGAGCGACAGGTCCTTCGCGTGCACGCCGAAGTAGTACTCGGCACCGGCCTCGGCGCCGTACACCCGACCGCCGAGCCCGACGATGTTCAGGTACCCGGTCAGGATGTCGTCCTTCGAGTACTTCTTGTTCACCGCGATCGCGTACCGCATCTCCTGCAGCTTCCGCTGCGGGGTGACGCCGGCTGCGTCCTCGTAGCAGGCCTCCACCTTCTTCGCCGTGGCGGCCTGGTCCTTGCCGGTGAGTTCCTCGCACTGCTGCACGAGGACGTTCTTGACGTACTGCTGCGTGATGCTCGATCCGCCCTGGACGTCGCCGCCGACGACGGTCGCGGCGACTCCGCGCAGCGTGCCGAGGACGTCGATGCCGCCCTCGTCGTAGTAGCGGGGGTCCTCGGTGTCGATGGCGGCCTGCTTGAGCGTGTCCGCCATCTGGTCGGCCGCGACGTTCGTCCGGTTCTCGGCGTAGAACGACGCGATCTTGACCTGCTTGCCGCCCTTCGTCGCGTACACCGACGACACCTGCTGCGGCGTCTGCACGTCGAGGTAACTCGGCAGGTCCTCGAAGAACGCGACCGCACCCGAGGTGCCCTCACCCGCGACGGCGACCGCGGGCGTCACCGCGACGGCGACGAGCATGCCGGCGAGCACGGACATCACCACGAACATCAGGAGAGCACCAGGCCATCGCACCACACGCATGCCCCGAACCGTAGGGAGGCGGGCTGTACTGGTTCTGCCGTGGAACCGACTGAGGCTGCGCCGTCGCTCAGGTTGCCGCTCAGGCAACACCTGTCGCGGGTCGCGATCCGCGCGGGGTCGCGGATCCGGCCGGGAGGCCCGGTGCGGCCCCGGCACGTCGGCCGCCGGTCACGATCCGGTCACGCCCAGGGCCGCACCCCGTCAGTCGCGAGGCTGCAGGTCCTGCGGACGGACCAGGTACATGTCGACCGACGCACCGACGACGCCGTCGTCACCGGTGCTGCCGCGTCGGACCTGCTCGCGGACGAGGTCACCGCGGCCGATCCCGATCAGGGCGACGTCGTGCAGCGATGCGGTCCCCGGCTTGAGGTAGTCGTTGTGCCCGACCGGACGGCGGAACAGGTCCCCGGCGGCCAGCGCGTCGGCACCGCCGGCCAGGTTCATCACGGTGGCGCCGAACGACGAACCGCCCGGGTCCGTGCCGTAGTACCCGGACCCCGCGATCGGGTCGCTGTGCGCGACACCGACGAACACCTCGTCCGAGGCGACGTCCAGGTCCGCCGCCGACCGGACGTCGCTGCCCGGTGACCCGAGCACGGTGAGGGTGTCGGCGCTCATCCGTCCGGAGGCGAGCGCCATGAGCGCCGTCGTCGACCCGTACGAGTGCGCCACGATGTTCAGCCGGGGCTGGTCGCCGTCGCGGATCTGCCGCAGGCCGTCGACGGTGCGCTCGAGTCGCTGCGCCCCGGAGTCGGCGAGGCTGAGCGACATGATGTTCGACAGGTCGGGCGTGCGGTAGCCCATCCACGCCACGACGGCGACGCCCGTCCCGTCGCCGGAGCCACCGGCCGCCAGCGGCGCGAGGGTCGCTTGTTCGCTCGCCAGGTCGTTGGCGGTGTTCGTGAAGTCGGCCATCTGCCCGGTCACGGTGAAGAACATCCCGGGGACGATGACGGTGACGTCCGCCGCGGTGTCGAGGTCTCCGATGCTGATCGCCGCTCGGCCCGCCGCCCGGGTGTCGAGCGTGATGAGGAACCGCTGCGGGTCACCGGGCTCGCGCCGCAACGAGTCCCGCACCTGTCCGAGCATCGCGGCGTGCGCGGCACCGGTGTCGGGGTCGGCGAGTCCGGTGGTCAGGGTCGACCGGTTCGCGCGGTCGCGGACGGCGTACGGCACGCCCTCGAGGTTGCCGATGATCGACGGCGCGTGGTCCAGGAGCGTGCCCTGTTCGTCGGCGCCGAGTCCCGCCCACCACTGCGCGACGACGGCCGCCGCGGGCGGGTCGTCCTGCGCGGTCGCCACGACACGGCGGTCGTCGGCGGCACGGCGCAGGTCACCGGCGCCGAGGACCCCGAGGTCGTCGAGGAACGCCCGACCGTGCGCGTCGGCGACGGTGTCGACGTCGATCTGTCCCCCGGTCATGACCGGCTGGGGCACCGTGTGGCGCTCCGAGACGAGCGCGACCGTCACGGTGGCCGTGGCGGCATGGGTCGGAGGCGCGACGGGGGCCTCGATCACTCCGAGCGAGTGCATCGAGGCGGTGAGCAGAGCCGCGGCGATGAGCAGCAATCGGGTCTCCCCCTGGAAGGCCGTCCCGCCGTCTCCCTGCAGACGACGGGTGATGCTCTGTCGAGTGTAAGGAGAATGCCCGAGGATCGGTCATGCGCGATGCAACTTGTCCCCCGAACTGGGTGCGTCGCACGGCGCGCCGCAGTGTGCGGCCACATCGCGGTCGTGCTCGTCGCCCCGGCTCACCCCTCGGGCGCGGGGACCTCCGGCTCGGGGAGCGCGCTCGGCCCCTCGGTCACGAGCAGGTGGAACTGCTCGGCGTCGATGATCCGGAGCCCCAGCTGCTCGGCCTTCGTGAGCTTCGACCCGGCCCCGGGACCCGCGGCCACGAAGTCGGTCTTCTTGCTGACGCTCGACGCCGCCTTGCCGCCGGCGGTGATGATCGCCTCGAGCGCGCCCTCTCGCGTGTACCCCTCGAGGGACCCGGTCGCCACGACCGTGACGCCGCTCAGGACACCGCCCTCGATCGCCGCGCCCCCGGGGCCGGGGTGGTCCGGCGTGGTGAACTGCACGCCCGCCGTCGTCCAGCGGTCGATGATGTCGCGGTGCCAGTCGACCTCGAACCACGCGAGCAGGGCGTCGGCGATGATCCCGCCGACCCCGTCGACCGCCGCGAGTTCCTCGCGCGAGGCGCTGCGGATCCGGTCGAGCGACCCGAAGTGGTTCGCGAGCGCCCGCGCCGCGACCGGTCCGACGTGGCGGATGCTCAGCCCCACCATGATGCGCCAGAGCGGTTTCGTCTTCGCTGCGTCGATGTTCGCGAGCATCTCGAACGCGTTCTTCGACGGGAAGCGGCTCGGCTCGCCGGTGTAGTCGGCCCCGCGTGCTTCGGGGTCGAACGGCGGGTCGGTCTTCTTGCGCGCGCGGCTGAACGGGGTCACGCGCTTCGGGGCACCGGCGTCGTCGACCTTCTCCATGCCGGTCTCGGCGTCGCGGACGATCACCTCGATCGGGACGATGTCCTGCATCGTCAGGTCGAACAGCCCGGCCTCGGTCACGACCGGTGGGGTGTCCGGGTGCAGCGGCTGCGTGAGCGCTGCGGCTGCGACCTCGCCGAGGCCCTCGATGTCGAGGGAACCGCGCGATGCGATGTGCTCGACACGACCGCGGACCTGCGCGGGGCAGCTCTTCGCGTTCGGGCAACGGAGGTCGATGTCGCCTTCCTTCGCGGGGGCGAGCTCGGTGCCGCACTCCGGGCAGTGCGTCGGCATCACGAACTCGCGCTCCGTGCCGTCGCGCAGGTCGACGACCGGCCCCAGGACCTCGGGGATGACGTCGCCGGCCTTCCGCAGCACGACGGTGTCGCCGATCAGGACGCCCTTCGCCTTGACCACCTGCTGGTTGTGCAGGGTGGCCTGGCGGACGACCGACCCGGCGACCTCGGCCGGGGCCATCACCGCGAACGGGGTCGCACGCCCGGTCCGCCCGACGCTGACGACGATGTCGACGAGCTTGGTGTGGACTTCTTCCGGCGGGTACTTGTACGCGATCGCCCACCGGGGCGCACGAGACGTCGAGCCGAGTTCTTCGTGCAGGGCGAGGTCGTCGACCTTGATGACGACGCCGTCGATCTGGTGCTCGACCGAGGCACGGCGGTCGCCCGTGGAGCGGACGAAGGCGTTCACCTCGTCGATGGTGTCGAAGACCCGGTAGTGGCTGCTCGTCGGCAGGCCCCAGGTCTCGAGCAGCTCGTAGACTTCGGACTGCGAGCGGACGTCGGTCTCCTGCTCGAGCTCGCGCACGGGCCACGCGCCGATGCCGTGCACGAGCATCCGCAAGCGCCGGAGCCGGTCGACCATGAGTGCGCGCTTCGCCTCGGACTTGCCCTCTTCCTTCTGGCGGAGGGACCCGGCGGCGGCGTTGCGCGGGTTGGCGAAGACGCGCTCCCCCGCCTCGCGCTGGTTCGCGTTGAGCTCGTCGAACTCGGCGACCGGGAAGAAGATCTCGCCGCGGACCTCGACCAGCGGCGGGTGGCCGGTGCCCGACAGCCGGTCCGGGATCGTGCCCATCGTCCGGACGTTGCCGGTGACGTCCTCGCCCACGACACCGTCACCACGGGTCGCCGCCGACACCAACCGGCCGTGCTCGTAACGCAGGTTGATCGCGAGGCCGTCGATCTTCAGCTCGGTCAGGAACCGGACACGCTCGGCACCGGCGTCGCGCTGCACCTTGACAGCCCACTCGGTGAGCTCGTCCGGGCTGAACACGTTGTCGAGCGAGAGCATCCGCTCGGCGTGCTCGACCGGTGCGAACTGCGTGGTCTGCGCCTGCCCGCCGACGGTCTGGGTCGGGCTGTCCTCGGTCAGGAGCTCCGGGAACCGCTGCTCGATCGCGGCGAGCCGTCGGACCAGCACGTCGTAGTCGGCATCGGCTTCCGGTGATCCGTTGTCGCCCTGGTAGTACGCCTGTCGCAGCTCGTTGATGCGGGCCCGCAGCCGGTCGACCTCGCGCCCGGCCTGGGCGGCGTCGAGCCCGTCGGGGTCGATGGTCTCGAACGTGGCGTCGGTCTCGCTCATGCCATCAGTTCTACCGTGTGCCACCGACGGCGCGTGCAGCGGACCCACCGCCCGGGAGCGGCGGTCTCAGGCGTCGACGGGGACGGCGCTGACGGTGCTGTCGATCGTGCACTGTCCGAGCACCCGGGTGCCGACGTAGACCACGGCCGTCTGCCCGGGGGCGACCCCGTGCAGCGGCTCGTCGACGTCGATCACGAGCACGTCGTCCTGCACCCGCGCGGTCGCCGGCACCGGGTCGGCGTGCGCCCGGATCTGCACGTCGCACGCGAACGGCGTCTGCGGGTCGGCCGGTGCGGTGCCGGCCCAGGTGAAGCGGGAGCCCGACATCGACGAGACGGCCAGGGCCTCCTTCGGGCCGACCACGACGGTGTTGTCCTTCGGGCGGATCTCGAGCACGAACCGGGGCTTGCCGTCGGCGGCGGGGCGCCCGAGCGACAGTCCGCGGCGCTGCCCGACCGTGTAGCCGTGCGCGCCGTCGTGCGAACCGACGACGGTGCCGTCGCGCTCGACGACGTCACCGGTCTCGCTGCCGACACGGTCGGCGAGCCAGCCGCGGGTGTCGCCGTCCGGGATGAAGCAGATGTCGTAGGAGTCGGGCTTCTGCGCGACCGTCAGCCCACGCTCGGCGGCCTCGGCCCGGACCTCGTCCTTCGACGGGGTCGCCCCGAGCGGGAACATCGCGTGCTGCAGCTGCTCGGCGGTCAGGACCCCGAGCACGTAGGACTGGTCCTTCGCCCACGCGGCCGATCGGTGGAGTTCGCGGGAGCCGTCCGGGCCGGTGACGATCGAGGCGTAGTGCCCCGTCGCGACGGCGTCGAAGCCCAGGGCCAGCGCCTTCTCGAGCAGCGCCGCGAACTTGATCCGCTCGTTGCACCGCATGCAGGGGTTCGGGGTGCGGCCGGCCTGGTACTCGGCGACGAAGTCGTCGACGACGTCCTCCTTGAACCGGGCCGAGAAGTCCCACACGTAGTAGGGGATGCAGAGGGCGGACGCGGCGCGCTGGGCGTCCATCGAGTCCTCGATCGTGCAGCACCCGCGACTGCCGGTGCGGAGCGTGCCCGGCATCCGGCTCAACGCCAGGTGCACACCGACCACGTCGTGCCCGGCGTCGACCGCCCGGGCAGCAGCCACCGCCGAGTCGACCCCACCGCTCATCGCCGCCAGAACACGCATGCCTCCAGGGTAACCCGCCGACGAACCCGTACCGCTGGCGTACCGTTGTCCCTGCGATGGCCACGACGGGGAACGACTCATTCGACTTCCGGTCCGTCCTGTTGTCCGGGTTCCTGCCCGCGGCACTGTTCGCCATCGGCGAGGGCGCGATCATCCCGATCATCCCGATCGCCGCGGACTCCCTCGGCGCGACCCTGGCGTTCGCGGGCTTCGTCGCGTCGCTCATCCTGGTCGGCGAACTCATCGGCGACGTGCCGTCCGGCATCGTCGTCGCGCGGATCGGCGAGCGGAACGCGATGATCGGCGCCGCCCTGGTGTCGGTCGGAGGCCTCGTCGTCTGCACGACCGCGGCGAACGCGTGGGTGCTCGCCCTCGGGGTGTTCCTGGTCGGTGTCTCGACCGCGGTGTTCGCCCTGGCGCGGCACGCGTACATGACCACCGCGATCCCCGTCCGCATCCGTGCCCGGGCGCTGTCGAGCCTGGGCGGGGTCTTCCGCTTCGGGTACTTCGTCGGGCCGTTCCTCGCCGCCGGTGTGATCCACCTGACCGGCACCACCGCGAGCGCCTTCTGGATCCACGTCGTGTGCTGCCTGGCGGCGGCGACCGTGCTCCTGGTGCTGCGCGACCCGGCGACGGGCGCACGCGGTCTGCGGTTGCCGCCACGGGCCTCCCGGTCGGGGTCGGACGCGACCGGCGTGACGGAGCCGTCCACCGACACCGGAGCGGTCTTCGTCGGCAAGGAGGCGCACGGCCTCTTCCGGACCCTGCGCACGAACCGGGCCGTGCTGCTGCGGCTCGGCAGTGGGGCCGCGCTCATCGGCGCGATGCGTGCCGGGCGCCAGGTGATCCTGCCGCTGTGGGCGGTCAGTGTCGGGCTGAACGACTCGACGGCCGCTCTGATCATCGGCATCGCCGGTGCCGTCGACTTCGCGCTGTTCTACACGAGCGGCCAGATCATGGACCGCTGGGGGCGGTTGGCGAGCGCACTCCCCTGCATGCTCGGGCTGAGCATCAGCTACTTCCTGCTCGCCTGGAGCGGGCACCTCGACGCGCGGGTCGGCTGGTTCGTGGGGATCGCGATGGGGATGTCGCTCGCCAACGGCGTCGGCTCCGGCATCCTCATGACGCTCGGCGCCGACCTCGCCCCGCGCGACGACCCGGCGCCGTTCCTCGGAGCCTGGCGCTTCACCGGCGACTTCGGGTCGGCAGCGGCACCGCTCGTGATCTCCGGGGTGACGGCCGTCGCGACGATCGCGGTGGCCAGCGGCGTGATGGGTGTGCTGGGCCTGATCGGTGCCGGAGTGCTGCTGCGGTACGTGCCGCGGTACCTGCCGCGCCAGCTGCGCTGACGCGCGCGCCGCGCGCTGCGCGCTGCGTGCTGCGTGCTGCGCGGCCGGCGCACGGGGTGCTGCGTGCTGCGCGGCCGGCGCACGGTGCGCGTCCCGCCGCTCCGTGCGAGGTTCCCCGCTCCGCGCGCACCTGCTGCGGCGCACGGAGCGGCCAAACCCGCACCAGGTGACGGCCGGCGCACCGTGCGCACGTGCGCACCACCACTGCCCGGGAGGCCCGGCGCACCCCCGCCACGAACACCGCACCGTGTCGACACGGTCACCCACAACGCCGCTGGCCGCTCCACGCGCACCTGCTGCGGCGCACGAAGCGGCCAAACCCGCAACACGTGACGTCCGGCGCACCGTGCGCACGTGCGCACCACCACCGCCCGGGAGGCCCGGCGCACCCCCGCCACGAACACCGCACGGTGCCGACACGGTCACCCCCACGGCGTTTGGTCGCTCCGTGCGCGCTTGCTGCGCCGCACCGAGCGGGCAGCCCCGCACCAGGTGACGGCCGGCGCACCGTGCGCACGCACCGACGTCCGCCGACGCCGTCCGCCGTCCGCCGACCAGGGACCGCTCGGTAGACTGCCGCTGCTCGCGGGAGTGGTGGAATCGGTAGACACGCAGGATTTAGGTTCCTGTGCCCCAGGCGTGAGGGTTCGAGTCCCTCCTTCCGCACCGACCGTTGCGTGCTCGCGCATCTCATACCACCGAGGGACGTTCCGGTCACGCGCGGACGGTACCCTCGTCGTGCGGGTGACCCTCCCGTCACCGCATCTGCACGACCGGAAGAGACATGCACTCCGTCGCACTCGCCCTGATCCCATGGCTGGATCCGCAGTACATCCTCGACCACTTCGGGGCGGTCGCAGTGCTCGTCGTCTGTGCGATCGTCTTCGCGGAGACCGGTCTGCTGATCGGCTTCATCTTCCCGGGCGACAGCCTGCTCGTCATCACCGGCCTGTTCGCGTTCGACCGCGGCGGCGAGATCGGCGGCATCCCGATCTGGGTCGCTGCCCTGATGATCGGCGCTGCCGCGTTCCTCGGTGGGGAGCTCGGCTACTACATCGGCAAGAAGGCCGGCCCGCCGATCTTCGAGCGCAAGGAGAGCGGTCTGTTCTCCAAGGCGAACGTCGAGCGGACCAATGCGTTCTTCCACCGGTTCGGCCCGCTCGCGGTGATCCTGGCGCGCTTCGTGCCGGTCGTCCGCACCTTCGCGCCGATCGCCGCCGGCGTCGGCCGCATGGACTACAAGAAGTACTCGCTCTACAACGCGATCGGCGCCGTCGTCTGGGGTGTCGGTGTGACGTTCCTCGGGTACTTCATCGGGCACATCCCGTTCGTCGCCCACATCGTGCGCGAGTACATCGACATCATCCTGCTCGCCGCCGTCCTGGTCACCGTCGTGCCGATGGCGCTGACGTACATCCGGAACGCCCGCAAGGCGAAGAAGCGCGAGCACCAGGCCGAGTCGACGGCCGTCGACCCGCAGCTGTAGCGGCACGCCGGACCGGATGCGACAGGCCCACACCGTTCGGTGTGGGCCTGTCGTCGTCGCAGGTGGGCAGTTCAGAGCCCGAAGTGCTCCCGCACGACCGGCGCGATGCCCCGGAACGCCTTGCTGCGGTGCGACAGCGCGTTCTTCTCGTCGCGGGTGAGCTCGGCCGACGACCGGTCGGCGTCGTCCGGCCGGAACACCGGGTCGTAGCCGTGGCCGCCGTCGCCGACCGGCGCGGTCAGCACCTCGCCGTTCCACACCGCCTCGACCACGTGCTCGAACCCGTCGGGCGTGACGAACGCGGCCGCGCACACGAAGGCGGCGGTCCGCTCCACGACGCCGTCGAGGTTCTGCAGCAGCAGCGCGATGTTGTCGGCGTCCGACCGGGTGCCCGCGTACCGCGCCGAGTGGATGCCCGGGGCGCCGTCGAGAACGTCGACCGCGATGCCGGAGTCGTCGGCGAGCGCCGGCAGCCCGGTGTGGGCGACCGCGGCACGCGCCTTGATCAGGGCGTTCGCGGCGTAGGTGTCGCCGTCCTCGACCGGCTCGGGGCCGTCGTAGCCGACCAGCTCGACGCCCTCGCCCAGCGCCGACCCGAGGATCTCGCGCAGTTCCACGACCTTGCCCTGGTTGTGGGTGGCCAGGACGACGGTGCCGGTCACGCCAACCCCAGCACGGTCTTCTGGATCGCCGCGAGCGACTGGTTGCCGGCCAGCCCCAGGTCGAGCAGGACGTTCAGCTCGTCGCGGTCGAAGGGCGCGTGCTCGGCGGTCCCCTGCACCTCGATGAACTTGCCCGACCCGGTCGTGACGATGTTCATGTCGGTGTCGGCGGCGGAGTCCTCGGTGTACGCCAGGTCGAGCATCGGCTCGCCCGTGACGATGCCGACCGAGATCGCCTGCACGCTGTCGGTGAGCGGGGTGGCCTTCTTGCCGATGAAGCCCTTGCCCCGGCCCCACTCGATCGCGTCGACCATGGCCACGTAGGCGCCGGTGATCGACGCCGTGCGGGTGCCGCCGTCGGCCTGCAGCACGTCGCAGTCGATGACCAGGGTGTTCTCGCCGAGGGCCTTCGTGTCGACCACGGCGCGGAGCGAACGCCCGATCAACCGGGAGATCTCGTGGGTGCGGCCGCCGACCTTGCCCTTGATCGACTCGCGCTGCATGCGCTCGTTCGTCGACCGCGGCAGCATCGAGTACTCGGCGGTGACCCAGCCGGTGCCCTTGCCGGCGAGCCAACGGGGCACGCCGTTCGTGAACGAGGCGGTGCAGAGCACCTTGGTGTTGCCGAACGAGATGAGCGCGCTGCCCTCGGCCTGCGTGCTCCACCCCCGCTCGATGGTGACGGGACGGTGTTCCTCGGCCTGGCGGCCGTCGATGCGGGTGGTCATGGTGTCCTTTCGGTCCGGCCTGGAGGCGCGGTGCGGGTCATCGGGGCGGGCGGCGGCTGGCGGCTGGTCGCCGCTCAGGCCCGCCCACGGGGCAGCGTGATGGCGCCGGTCTCGAGGTGGCCGACGCGGACGATCTCGGGGCCGAGGAACCGGCGGGCGAGCCGCAGGAACCCGTCCTCGTCGTCGCCGGTCGACTCGAACGAGTACGTCGGGGCGGTGGTGGAGGTGCGTTCGAGGCCGTGCTCGACGAGCCGCCGGTACACGTCGTTGGCGGTCTCCTCGGCACTCGACACCAGGGTGACGTCCGGGCCCATCACGTACTGGATGGCGGCGGACATCAGCGGGTAGTGGGTGCAGCCGAGCACGAGGGTGTCGACGTCGGCGGCGCGGATCGGGTCGAGGTAGCCGGCGGCGACCTCGCGCAGCTCCGGTGACGAGGTGTCCCCCGCCTCGACGAACTCGACGAACCGCGGGCACGCCGCCAGGGTCAGGCTGACGTCGGAGGCCACGGCGAAGGCGTCCTCGTAGGCGCGCGAGGTGATGGTGCCGACCGTGCCGATGACGCCGATGCGCCCGGTCCGGGTCTGCTTCACGGCGGCGCGGGCGGCGGGCTGGATGACCTCGACCACCGGGATGCCGTACGCCTGCTCGTACCGTTCGCGGGCGTCGCGGAGCACGGCCGACGACGCGGTGTTGCAGGCGATGACGAGGGCCTTGACGCCGAGTTCGACCAGGTCGTCCATGACCTCGAGCGCGTAGCGGCGGACGTCGGCGATGGGCTTCGGGCCGTACGGCGAGTGCACGGTGTCCCCGACGTACCGGATGCTCTCGCGCGGCAGTTGGTCGATGATCGCGCGGGCCACCGTGAGCCCGCCGACCCCGCTGTCGAAGACTCCGATCGGTGCATCCGTCACGGTGACCAGCGTACCGACGCTCGCAGTAGTGTCGGGGAGGTGACCAGCGCGCTCCTGACGGACCAGTACGAACTCACCATGGTCGACGCGGCCCTGAAGGACGGGACCGCCCACC
Organism: Curtobacterium sp. VKM Ac-2887; assembly: GCF_015350935.1. Lineage (NCBI taxonomy): Bacteria > Bacillati > Actinomycetota > Actinomycetes > Micrococcales > Microbacteriaceae > Curtobacterium > Curtobacterium sp. VKM Ac-2887. The sequence continues at coordinate 294,391 of NZ_JADKSB010000002.1, read as the reverse complement.
GGCGGTGCGTCTTCGAGGTGTTCGCCCGGCGGCTGCCCGACGGTCGTCGCTACGGCGTCGCGGCCGGCCTCGGCCGGTTCCTGACCGCCCTCGGCGACTTCCGCTTCGGCGACGACGAGATCGGGTTCCTGCGCGACCGCGGGGTCATCGACGAGGGCACCGCAGCCTTCCTCGCCGACTACCGGTTCACCGGGGACGTCCGGGCGTACCGCGAGGGCGAGGTGTACTTCCCCAACTCCCCGATCCTGCAGGTCGAGGGCACGTTCGCCGAGGCCGTCGTGCTCGAGACGCTCGCCCTGTCAGTCTTCAACGCCGACTCCGCCATCGCCTCGGCCGCCGCGCGCATGGTCTCCGCCGCCGACGGGCGTCCGCTCGCCGAGATGGGCTCCCGCCGCACCGGCGAGTGGAACGCCGTCGCCGCAGCACGGGCCGCGTACATCGCCGGGTTCGGCGCGACGAGCAACCTCGAGGCCGGCCGCACCTGGGGCATCCCGACGATGGGCACCGCGGCGCACGCGTTCACCCTGCTGCACGACTCCGAGGAAGAGGCGTTCCGGTCGCAGCTCGACGCCCTCGGCAACGGCACGACGCTGCTCGTCGACACCTACGACATCGAGCAGGCCGTCGAGACCGCCGTCCGGCTGACCGACGGCAAGCTCGGCGGTGTCCGCATCGACAGCGGCGACCTGCCCTCGGTCGTCGCGGCCGTCCGGGCGCAGCTCGACCGGCTCGGCGCGACCGACACGAAGATCACGGTCACGAACGACCTGGACGAGTACACGATCGCGGCCCTCCGTGCGGCCCCGGTCGACTCGTACGGCGTCGGCACCTCGGTGGTCTCCGGCTCGGGGCACCCGGCCGCCGGCATGGTCTTCAAGCTCGTGGCGCACCAGTCCGCCGACGGCGACGACTGGGTCGCCGTGGCGAAGAAGTCGGCGGACAAGGCCTCGATCGGCGGGCGCAAGGAAGCCGGCCGACGCCTGCGCAACGGTGTCGCCACCGCCGAGGTCGTGCTCACCGCCGGACAGGTCGGCCCCGACGAGCGCGCCCTGCTCGTGCCCGTGGTCACCGGCGGCGTGGTCGATCCGGCGTTCCTCGGAGCACAGGGCGTCGAGGCCGCGCGGGCGCACCACAAGCGGGCGAAGGCCGAGCTGCCGGCGGACGCCGCGCGCATCGGTCGCGGCGACCCCGCGATCCCCACCCTGGTGATCTAGCGCGCCGCTGCGCATCGCTTGGTGAGCAGAAATGGTCGGGTCCCCGAAGGTGACCCGACCATTTCTGCTCACGATGCGCAGGCTGCGCCTACTCGGACTTCATCTTCTCGTAGATGGCCTTGCAGTCCGGGCACACCGGGAACTTCTCCGGGTCGCGGCCCGGGATCCACTTCTTGCCGCACAGCGCCTTGACCGGCTTGCCGGACAGGGCGGACTGCAGGATCTTGTCCTTCTTGACGTAGTGCGAGAACCGCTCGTGGTCGCCGGGTTCGATCGCTTCGTCTTCGAGGAGCTTCTCGAGCTCCCGGTCCATCACGTCGAGGCCGCCGCCTGGTTCCGTCATGCTCATGGGTCCAGGGTACGACGGTCTGCGCACGTTGGTCTGCGCACGTTGGTCTGCGCACCTCGCGCTCGTTCCGGAACGCTAGTTGCGCTGCGCCGCGGCCAGCAGGTCCGGGCCGCGCCGGTCGAACAGCCGCCCGCCCGCGAAGATCCCGATGACGAGCACGACCACGCCGACCCCGATGCCCACCGCGAGCGTCAGCATCGACCACGGCTCGGCGCCGCGGACGAAGGCCAGCACCGCGAGCCACGCCGCCGGGACGGTGCAGAGCACGATGCCGATCACCATCATCGACTGCGCGACCGTCGCCGTCACACCCGCGGCCTGTGGCTGCTGGAACGGGTGGTCGCCCGGCCGCACGGTCGGGTAGGGCAGCAGCACGGACACGACGCTCGACAGCCCGAGTCCGGACAGCAGGGCGCTGGCGCTCACGCCGATCAGCAGCGGGAACACCGTCCAGTCGTCGAACAACCAGGCGGACACCGCCGAGCCGGCCACGATCGCCGGCGCACCGACGACGAGCACCGGGACGACACGGCCGAGACGGTCGCTCCACCCGGGCGCCCCGGAGGCGACGTGCAACCACACCGCGGTGTTGTCGTACGAGACGTCGTTGTGCGGCAGGAACCCGGCGATCAGCGCCATGAGCGGCAACGGCACGAGCGCGGTCCAGTGCCACGGCACCCCGGCGACCCCGAGCGGGATGACGACGAGCGGGACGAACAGGATGATGAGGTACGAGGTGCGGTACCGCGGGTCGCGCACCCAGTAGGTCAGGGCGCGGGCGGCGACGGCGGCGACCGGAGTCGAGCCGAGCCGGTCGAACCAGCCGAGCCCCTGGTAGCGCCGGGTCCGGGTGCGACCGTCGACGGTGTCGAGCGCCCGACCGACGAGCGCCCACCACGCCCAGGTGAGCAGGGCGACGACGGCGATCGCGACGAGCAGCTTGAGGAACCCGGTGCCGACGTGGCCGCTGGCGACCTCGGCGGGCACGGCCCAGGCAGCGCCCCACGGCGTCCACCCCGCGACGTCCGCGACGCGTTGCATCTCGGTGCCCTCGGGGTCGAGCCAGTCGACGCGGAGCAGCAGCGAGACCGCCGGGATCGCGAGCACGATGATCACGAGCGCGACGAGCCACCCGGCGTCGCGGGACCGGTGCGGACCGATCAGCCGCGAGCCGACGGTGCAGCACACGCGGACCAGGAGCGCGCAGGTGGCGATCGCGAGCAGGCCGCCGATCACCGCGAGCACACCGGTCCCGGCGTCACGCGCCCAGGCGATCGACTGGGCGACGGCCACGACGACGACCCCGATCACCGGGATACCGATCAGCCCGGCGACGACGAGGCCGATCGCGAGCCCGCGACGGCCGATGCCGAACACCGCGAAGCGCCGCGGGTCGAGCTGGTCGCTCCGTCCGACGACGAGCGGGACGACGGTGAACGCGAACGCGATGAGCGTGCCGACCGGCACGGTGACCGCGCGGGCCGTGTCGGGGTCGGCGGACCGCAGCGCGACCGTCTGCGTCGCGACGAACACGGCGGCGAGGAGCCCGACGAGGCTGCCGAGCACGACGAGCACGGACCGGCGGGCGCTGCCGCGGACCTCGCCCGCGAGCAGGTCGGCCCTCAGCCGGAGAAGCTGTGCAACCATTCCATGCTCTCTGCCACGACGCGGCCGCCCGCGAGTTCGACGAACTTGTCCTCGAGGCTCTTGCGACCGCGCACCTGGGCCATGGTCCCCGAGGCGAGGACCTTGCCGCCGACGATGATGGCGACGGAGTCGCAGGTGCGCTGCACGAGCTCCATGGAGTGGCTGGAGAGCACGACGGTGCCACCACCGCGCGTGTAGCGGCGCAGGATGTCGGTGATGGTCGCGGCGCTCACGGGGTCGACGGACTCGAACGGTTCGTCGAGCACGAGGACCCGCGGCGAGTGGATGAGCGTGGCGGCCAGGGCGATCTTCTTCGCCATGCCCACCGAGTAGTCGGCGACCTGGCGACCGAGCGCCTCGCCGAGCCCGAACGCCTCGGCCAGGTCGGTGCTGCGCTCACGGGCCGTGGCACCGTCGAGACCGCGCAGGGTGGCCGAGTAGTAGAGCAGCTGCGCACCGGTGAGGCGGTCGAACAGCCGCAGGCGGTCCGGCAGCACGCCGAGGCTGCGCTTGGCGGCCGTGGGGTCGGCCCAGACGTCGTGGTCCAGGACCGTCACGGACCCGGCGTCGGGACGCAGCAGACCGGTGATCATCGACAGGGTGGTCGTCTTGCCGGCGCCGTTCGGGCCGACCACGCCGAAGATCGAGCCCTGACGGATCTCGAGGTCGACCTCGTCGACGGCGAGGGTCTGCCCGTACCGCTTGACGAGGCCGTCGGCGGCGAGCACGACGGGCTGCAGCTTCTGCGGGGCCTTGGGCGCGGTGGCCCGGGGAGCACGCTTCTTCGCGGCGGGGCTCGTCGCGGCGTCCGCCTCCGGTGCGTCGGTCTCCGGTGCGCCCTGCGCTGCGTGCGCGGTCGCGTCCGTCGCGGACGTCGCGTCGCTCGCGGTGGGGCCGGGAGGCACGGTGCCGGTCGTGCCGGCGGCCTTCGCCGGTCGCTTGGTGCGTTGCTTCGTGGTGCGCGCCTTGGCGGGTCGGGCGCCGGTGGTCGTCGTCGGGGCCGCTGCCGCGGCACGGGCCGCGGGACCGGGCACTGCGGTACCGGGCGCTGCGTCCGACTGCGGCTCGGTGACCGGATCGGTGTCGGCGGCCGTGGTGTCGGCAGCCGTGGTGTCGTCGGTCATCTCGTCATCAACGGAGGCGTCGCGCGCATCCGGTTCCCCCATGTCGTCGTCGTCGGCGTCGTCCCCCGCCGCGGCGTCCACCCGGTCGGCGGCACGCTCGTCGGCGTCCTGCTCGTCGGTGTCACTCGCTTCGGTCATCCAGGCAGCGTCGGTCGTGGCGTACACGTCCTCGTTCTCTGCTCTGGCGGCCATCGCCCAACCGTACCAACGCTCTCCGGACAGCGGGGAACCGCCCGCTCCAGTGTCACGAAATGAGTACGAAGCGCGGCGGACCTACCCCTTGAGCGGGTGTTTCCGTATCATTCACCAGGGCACGAAGAAGTGTTCACCACTTGGAAACCTGCTCCGGCGGGCTCTCCGACACCGTGCAGCGGCCGCCCTCGTGGCCCGCGGCGTCCGGTTCTCGGCGAACTCGGACGTTCCGCGAGCAGACTCGACGAGGCCCGCCCGTGCCCCAGGGCGCGCGGGCGGACACCAGAAGGGACCAGCATGACCACGCAGATCGTGATCCTCGCAGCGGGGATGGGCAGCCGGCTCGGCCGCAGCCTGCCGAAGCCGCTCACGGAGCTCAGTGACGGCCGCACCATCATGCAGCAGCAGTTCGACAACATCCGCGCCGCGTTCGGTTCGAGCGCCCGCGTGACGATCGTCGTCGGCTACAAGTCGGAGCACATCGTCGAGGCCTTCCCCGACGCGTCCTTCGTCTACAACGAGTCCTACGACTCCACCAACACCTCGAAGAGCCTGCTGCGCGCCCTCAAGGCGACCGGCAAGAGCGGTGTCCTCTGGATGAACGGCGACGTGGTCTTCGACCCGATGGCGCTCGTCCGTGCGGCCGACATGATCGACGAGGACCACTCGTTCGTCAGCGTCAACACCGACAAGGTCTCCGACGAAGAAGTCAAGTACACCGTCGACGCCGAGGGGTTCATCCACAAGCTCTCCAAGCAGGTCGTCGGTGGGCTCGGCGAAGCCGTCGGCATCAACTACGTGTCGGCGAACGACAAGCAGGCCCTCATCCGCCAGCTCGGTCGCGTCGACGACCAGGAGTACTTCGAGGGCGGCATCGAGGCTGCCATCGCCGAGGACGGGCTACGCTGGTCCCCGATCGACATCTCCGACCTGTACGCGGTCGAGATCGACTTCGCCGAGGACCTCGAGCGCGCGAACAACCTGTTCGCCTGAACCTCCGTCAGGACCCCTTCGGCGGTTCCGCCCGAAGGGAAACCGTGACCACAGCGAGCGCGCCGACCGTGCCCGCGGCTGCCGCACCAGCGGCGACCCGGAGCGCCGGTCGGCGCTATCGTCATGCCCTCTGGCTGCTGACCGTCCGCGACCTCCGGGTCCGGTACTCGACGTCGGCGCTCGGGTACGTCTGGTCGATCCTCGACCCGCTCGTGATGTCGGCGATCTACTGGTTCGTCTTCACCCAGGTGTTCCACCGCGGTTCGGTCGGTGAAGACCCGTACATCGTCTTCCTGCTCTCCGCGCTGCTGCCGTGGATGTGGTTCACCGGGGGCGTCTCGGACTCCACGCGGGCGTTCATCAAGGAGTCGAAGCTCATCCGCTCGACGACGATCCCCCGCACCATCTGGGTCGCGCGGATCGACGCGTCGAAGGGCATCGAGTTCCTGCTGAGCCTGCCGGTGCTGGCGGCGTTCGCGATCGCGACGGGCGCGCACCTGCACTGGCAGGTCGTCTTCTTCCCGCTGGCGATCGTGCTGCAGTGCGCGCTGGTGTACGGCCTCGGCCTGATCGTCGCGCCGCTCGTCGTCTTCTTCCGCGACCTCGAGCGGGCGACCAAGCTCGTCCTGCGCTTCCTGTTCTACGCATCGCCGATCATCTACGGCACGCACGCGCTGCCCGACGCCCTGCGCCCCATCGCCGCGGTCAACCCGCTCACCGGCATCTTCGGGATGTACCGCGCCGCGTTCTTCCCGAGCCAGCTCGACTGGCTCGAGGTCGGGGCGTCGGTGGTCATCACGGGCATCGTCCTGGTCATCGGCTTCGCGGTGTTCCGACGCAGCGAGCACCGCGTGCTGAAGGAGCTGTGATGACCGCCACCGACCAGACCCGACGCACCGAGACCGTCGCGCCGGTGATCTCCGTGCGCGACGCCGGCATCTGCTTCAAGCGCAACCGACGGGCGAGCCGCAACTTCAAGGACCTCTTCGCCGGACGCGGCCGCCGCAAGCGTGCCGACGAGTTCTGGGCGCTCCGCAACGTGTCGTTCGACGTCCGTCCGGGCGAGGCGATCGGCGTCGTCGGTCGCAACGGTCAGGGCAAGTCCACGCTCCTGAAGCTCGTGGCGCAGGTGATGCTGCCGGACGAGGGTCGGATCGACGTCGGGGCCGGCGTCGCGCCGCTCATCGAGATCACCGGTGGGTTCGTCGGCGACCTGTCCGTCCGCGACAACGTCTACCTGACCGCCGGCCTGCACGGCATGTCGCGCGCCGAGATCCGTGGCGCCTTCGACGAGATCATCGACTTCGCCGAGATCGCGGACTTCGTCGACACCCCGTACAAGCACCTGTCGAGCGGCATGAAGGTGCGCATCGCGTTCGCGGTGATCTCGCGGCTCGACGAGCCCGTCATCCTGGTGGACGAGGTCCTCGCCGTCGGCGACAAGGCCTTCCGCGAGAAGTGCTACAAGCGGATCGAGGAGCTCCTCGCCGGCGGTCGGACGCTCTTCTTCGTGTCCCACAGCGACAAGGACCTGCGCCGGTTCTGCGACCGCGGTCTGTACCTCGACAAGGGCCGACTGCAGCTCGACGGCACCATCGAGGAAGCGCTGGCGCAGTACTCCGCCGACTACGGCGTCTGACCGGTCGGGTACTCCCCCTCCACAACCAGGGCACCACGGTGCCCCCTCCACAGCGACGGGTTCCCGGGTGCTGCGCCGGGGCCCCACCGTCGGACCCTCCCCCTAACGTTCCCCCCATGCACCACCCAGCACCCGCGTACGCCGTCCCGTTCACCATCGACCGCTCGCAGGCCCCCCGCCGGTACGACCTCGTCAACACCGGGGACGAACCGGTCGACGGCCTGACCCTCACCCACCTCGGCAACGGCTACAGCCCGCCGCTGGCGGTGCACCGGCTCGAACCGGGTCGACGTCTGTCCGTCGCCGTGTTCGGCGCGGATCCGCAGGACACCGGCGTCGTGATCGTCCGCTGGCGCCGTCCGGACCGCTCCGAGTACGTGTGGCGGATGTCACTGGTCGGTCAGGGGCTGCACCCGTGACCGTGTCCGGACAGGGCTCAGCGTTCGCCGCGCTCGGCAGCGACGGTGCGCCAGCGCTCCAGCAGCCACTCGACGGCGGCGTGGAACCGGGCCGTTGCGGCACCGGGCGTGGTGTCGCCGAAGTAGCGCGCCACCCACTGCTGCAGCTTGGCGAGCTCGGCGGCGTCCCCCACGGCGGCGTCGATCCGCGCGAGCACCGACGGCGCGTCGGCCGCGGTCAGCCAGTTGGCGTCGCTCAGGTAGCCGCGTTCGTCCACATCGGCCTCCGGCGACACCGGGCGGGTCACGATCAGGGGCTTCCCGACCGCCAGGCGGTCGTAGATCATCGCGCTGATGTCGGTGATCGCCACGTCTGCGTCGGCCAGCTGCCAGCCGAGCTCGCCGCCCTCGTCGTGGACGTGGTGCGCGGTGGGGTCGGCCGCGTTCGCCGCCGTGATCGCCGCGACGATCCGCTCGTGTGCCGTTCGGTACGCCGGGTCGAGCACGCCGCTCCGCGGGTGCGGTCGGTACACCAGGCGGTGCCGGGGCGACGCGAGCACCTGCTCGGCGATGGTGGTGCCGTGGGACGCGATCGATCCGTACGCCGCGGCTCCGCGGTCGCCCTCCCACGTCGGCGCGTACAGCACGACGGTCCGGTCGTCGGCGGGGTACGGTGCCGCGCCGGCGAAGTGGTCGGCCTGCGGGCGGCCGATCGCGATGGTCCTGGCGTCGAGGTCGTAGTCCCACAGCGCCTCGGCGAGCCGGCCACGCGCGGCGTCCCCGGCGATCAACGCGTAGTCGTACGCCTTGAACTGGTTCGTCGTCATGTACATCTTGTCGCTCTCGCCGTGGTTGACGAAGACGTGCCACATGCGCCCGTACCGCATCATCTGGAAGTTGCGGGCGTTCTGGTTGACGTACAGCACCACCTTCGGCGCCTGGGTCTCGACGAACTGCTCCAGGTCGACGACCTGACGGGCGTACACGGCGGGGACCGGCGACTCGTCGATGAGCGTGGTCATCGTGCCCGGGCTGCGCGCGATGATCGCGACCGGGTGCGTCTTCGCCAGTTCGGCCAGCGGCGCGTACCACTGGCGCACCTGGTACATGTTCACGGGGCCGTCGGCGAAGTAGACCGCGATCTCGATCGTGCCGGGCGCCGGCGCCGCGACCGACGGCAGGCGACGGGCGAGCTCCCGGCGGCTTCGGCGCGAGGCGAGCAAGCGCTGGGCCAGGCGCACGGCGGTCCGCACGTCACTGGTGATCGGCATGGACTGTCTCCCGTTCTGCGGTGGCGGTGGGGTTCGGGGTGGTCAGACGACGGGCGGGCGCCCGGCGAGCGTCATCCGGGCGACGGTCAGCCAGCTCATCGGTCGGGTCGGTCCGCAGTCGGTGGTCCGTCCTTCGCGGATGCCGGCGAACCACGTCGTCAGGCGTCGCGGGTGTCGCCACCAGCGCGCGACCTGGATCGCGGCCCACGAGCCGACGTAGAGCGGTCGGAGCGGTGCCGGCAGGTTCCGTCGGGCCAGCCACACCCGGTTGCGGGCGTTCAGGCGGTAGTACGCGGTGTGCCGCGCCGGGTCGATGGCCGGGTGGTGGGCGACCAGGTCGCCGGCGTACCAAGCACGTCGACCGGCGTCCCACACGCGCCACGCGAGCTCGATGCCCTCGTGCGCGTAGAAGTACTCAGCGCCCCACCCCCCGACGACCCGGTACACGTCCATCGGCAGCACGACGGCGCCCTCCCACACCGAGAACACCGGCGACGAGTGGTCCGGCTCGCCCTTGCGGATGCGCGGGACCCAGCGCCGCGGGTTGGCGGCGCCGGTCGGGTCGACCACGCGGGGCTGGAGCAGTCCGAGCGAGGGGTCGCGTTCGAAGCGGCCGACGGCGTCCTGCAGGAACGTCACCGAGGGGATCGAGGCGTCGTCGTCCAGGAAGAACACGTAGTCCCCGTCGACGACCTCGGCACCGGCGTTGCGGCCGGCCGGGATCCCGAGGTTCTCCGGCAGCGCCAGCGTCCGCACCCCGTCCGGCAGGCCGGTCGGCTCCCAGCCGTTGCCGACGCAGACCACGTCGAGTTCGACGCCCTGCTGCGCGAGCACGCTGTCGAGCCCGCGGCGCAGGTCATCGGGCCGGGTGCCCTGCGACAGGCTCACGACGGCGACGCGGGGTCGCTGCGGGTGCGCGACCGCGTGGCGACGAACGGTGCTCGGGGTCACGGTGCCATCGGTCACCGCGTCGTGGGGCACCGCGTCGTGGGGCACCGCGTCGTCGGGCACCGCGTCGTCGGGCACCGCGTCGTCGGTCACGCCTTGACCCGCTTGGACGCGATGATCGCCAGGAAGTGCCCGACGGTCGCCAGCACGGCCAGCGGCAGCAGCGCGCCGACCAGGATGCGGCTGGCGAGCGGGTCGCCGATCGCCAGTCCGATGAGCGCGAACAGGAACGCGAGCATGCTCAGCTCGACCGAGTGGTACAGGCGGTGGAACGGCAGGAACCTGGCCAGGCGGCGGAGCGACGCGAGCTTCCGGCCGGACGGCGCGGTCGAGGCGTCGCGTCGGTCGACGAGCTTGTCGAGCCCCGCGTTCGCCCGGGCGACGTGCACCATGTCGTTGAGGGCCTTGTTCAGCACGATCACCAGGCCGAGCGCGCAGCCGATCGTGGTCCACATCCAGTCGGCGCCGTGGATCGGCCAGGTGGCGGCTCGGATGCCCAGCGCGACCGGGATCAGTCCCTCGGTCGTGTAGTGCCCGACCTTGTCCAGGAACACTCCGGCGGGCGATCGGGTGCCACGCCACCGTGCGACCTCGCCGTCGCAGCAGTCCACGAGCATCTGCAGCTGTCCGAGCACCAGGGCGAGCGCTGCGCCCCAGATGCCGGGGATGAGCAGGGCCGCGGCGATGCTCCACCCGACCAGGATCATCAGGCCGGTCACCTGGTTGGCGCTGACGCGGGTCTTCAGCAGCACCCAGGTCAGGTACGGCGAGACGTCGCGCAGGTACAGCGACGCCGTCCAGTGCTCGGCGTTGGCGCGGGCGCGGACCTCGTCCGGCTGGGCGACGGCCCGCAGCTCGGCGATCGACGTCGGGCGTGCGGATCCGCGGCCGTGGGTGGCGGGGTCGGTCATGGGGTCACCGTCCGGTGTGGGTGGTCAGCTCGGAGGTACGGGTGAGGAACCCGATGATGAAACCGAGCCCCCATCCCACGTGGATGCAGGGCAGCACCACGAGCAGCCAGAGGAAGGTCGCCACCCCGGACCGGCGCGCGACTGCGACCGACCCGAGGACGACGAAGAGCAGGTACACGGCGGGCACGGCGAACCCGAGGAGCGCCCAGGCGACCGGGCTGCCGAGGGCCGCGCCGACGACACCGACGATGCCGGCGAGGATCCCGACGGCCATGGCGGCGACCATCGCGGGCGGCACGAAGTACCGCAGGCCGTTGTTCGCGGGGAACCGACGGGCGAGCTCGCCTCGCCACAACCCGGTGGCGACGAACTGCCGCACCAGGCGCTTCAGGCTCGGTCGCGGGCGGTAGGTGACGACCAGCTCGGGCGTGAACCACACCGTGCCGCCGGTCTGGCGCAGGCGTCGGTTCAGTTCCCAGTCCTGGCCGCGCTTGATGCCCTCGTCGAACAGGCCGACCTCGAACAGGCGGTCGCGGCGGAAGACGCCGAGGTACGCGGTCTCGGCCGGGCCGGCGGTCCCACCGACGTGGTGCGGGGTGCCGCCGAGTCCGACGCGGCTGCCGTACGCCAACGCGACGGCCCGCTCGAACGGGCTGCGGCCCTCGGCGCGCATGATGCCGCCGACGTTGTCCGCACCGGACTCGAGCAGGGTGCGGACGGCGATGCGCGTGTAGTCCGGGGGCAGCACCGAGTGCGCGTCGACGCGGACCACCACGGGGTGCACCGACGCCGTGATCGCGACGTTCAGTCCGGCCGGCGTGGACCCGACCGGGTTGTCGATCGCCCGGATGCGTGGGTCGGCCGCGCTCATCTCGGCCACGAGTTCGTTCGTGCCGTCGATCGAGGGGCCGAGCGCGAGGATGACCTCGAACACGCCGGTGTAGTCCTGGTCGAGCAGGCTGGCGACCGCAGCGCGGACCTCGGTGACCTCGTTGAGCACGGGCATCACGTACGAGACGCCCGGCAGGGGCTGTCCGTCTGTCTGCATGCGTACCTCGGGGTGCTGGCTGGGTGCACGGGACGCACCGGGGCGGTGCCGCCCCGCAGAGCGACCATGAGCCTATCAAGACCCGAACCCGGAACCTGCGGGGTGCCCGCGACGCGACCCGCAGACGGACGGGAGGCCCGGCGCACGTCGTGCACCGGGCCTCCCGTCCTGTCCGTGGTGGCGTCAGCCCTTGCTGTCGTACGTGCCCAGGGTCACGTCCGCCTGGCGGGACTGCCCGTTCCGGAGGTAGCTGATCGTCGTCGACGCACCGCCCGCGAAGTACCGGACCTGTGCCGTCAGGTCGGTGGCGTCCGAGACGGTCGCCGAACCGATCTTCGTGACGACGTCACCCTTCTGCAGACCGGCCTTCGCCGCCGCACCGCCGGACGAGACCGACTTGATGAGCGCACCCATCTGGGTCGCGCTCGCGTTCTCCGAGGCGTCGCCGACCGTGGCACCGAGCAGGCCGTGCGTGGCCGAGCCCTTGTCCTTGATCTCGTTCGCGACGCGCTTCACCAGGTTCGACGGGATCGAGAAGCCCACGCCGATGCTGCCGGCCGCCGAGTCCGACGACGACGAGCTGCCGGCCGAGGCGATGGCCACGTTGATGCCGATCAGCTTGCCCTTCGCGTCGAGCAGGGCACCACCGGAGTTGCCCGGGTTGATCGACGCGTCGGTCTGGATGACGGGCAACGAGACCGTGGTGTTCGCGGACGAGCTGCTGCCGTTGTCGCCGTTGCCCCAGAAGTCGAACGGGCCGCTGCCGCCGTTGCCGCCCTCGTTCGAGTCGCCGCCCTCGCTGGGAGCGCTCGACGTGACCTGGATGCTGCGGTTCAGGGTCGAGACGATGCCGTCCGTGACCGTGTTCGACAGGCCCAGGGGCGCACCGATCGCGACCGCGGTGTCACCGACGTTGAGCTTCGTGGAGTCGGCGAACTCCATCGGCTTGAGGTCGGTCGCGTCGATCTTGATGACCGCGAGGTCGACCGTCGGGTCGGTGCCGATGAGCTTGCCCTCGTAGATCTTGCCGTCCGAGGTCGTCACGGTGATCGAACCGTTCGAGCTGTCGCCGTCGAGCGTCACCACGTGAGTGTTCGTGACGATGTAGCCGTCCTTGCTCATCACGACGCCCGAACCGGTGCCGGCCTCGTTGCTGGACGACACGTTGATCGTCACGACCGACGGCGTCGCCTGCGCAGCGACCGCGGTGACGACGGTCGCGGAGTCGTAGTCGTTGACCGTGAGGTTGCCGCCCTGCGACGAACCGGACGACGACGTGACGGTGCCGCCCTGCGACGACCCGGCGAGCCACCCGGCGCCGCCGCCGACCAGACCCGCGACGACCAGTCCGGCGATGATCGGCAGGACGAGCTTGCTGCGCCCGGAGCGGGTGGTGGTCGTGGTGGCCGCTGCACCCGCGGTTCCGTCAGCGAAGTAGTGGCCGTTGCGCTGGTTCGCGCCGTCCACGTCGCCGAAGGCGCTCGTGGCGGACTGCGGTGCCTGCGCCGACGCTGTCGCGTACTCCGACGAGGACGCGGGGGCAGCGGCGGAGGCCGGCTGGGCGTACTCGCCGTACCGCGGCTGGCCCGCGGTCGGCTGCTGGCCGTACGGCGGTTGCTGGGCCTGGCCGTACTGGCCCTGCTGGCCGTACTGCGACTGCTGACCGTACTGGGACTGCTGGTTCGGCTGGCTCTGGCCGTACTGGGACTGCTGGCTCTGGCCGTACTGGCCCTGCTGGCCCTGGCCGTACTGCGACTGCTGGCCGTACGGGCTCTGCTGGGCCTGCCCGTACTGCGGCTGCTGGTTCTGCCCGTACTGGCTCTGCTGGGCCTGCCCGTACTGGCTCGTCTGGTCTGCGCCGGGCTGCTGGCCGTACTGGGACGCCTGCCCGTACGGGGAGGTCTGCTGGCCGTACCCGGCCGGCTGCTGGCCGGCATCGCGCTGCTGGTCGCCCGAGAGCGTCGGGTACGGGGCCGTGTAGCGGTCCGTGGGGTGGTCGGTCGCCGACGGGATCACGTCGGTGTGGTCGGCGCTCGTGGCGTCGTCGGACGGAGCCGCGTGCTGCGCGGCGTCGTCGGCCCGCTCGGCGTTCTCGGGCTGCTCGGCGTCGTTGAACTGCTCGGAGTCGTTCGGCATCGACGTGTTCCCCTTCGTGGCCGCTGCGGCGGCGTCCTCACTGGCGGCAGGCGATGCCGCATCGTCCGGACGGCGGTCGTCGCCCTGCCCGTTGGGCGTGGTGTCGGTCATGCTGGACGTGCTCCTTTCAAGCTCGTGCAGTCTGTCGCAACCACCTGAGCGGTGCTTCTGGCGACGCTGGAAGCATCCTCTGCCGATCTTATGCGTGGGCTGTGGGTCCGTCCCCGGATCGCCGTCGGACGGCCAGCTAGGTTGGGGTCCGTTCAGCGCGACACGTCGTCGCCGTCACCGGAGGGAACCACATGCGGCAGGCAGGACCCTGGTTGCGAGCAGCCGAGGGAGCGATGCTCCTGGGACCCGACGGCGTCCCCGCGCCCACCGTCTTCGCCGAGATGAGCGCCCTCGCCGCGAGCACCGGCGCGATCAACCTCGGGCAGGGCTTCCCCGACCAGGACGGCCCCGCCGAGGTGCTCGAAGCCGCGGTCCGCGCCATCCGGGACGGCGTCAACCAGTACCCGCCCGGACGCGGGACGGTCGACCTCCGCACCGCCGTGGCCGAACACCAGCAGCGGTGGTACGGCCTCGAGGTCGATCCTGACCGGCAGGTCCTGGTCACCGCCGGCGCCACCGAAGCCCTCGCCGCGACGCTCCTCGCCCTGGTCGAACCGGGCGACGAGGTCATCACGTTCGAACCGTTCTACGACGCCTACGGTGCGCTCGTCCGGCTCGCGGGCGGCACCCACGTCACCGTGCCCCTCACCGCTCCCGACTTCCTGCCGGACGAGGACACGCTGCGCGCCGCGTTCACCGACCGCACCCGCGTCGTGCTCGTCAACACGCCGCACAATCCGACCGGCCGGGTCCTGCCCGACGAGGTCCTGCGCACGATCGTGGAACTCGCGACGCAGTACGACGCCCTCATCGTCACCGACGAGGTCTACGAGCACCTGACGTTCACCGTCCCGCACACGCCGATCGCGACACTGCCCGGAGCCGCCGAGCGGACGGTCTCGATCTCGAGCGCCGGCAAGACCTTCAGCACCACCGGTTGGAAGATCGGTTGGCTCACCGCTCCCCCGACGCTCGTCGACGCGATCACGACGGTGAAGCAGTACCTGACCTTCGTCAACGGCGCACCGTTCCAGCCGGCCGTCGCCGTCGGACTGCGGTTGCCCGACGCCGTCTTCGCCGGGATCGCCGCCGAACTCGCCGCCAAGCACGAACTGCTCGCCTCGGGGCTCCGGTCAGCGGACTTCGACGTCATGCGGCCGGACGGCGGGTACTTCGTGATCGCCGACACCGCGCCGCTCGGGTACGACGATGCGCGGGCCTTCTGCCTCGAACTGCCCGCCCTGGCCGGGGTCGTCGGCGTGCCGGTGTCGGCCTTCGTCCGGCCGGAGCACGCCGCGGGCTACCGGTCCCTCGTGCGCTTCGCGTTCTGCAAACGGCGTTCCGTTCTCGAGGACGCCGCCGGCCGCCTGGCACAGTTGGCCTCTGGCGCGTAGCGAGACGTTCCGCGCGTGGGAGGACGTTCCGCGCGTGCGAGGACATTCCGCGCGTGAGAGGCCGGACGTTCCTGCTCCCCACGCCCGTTCTGGCACTGCAGGGCGACCGCGATGGGACGGAACGCGCAGGTCAGGGGCGAGCCGCGCCTCCTGGCTGGGCGCGCAGCGCGACGTCGTACCGGCGGAGTGCCAGCGACGGGTTGACCTGCCGGACCGCCTCGGTCACAGCGGTGTCGACGGTCGCGACGAGCGTGCCGGGCGTGGAGCCGGCCGACGCCACGGCGACACCGGAGGGGTCGAGCACCACCGAGGCGCCGATGCCGATCGGGGGCGTCTGGCCGACACCGACGACCCAGACGGTGTTCTCGATCGCCCGCGCGGTGAGCAGGGTCCGCCAGTGGTGCTCCTTGCCGGGGCCGCGCACCCACTCGGCCGGCAGCACGACGACGTCGGCCGCACCGTGCTCGGGCGCTGCCAGCCGCCGGGTGACCTCGGGGAAGCGCAGGTCGTAACAGGTCTCGAGCCCGATCCGGAGGCCTTCGAACTCGAAGACCGGCAGCTGCTCCGGGTCTCCGGACTCGATGCGGTCGGACTCCCGCGACCCGAAGGCGTCGTAGAGGTGCACCTTCCGGTAGGTCGCCGCGAGCTCGCCGGTGGGGAGCACTGCCACCAGGGTGTTGCGGAAGCGCGTGGGGCCTGCCGGGGTCGCTGCGTCGGACGTTGATACGTCGGACGTCGCTGCGTCGGCCGTCGCTGCTTCCGTCGTCTCGGCGTCGGTCGTCTCGGCGATCCCGACGATCAGTGCGACACCGGTGTCGCGGGCGATGTCCTGCAGCCCTGACACGAAGGGGCCGTCGAGCGGCTGCGCTGCGGCGACGAACCGGTCGTCGATGTCGGCGGTGAAGTACGACGAGTACTCCGGCGTGACGAGCAGGGCCGCTCCCCGCGCCGCTGCGTCGGCTGCCGCGGTCCGGACGGTCTCGAGGTTGGCCACCGGGTCGTCCACGGGAGCGAACTGCGCGGCGGCGATCGTGAGGGTGCCCATCCGCCGAGCGTACCGGCGCACTGCGGAGCGTTCCGGCGTGGAGGAGCCCGGGAACGAGGAAAGCCCCGGTCCTTTCGGACCGGGGCTTTCGTGTGACGCTTGGTTGCGGGGGCAGGATTTGAACCTACGACCTCTGGGTTATGAGCCCAGCGAGCTACCGAACTGCTCCACCCCGCGGCACATTGAATAGCCTACACACGGTCGTGGCGGGGCACAAATCGTGTGCCCCGCCACGGCGTGTCAGCTGCCGTCTTCGGCTGCGGTCGCGGCCTCGATCGCCTCTTGCAGGCGCTTGTCGGCCTCGGCTGCAGCGACCAGGTCGTTGTCGGCGTAGGCCTGCTGACGGTCCTGCAGGGCGTCGTTCGCGTCGGACAGCGCCTGCTGCAGTGCGTCGTTGTCCGTGGTGCCCGAGCCGGTCGAGCCACCGGTCGACCCGGAGCCCGAGTCGGAACCGGAGTCGGACGAGCCCGACCCGGACGAACCGGAGTCGCTCCCCGAACCACTGGCATCGGAGTCTCCGGCAGCAGCACCCGAGTCACCGCCGAACAGCGAGTTGAGCGCCTCGTCGAGGGTGTCCTCGAACGCGATCTTGTCGCCGAACGCGACGAGCACCTTCTGCAGCAGCGGGTACGAACCGCTCGACGTCGACTGCACGTACACGGGCTGCACGTACAGGAAGCCGCCGCCGACCGGAAGGGTGAGCAGGTTGCCCTGCTTCACCGTCGAGTTGCCGCGCTTCAGGATGTTCAGCTCCTGCGACACCGTGGTGTCCGAGTTGAACAGGTTCTGCACCTGCGCCGGGCCCGGGATGTTGTCGGTCTTCGGCATCGTCAACAACGTGAGCTTGCCGTAGCCCGACGCCTTCTTGCCCTTGCCTGCACCTCCCGCGTCGGAGTCGGCGGCCAGGTAGCCGGTCAGCACGTTGCGGTTGTTCGCGCCGGCGGACTGCTGGGGGATGTAGGTCGTGTACAGGTTGTACGCGGTCTCCTGCCCCGGCACCTTCATCGTCAGGTAGTACGGATCCTGCAGGTTCGCCTTGCTCGCGGTCGTCGTCGTCTGCGCGCCCAGGGCGTTGGTGGTCGTCGACGTGTCGGCGGCGCTCGCATCCGTGTCGGTCGACCCCGTGGTCGTGGGCTCCTGTGGTGTGTTCCACGCGTCGTCACCCGAGTAGAACGAGTTCGCGTTCGTCACGTGGTAGGTGCCGAGGATCGACCGCTGCACCTTGAACAGGTCCGTCGGGTAGCGGACGTGGTCCAGCAGCTCGGCGCTCATGCTCGACACCGACTTGACCGACGTCGGGAAGATCTTCTCCCACGTCTTCAGCACCGGGTCCTTGGTGTCCCACGCGTAGAGGGTCACCTTGCCCGTGTAGGCGTCGACCGTGGCCTTCACCGAGTTGCGGATGTAGTTGACCTGGTCGGTGCGGTACGCCGAGGACTCCGAACCGGCGATGCTGTCCGACAGGCTCTGGCTCTGCGAGTACGGGTAGGCGTCGCTCGTCGTGTAGCCGTCGACGACCCACTGGATGCGGTGGTCGACGATCGCCGGGTAGGCGTCGCTGTCGACCGTCAGGTACGGCGCGACCTTCTGGACACGCGTGATCGGGTCGCGGTCGTAGAGGATCTGCGAGTCCTTGTTGACCGCGTCCGACAGCAGGACCTGCTCCGACTGGAACTTCGCCGCGTAGACGAGTCGGTTGAAGAAGTTGCCCACACTCGGTCCGCCGTCGCCGGAGTACGTCGTGGTGGCGTTGCCGCCGTTGTCGTCGTCGGATCCGGACGGGTAGTCGAGCTCGACGTCCTTCGAGCCCTTCGGCGCCCCGACGATCGAGTACGCCGGCGAGGTCTCGCCGAAGTACACGCGCTGCTGGAAGTCACCCAGCGCACCGTTCGAGGGGATGCCCGACTCGAGGAACACCGGCTTGCCGTCGCTCGCGCGCTGGTTGCCGAAGGCCGCGGTGACGCCGTAGCCGTGGGTGTACACGAACGCCCGGTTGTACTGGGTGTTCGCGGCCGAGCTCAGACCGTCGACGTCGATGTCGCGCACCGCGATGACGGTGTCCTCGGTCTCGCCCTTGACGTCGTACCGGTCGACGTCGAGCTCGTCCGGGAACTGGTAGTACTGCCGGTACTGCTGCAGCTGGCTGAAGGTGTCGGAGACGATCTTCGGGTCGATGAGGCGGATGTTCGCCGTCGTCTGGGCGTCCTGCGCGAGGGCGCCGGAGCTGGCCTCGGTCGTGGCGTCGTAGTTCTGTTCCTTGACGTCGGAGACACCGTAGGCGTCACGTGTGGCCTTGATGTTCCGCTCGATGTACGCGGACTCGTACGTACGCTCCGAGGGCTTGACCTGCAGGCGCTGGACGATCCAGGGGTAGATGCCCCCGATGACGATCGCGGCGACGAGCAGCAGGCCGGTGCCGACGATCGAGATGCGCCAGCGGCCGATCACCGCGGTGACGATGAACAGGATCGCGACGATCGCCGCGATGCCCGCCATGATCTCGCGACCCGGGATGACCGCGTTGACCTCGGTGTACTGGGCACCGGTGATGAGCGAGTTCGACTTGGTGAGCGCCGCGTACTGGTCGAGCCACAGACTGACGGCCTGCAGCGCGATGTAGAGCGCAGCGGTGACGGCGAGCTGGATGCGCGCGGCACGGGAGATCCGGACTTCACGTCCCCCGAAGCGCAGCGCGCCGTACAGGTAGCAGGCGGCGAGGGCGGCGAGCCCCGCGATCAGCACCACGGCCGACGAGTACGCCACGATCGAGCGCCAGAACGGCAGCTCGAAGACGTAGAAGCCGATGTCCAGGCCGAACTGCGGGTCCGTCTTGCCGAACGGGGTCCGGTTGAAGTACTCGAGCACCATGCTCCAGCGCCCCGAGGTCGACAGCCCGGCGAAGATGCCGAGCACCACCGGGATGCCGATCATGACGGCGCGGCGCAGCGGTTCGATGACCTGCTGGTACCGGTCCAGCTGCGAGTTGAGCTTCGCGTAGACCGGGCGGTACCGGAAGGCCAGTCCGATGCTCAGGAAGACCGGGATCGCCATGCCCAGGAAGCCCGCGAGGAACATCAGGGTCCCTGCGATCCACCGCGTCGTGAGGACCTGCTGGAACCCGAGCTGCGCGAACCACGCGTAGTCGGTGTACAGGCTGGCGAAGATGAAGAAGCCGATCACCAGTGCGGCCAGCACGATGATCGTGACCACGATCGGGACCCGCGGCGAACGCCGCCCCGAGGTGGACGAGGTTGTCGTCACTTGATGTGCTCCAGACGTGTCGGACCGGCGGGCCCGGCTCGCGGCGGGCCGTCAGTGCACTGATCCTATTGGACCGGGCGGACTGTGAAACTGTGCGAGGACTCAGGAACCCGGTCAGGAACCGCAGCGGGCGAGCTTCGCAGTGCTCTTCCCGGCGGCGATCGTCTGCAGGTCGGTGACGGCCTGGTCGAGCGTCGACACCTTGTAGACGTCGAGCCCGTCCGGCACGTGCCCGACGACCTCGCCGCAGTTGTCAGCCGGGGCGAGGAACACCGTCGCCCCCGCTTCCCGCGCTCCGTAGAGCTTCTGCCGGATGCCGCCGATGGCTCCGACCTCGCCGTCGGCGGTGATCGTGCCCGTCCCCGCGACGTGCTTGCCGCCGTTGAGCTTGCCGGGCGTGATCTCGTCGATGATCCCGAGCGCGAACATCATGCCGGCCGAGGGGCCACCGACGTCCTGCAGCTTGATCGAGACGTCGAACGGGAAGTCGTACTTCTCCGTGACGCCGACGCCCAGGAGCGCGGTGCCCTGCTCGTCGCGTGGGGTCACCCGGACGTCCTTCGTCGCACCGTCGCGCTCGATGGTGACGGTGGCCGGGGTCGACGTGCCGTGCTTCGCGACGAGCTCGCGCAGCGAGGTGGCGTCGGCGTTCGTCGTGAGCGAGGTGCCGTCGAAGGCCGTGATGACGTCGCCCTTCTCGATCGGACCGTCGGCAGCCGAGCCGGGCTGCACGGTACCGACCTCGAGTTCGGTCGGCAGGTCGTTCCCCTGCTGGATCAGTGCTGCGGCCACTGCGGACTGCTGCGACGCCTGCATGTCGGCGGAGTCCTGCTGGTTCACCTGCTCGGTCGTGGTGCCGGTCGGGTAGATCGCCTCGACCGGGATCACGGCCTCGGACTTCGTGAAGATCGCCCGGACGACGCTGGTCCACGACGGGCGGTTCGTCGCGTCGCCCTGGATGCCGACCGTCAGCATGTCGAGCGCCCCGGCGGTGGGGTAGGTCTCGTGCCCGGAGACCTGGATCAGCTTGACGTCCTTCGCGTCCTTGCCCGTCCCCTGCTTCTGGGTCCCGATGGTGTTGTAGACCGGTCCGGGGACCTCGATCAGGTACGGGCTCGGCAGCACGCTCGCCAGGATCCCCAGCACGACGGCACCGATCACGAACGCCCACCCGACGGTCCTGGCACGCGAACGACGACGGGGCGCGGGGGTGAAGAGGGTCACGCGGGGTCCTTCCAGGGGCGGTCGCCGGGCCTGACGGCGGGGCGGTCGTCCGCGCCGTGCGGCGGGACTGTTCGCCCTCGGCGCAGCGGTTCGGGCGTTCCCACGGGGGCATCCCAGGTGCGGCCCCGTGAGCAGCGATTAGCGTAGTCGGCATGCCTGATGAACCACAGCCGGGGCCGGACGACGACTTCCAGGAGATGCTGCGCAAGCTGCTCTCGGGCGAGGGCCAGATCGACCCGTCGCAGCTCGCCGGTGCAGCCGGCCTGCCGAACGACCCGGCCTTCGTCGCGAACCTGATGAGCCAGCTGCAGCGTGCCGCGCAGTCCGGCGGCGACGGCATCGACTTCTCCGCGACCGCCGAGCGCGCCACCGCGATCGCCCGTGAAGGCGGCCACGCCGTCGACCCGGTGGCCTCGCAGGCGGCCGACCAGGCGTTCCAGGTCGCCGCCCTCTGGTTGGACGAGGTCACGACCGTGGCCGAGCTCACCGCCACCCCGAGCCTGTACACGCGGGAGCAGTGGGCGAAGGCGACGGTTCCGGTGTGGACCCAGATCGCCGAGCCCGTCGCGTTCAGCATCGCCGATGCGCTCACCGAGGCCATCGACCAGCGTGCTCCCGAAGAACTCAAGGCGATGCTCGGCGACGTCTCGAAGGCGATGCGCGGCGTCGGCGGTGCCCTCTTCGCCATCCAGCTCGGCCAGGTCGTCGGCCAGCTGTCGAAGGAGGTCGTGTCCGGCGGCGACGTCGGGGTCCCGCTGCTGGACGAGCAGGTCGCCGCACTCCTGCCGCAGAACGTGGCCGAGTTCGCCGAGGGACTCGACGTCTCCGAGGACGAGGTCCGCATCTACCTGGCGGTCCGCGAACTCGCCCACGCACGGCTCTTCCGCTCGGCGCGGTGGCTGCGACTGCACATCATCTCGTCGATCACGGACTACGCACGGGGCATCCACATCCCCTTCGACCGCGTCGAGGAGCTCGCCGCGGACATCGACCCGACCAACCAGGAGCAGCTGCGGGACGCGCTCGCCTCCGGTGCGCTCATCCCGCCGCGCACGCCCGAGCAGGATGCTGCGCTGGCACGACTCGAGACCATGCTCGCGCTCGTCGAGGGCTGGGTCGACACGGTGACCGCCGCCGCCACCGTCCGGCTGCCGAAGAGCGGTGCCATCGCCGAGATGGTCCGTCGTCGCCGTGCAGCCGGAGGACCCGCCGAGTCCGCGTTCGCGACGCTCGTCGGCCTCGAACTGCGACCCCGCCGTCTGCGCGAGGCCGCCGCGATGTGGCAGCGGGTGACGGACGAGCTCGGTGCCGAGCAGCGTGACGCACTCTGGTCGCACTTCGACCTCGTCCCCACGTCCGACGACGTCGACGCACCCGACGCCCTGGTCGCCCGTCTGCGGAACCCCGCGCAGACCGAGGAGGACGACGCGTTCGACAAGGCGCTCGAGGACCTGCTCAACGACGCCACCGGCGCCCGTCCGCACGAGGACGAGTCCGGCCGGATCGACGACGGCGCCCCGGGCACCGACGGCACGGGCACCGACGAGACAGGCACCGACGAGGACCGCCCCGGCGACCAGCCCCGCTGAGTCCGGCACCGTCGAGTTCTCCACAGATCCACCACCCGGCCCCACGCGTGCCCCCGACTCGGGCACCGTGGGGTCATGGGCATCCGCATCGATCCGACACTCGAGTTCGTCTGGCGCGACCCGACGACGGTGCAGCTCGGGGTCGATCCGCCTCGTGCCGTTGTCGACGTCCCGACCACGGGCGAGGAACGGTTTCTCAGTGCCCTGCGGCGTGAGACGGGGCGCGAAGCGCTGAGTGGCCTCGCCGTCACCTCGGGCTGCCCACCGGACGTCGCCGCGCGCGTGCTCGGTGCGGCGTCCCCCGCGGTGATCGACGTCCTGCCCGAACCGCTCGAACGGGTCGAGGTGCACGGGGCCGGCGGGTTGGCGGACACGATCGCGGCCCACCTGTCCGGTGAGGGCGTGACCGTCGCGCGGACATCGTCCCCGCGGGGCGGCCCGGTCGAGCTGCCGGAGCACGAACCCCGGCTCGCCGTGGTGGTCGCCGACCACGTCGTCGACCCCGCGCTCCGCGCCGCCTGGGCCCGCAGGGGCGTGCCGCACCTGGCAGTCGTGGTGGGCGACGGCCGCATCCGCCTCGGGCCGTTCGTGGTCCCGGGGGCCGGCCCGTGCCTCCAGTGCGCGGAGTTCGCACGCGTGGACGACGACCCGGCGTGGCCCGCGATCGCGTCGCAGCTGTGGGGACGACCACCGGCGCCGCTGTCACCGTGGCGGTCCGCCGCGGTGGCCGCGGCCACCACCCGGCTGCTCGTGCAGCGCCTGCCGCTCCGGTCGCAACGTGCGGACCCGGAACAGGTGGTGTTCGACCGCGACGACCTGGCCGTCAGCCGGTGGTCGGTGCCGCCCCATCCGCGGTGCGCGTGCCGAGCACTGCCAGGAACCGACTCGGAGCGCGGGCTCCCCCACGCGTGGAACCCTGTCTCGACCACGTGATCGTCACGGTCCGCCGGGCGCGGGTCAGGCCGACGTAGAACAGGCGACGTTCCTCGTCCACCTCGGTGTCGGTGGTGGCGTGCGAGATCGGCAGGAGTCCCTCGGCGGCACCGGCGATGACCACGTTCGGCCACTCGAGTCCCTTCGACGAGTGCAGGGTCGCCAGGGTCACGGCGTCGACCTCGGGCTCGTGGTGCGTCGCGGCACGGTCCACCAGGTCCTGGGTGAACTGCTGCATGGTCGTGCCGGCGGGGGCGTCCTCGGCCAGGCCCATGATCGCCTGCAGGGCTTCCCACTGCTCGCGGACGGCGCCGGTGCCCTCGGGGGCGGTCGACGTCCACCCGCTGACCTGCAGCACGAGGCGGACACGGCGGGTCAGTTCGTCGTCGGTCTGCCGGATCGCCTCGCCGCGCATGTGGTGCACTGCGAGCTTGACCTCGGGCCGGTTGAAGAAGCGCGTGCCGCCCTGCACCCGATAGGGGATGCCGTTGCGGCCGAGTGCGGACTCGAGGGCCGCGGACTGGGCGCCGACGCGGAACAGCACCGCGCAGTCGCCGTACGACGCTCCTCCGGCGACGAGTTCCGCGATGCGCCGGGCGATGGTCTGGGCCTCGTCGCCGTCGTGCACGCACGGCACGACGACCGGGTCCGGACCGGGCTCCTGCGTCTGCGCGACCAGGTCGAGCGCACCCGGTTGCCCGCGCATCAGGGCGTTGGCGGCGTGCACGACTTCGCGGGTGGAGCGGTAGTTCCGCTCGAGTCGCACGACCGAGCCGCGGGGGAACTCCGAGCCGAAGCCGAGCAGGTAGTCGCTCGACGCACCGGCGAACGAGTAGATCGTCTGGCTGGCGTCGCCGACGACGCACAGGTCGTCGCGGCCGCCGAGCCAGGCCCGCAGCAGGTCGTGCTGCACGGGCGAGACGTCCTGGTACTCGTCGACGACGAAGAACCGGTACTGCTGCCGCACGTAGGACGCCACCCGCGGCTCCGACTCGACCATGCCGAGCGTGGCGAGCAGGACGTCCTCGAAGTCGAGCTGTCGGCGGTCGTCCTTCAGGCGCTCGTAGGCCTTCATCAGGTCGATCACCCGGCGTGGCGAGGTGTCGCGCGGCATCACCCGTTCGGCGGCGGCGGCCTCGTACTCCTCGAGCGAGAGCATCTGCACCTTGCGCCACTCGACCTCGGCGGCCAGGTCGCGCAGCACCGGGGTGTCGACCGACATCCCGACGGTGTCCGCGGCGTGCGCGATCATCCGGCCCTTGGACTCGACGATCTTCGGCGCGTGCCCGCCGACGGTGTCCGGCCAGAAGTAGCTGAGCTGCGCCATCGCCGCGGCGTGGAAGGTCCGCGCCTGCACCGTGCCGGCGCCGAGCGAGCGGAGCCGCGACCGCAGTTCCCCGGCGGCGCGGGTGGTGAACGTCAGCGCGAGGACGTGGTTCGGTGCGTAGGTGCCGGTCGCGACGCCGTAGGCGATGCGGTGGGTGATCGCGCGGGTCTTGCCGGTGCCGGCGCCCGCCAGGACCGCGACGGGGCCGAGCAGGGTCCGGGCGACGGTGCGCTGCTCGGTGTCGAGAGCGGCGAGGAGTTCATCGGGCGACGGCGGACGGACCTCGGCCGAACCGGCCGAACCGGCCGAACCGCCTGCACCGCCCGGACCAGCGCCAGCCGGCACCGGCCCACCACCAGCACTGCTCACGGCAGGTCCAGCGGCCCGCCGTACCACTCCTCGATGATGGCGCGGGCGATCGAGGTCCGACCGGGCAGCAGCAGGGTGTCCCCCGCGCGCTCCCGGATGTCCTCGCGCGAGAACCAGCGCACGTCGAGGATCTCGACGCCGTCTGGCCGGGCAGTGGACGGGTCGCCGTCCACTGCGCGGGCACGGAAGCCGACCATCAGCGACGCGGGGAACGGCCACGGCTGCGAGCCGAGGTACTCGGGCTCCTCGACGTGCACGCCGGACTCCTCGAAGACCTCGCGACGGACGGCGTCCTCGAGCGACTCCCCCGGTTCGACGAACCCGGCGAGCAGCGAGTAGCGGTCGGCGTCCCACGCGGCGTTCGAGCCGAGCAGGATGCGGTCGTCGGCGTCGACGACACCGACGATGATCGCGGCGTCGGTACGCGGGAAGTGCTCGTGTCCTTCAGGGTCGCGGCGCACCCACCCGCCGGTGACGACGTCGGTCGCGGACCCGGTGCGGGGCGAGAAGCCGTGGACGGCGTGCCAGTTCGCCATCGCCACGGCCTCGACCGCCAGGCCCTGGTCGCGCGGGGACAGCTCGGTGCCGAACATGCGCAGGCTCTCCCACGCGTCGTCGGACGGTTCGATGGCCGACGCGGTGGCGTCGTCGACGAGGGCCGCGACGAAGCGGGTGCCGGCGGGGGCGTCGGCAGCGTCGGACACGGCGCGGCCGAGGTACAGCGTCACGGTGCCGTCCGGCAGGTCGGCCGCGGTCACGAACCGCAGGGTTCCGTCGGCGTTCCGGAGCATCTCCGAGCCGTGCACCGGCAGGTACCGGGTCGCGGAGTCCTCGCGCAGGACCCGGTCGAGGTCCGGCGTCGTGCG
Organism: Curtobacterium sp. VKM Ac-2887; assembly: GCF_015350935.1. Taxonomy (NCBI): domain Bacteria; kingdom Bacillati; phylum Actinomycetota; class Actinomycetes; order Micrococcales; family Microbacteriaceae; genus Curtobacterium; species Curtobacterium sp. VKM Ac-2887. The sequence goes on along the minus strand of NZ_JADKSB010000002.1, from coordinate 268,402 downwards.
GAACTCGGCGTCGCGGTCGAGTTCGTTGCGGGACAGCGGGAGCCGGGAGGCGAACTCGACGGTCACGGCAGAGGGCTCCTCGGTTCGGGTGCAGGCGAGGCCTGCGGGCGGGGCGTGCGGCAAGGCGTACTGGGAAGGCTTCGGGAACAGCGTGGCGTGCACCGGTGCAGGCGTCACGCACCTACCCTGAGGGGCATGGCGGGATCCCAGTTCACTCTAGCCGCGTTGGCGACGACGGCCGTGCCCGGTCTCGTCGTCACGGGCACGCGCACGCTCGGCTCGGCCGCGGCCGGCGACTACGAGTCGGCTCTCCTCCGCGACGCCGACGGCGCCCTGACGGTCATCCGACGACCCCGGAACCAGCGGGCGGAAGCCCGGCAGTCGGCCGACCTCGTCGCGATCCGTGCGCTGAGCGCCGGGATCCGCACGCGCCTCCCGTTCGGTGTGGCCGAGTACCGCGGCCAGGCGCCGATCGGATCGACCCGCGCCATCGTCACCACCCGGCTGCCGGGCGCGCACCCGACGCTCGCGTCGTTCGCCGAGCGCCCCGAGCTCGCCACGAGCGTCGGCCGCGCCCTCGCCGCGATCCACCAGCTGCCGACGAGCTTCGTCTCGGACGCCGGCCTGCCGTCGCTCACCCCGTTCGAGGTGCTGCGCTCCGCCGTGTCCGTGATGGACCGCGCCGTCGCCACCAAGCTCGTGCCCGCCGCCCTGGTCGAACGGTGGGAGGGCGCCGCGCGCGACCAGCAGCTGTGGCAGTTCACCCCCACCGTCGTGCACGGATCGATCGGCACCGGCGTGCTGCTCGTCGACGGCGATGCCGTCAGCGGGATCCTCGACTGGGGCGAGCTCCGACTCGGCGACCCGGCGAAGGACCTCGCCTGGGTGCTCGCCGGCCGACGCGACGCCTTCGACACCGTCCTGAGCGCCTACGAGGCGAACGGCGGCGGACGCGACCGTCAGCTCGCACAGCGCGCCCGGGTGCACCACGAACTCGAGACGGCGCACTGGCTGCTGCACGGCGTCCAGGCGAAGAGCACCGAGGTCGTCGACGACGCGGTCGCGATGATGCACCGGCTGGTCGACGCGGTGCACGCGCCGAGCGCGGAGCCGCTGCAGTCGGTGTCCCCCGAGACGATGGAGATCGGCGAGGTCGAGCAGTTGCTGTCGTCGACCGAACGCCGACACGGCTGACCTCCGCTCCGACGTTCCGGCTTCTGCGCCGCGCTCACTTCTGCCGAGCGGTCACGCAACGTCGTCCGCCCCGCGTTCGAGCGACCGTCCACGACCAGTCGGCAGCCGCCGACGGGCTGTCGTGACCAGCGGTGGTCGCGCTGGGCGGTGGGCGCGACTGCCTGGAGGCCCGGTGCCGGTCCGCGAGACCGGCACCGGGCCTCCAGGGTGGCTGGCTGGGCGCGGCGCGCTCCCCGCCGGCGTCCGGCACCGAGCGGTCACGACTCCCTGCCATCCGAGCACCGACCGGCCACGAGCCGTCGGCCGTCGAGCCTCGCACTGACGGCCTGTGACCGGTCGCCGTGCACGCCGCGCTCGTCGGTCAGCCGATCGCGGCCGTCCAGGCGCGCTCGAGTCCAGCACGGTCGAGCATCTCGGTCGGACGCACCTCGAGGTCGTCCGCGACGAAGTAGAACACGGCGTCGACCTGGTCGAGCGGTCGACCGGTGAACTCGGCGTAGGCAACGCGGTACAGGGCGAGCTGCAGCGTCCGTCGGGCCAGGTCGTCGGCACCGGACGGCGCCTTGCCCGTCTTCCAGTCGACGACCTCGGCACGCCCGTCGATCTCGTAAACGGCGTCGAGCTTGCAGACGACGCTGTGTCCGAGGAACGGGATGTGGATCTCCCGCTCGACCTCGACCGGCGTGCGGCCGGCCCACCGTGAGCGGGCGAAGGTGGCCTGGAAGTCCGCCAGCCGTCGGGCGTCGTCGTCCGTGACCACAGCGTCCGGCGAGGCGTCGACCAGGTCGTCGGCGTCGAGGTCGAGCTCGTCGCCCCACACGTCGAGCGTCTCGAGCGACCCGCCCGTCCGGGCACGCTGCTCCACCCACTGGTGGAAGAGCGTGCCGAGCCGGGTCGCTCGGTACGGACGCTCCGGCATCGGCCGCCGCAGGCGTTCGACCACCTTGTCCGGCTCGGTGAGGTAGTCCTTGAAGCCCGAGGCCGGCACGCGGTGCGGGACCACGACCGCGTGCTTCGCGTTCCGGGTCGCGCGTCGTTCGGCGAGCAGCAGGTCGATGTCGGCCGCGTACCGGCCGGAGGCACCGGGGTTGGCGTTCCGGACCCGCTCGGCCGCCGCCAGCACCCGGGGCGCCCGCTGCCCGAACGGCACGTGCGGCCAGAGCTGCTGGGCGCCGTCCTCGCCGAGGGGGTTCTCGTCGTGCACGGTGGTCTCCGGGATCGCGGTGCCGTCGACGACCCCGGCATCGACCAGGTCGTGCAGGTACCGGCTCGGCTCGGTGGGGCGCACGCCGCCGGCCCAGAACGAACCGGACACGAGCAGGTCGTGGCGGGCACGGGTCAGCGCGACGTACGTGAGTCGGCGTTCCTCGTCCTCGTTGCGGGCCTTCACCTGCTCCTTGAAGGCGTCGATCGCGGTCGTGACGTCCTTCTGGGTCTCCTGCCCGCGCCACGCCAGGCTCGGCAGCTCGGCGCCGTCCCCCCGGAACTCGTACGGCAGACGGCCGAAGCCGAGCCACCCGGACGAGCCCTCCTGCGGCCGCGCGGGCAGGCCGCCCTCGACCATGCGCGGCACCGCGACGGCGTCCCACTCGAGGCCCTTCGACCCGTGGATCGTCAGGATCTGGACCGTGCCGGCTTCGGGTTCCTCGGAGCGCGGGCCCATGTCGTCACGGCGGGCGGCGGCGTCGATCCACCCCAGGAAGGAGCCGAGGTCGGCACGGTCGTCGGTGGACACGAACCCGGCGAGCTCGTCGATGAAGGCGTCGAGGTACGCCCCGCTGCCCTGCTCGTGCGCCGAGACCTCGATGTCGAGCCGCATCTCCTGCACCACGAGCGTCACGAAGTCGACCAGGTCGCTGCCGGCCCGCGACCGCAGCATCGCGAGCTGCGTGCCCAGCGCCCGCATCCGGCTGCGGCCGGCGGGCGTGATGCCCTCGAGCGCGCCGTGCTCGTCCGGTGCGGTCGCCACGAAGTCCAGGGCGTCGACGATCGAACCGTGCTCCCCCGCGGCCACCGAGGCGCGGAACGCCGCCGTCAGCTCGTCGTCGAGCCGTTGCTGGGTGTGGTCGCGCTGGAACAGCCACCGCGCGAGGTGGTGGAGGGCGACGACGTCCGCGGCGCCCACCCGCCACCGGGCACCCGCGAGCAACCGGATGAGGTCGTTGCCGGCAGCCGGGTCGTGCAGCACCCGCAGGCACGCGACCAGGTCCACGATCTCGGGGCGCTGCAGCAGGCCGCCGGTGCCGAGCACGTGGAAGGGCACAGCACGCGCTCCGAGCGCCGCGGTGAACGACGCCAGGTCCTTGCGGGCACGGAGCAGCAGGGCCATCGACCCGGTCGGGTTCCGCTTCCGGTGGCCCTGGAACCACGCGGCGACCTCGTCGGCCTCTTCCGGCAGGGTCTCCGGGAACACCGCCCGGACCGCCCCGGCGTCCGCACCGGGTCGCGGTGACAGGCGCTCGACGTCGACCTCGGACGCCTCGGACAGCGGCGCCACGATCGCGTTCGCCCCCGCGAGGACGTCGACCGGGTTCCGCCAGCTCGTCGACAGCGCGAACGTCACGGGCCGGACCGCATCCGGCTCGGTGCCGCCGAAGTCGTGCGGGAAGCGTGCGAGGTTCGCGGCACTCGCACCGCGGAACCCGTAGATCGACTGGTGCGGGTCACCCACGGCCATCACCGAGTGCCCGCGGAACAGTCGGGCGAGGAACCGGGTCTGCACCACCGAGGTGTCCTGGTACTCGTCGAGCAGCACGACGCCGAACCGCTGCCGCAGGTCCGTGACCACCCGCGGCGCGGACTCGGCCGCGGCGAGCGCCAGGGCGATCTGGTCGGAGAACTCGACGAAGCCGCGGTCGACCTTCTGCCGCCGGAACTCCGCGACCAGGTCGGCCAGGGGCTCCAGCGCACCGATCGCGGCGACGGCGTCGGTGATCGCCTTGTACGGCTTGCCACGGTTGCCGGGCAGTTCGAGCAGGTCGGAGAACTCGACGGCGAACCGGCGGAGGTCCTCGGGTTCGACGAGGTGCTCGGACGTGGCCCCGGCGAGCGCGACGACGGCCGCGGTGAGGGTGTCGACGTCGCGGTCGAGTCCGGCCAGTCGGTCGTCACGCGCGGCCACCACGACCCGGCGGGCCAGCTGCCAGGCGGACGGTTCGGTCAGGACCTGGGACTCGCCGTCGCGGCCGACGAGCAGGGCGTTCTCGCGGAAGACGGCGTTCGCGAACGCGTTGTAGGTCGACACGGTGGGCGCTTCGAAGGCGTCGCCCGGGGTGATCAGACCGACGTCCTCGAGTGCACGGATGCGGTCGTTGATGCGCACCGAGAGCTCGCCGGCGGCCTTGCGGGTGAAGGTCAGGCCGAGGACCTCGTCGGGGCGGACCATGCCGTTCGCGAGCAGCCAGACCACCCGCGACGCCATCGTCTCGGTCTTGCCGCTGCCGGCTCCGGCGACGACCAGGGCGGGGGTGAGCGGGGACTCGATGACGGCGCGCTGCTGTGCGGTCGGGCGCGGGCGGCCGAGGGCGTCGGCGATGGCGTCGGCGTCGTGCTGGACCACAGGCGCAACGAGGACGTCCGTCGTGCCCGTCGAGCCCGTCGCGTCGGTCGTGTCGGTCGCGTCGGTCACCAGGTCACCTCCGAGACCACGTGGATGCGGCACTCGACGCCGGTCCGGGCCTTCTCGCAGTGGTCGTCCACGTTCGCCAGGAAGGTCCGTCCGGCCATGCCGCGCGCGACCCCGTGCAGGCGCTCCCGGTAGGCGTCGCGCGCCTCGGCGTCGAACGCGTGCTGGGTGCGCTCCGAGTAGGCCTGCCCGCCGCGGGGGTTCTGCACGAACACGAGTCGGGCGTCCGTCATGGCCGAGCCGGCCGGAACGCCCTCGACCGCGCCGTCCTCGATCGCCAGCTGGTACGCGCCGAGCTGCGGGTGCTCCGGCATGTCGTTCTTCTCGCTCGGCATCGAGCGTCCGGTCTTGAGGTCCACGACGCTGACACGGCCCTCGGGGTCGACCTCGATGCGGTCGATGCTGCCGCGCATCCGGGCGGGGCCGGTGACCAGGGCGAACGAGGTCTCGGCGCCGAGCAACCGGCGGCCGGCGCCCGCGAAGGTCCGCAGGTAGTCGCTGAGCCCCTCGATCATGCGGCGGGTGCGCGCGCGTTCCCGATCGGCCACCCACGGCGACTCGAAGGTCAGTTCGTCCCACCGGGCCTCGACCCGCTCCCACAGCGACTCGACGTCGATCTCGGTCGCGTGCTCCATCGCCTCGTGCACGATCGTGCCGATCCCCATCGCCGGACTCGGCGCACCGCCGCCGAAGGTCTGCACGAACCAGTGCACCGGGCACTCCTCGAACGTGCCGATGCGCGACGGCGAGACGGACACGGTCGGGGCGACGGGTTCGCCGCCCTCGACCTCGGGCACCGGCTCGGCGTCGAGGTCGACCAGCGGCTCGTCGGTGGTGGGCTCGGCGAGGCCGTACCAGTCGTCCGGTGCGGCCCCGGGGACCTCGGCCTCGGCCAACCGGGCCAACGCCGAGGCGGCCTCGTGGTCGCCGGACAGGACGACCCGACGTCGCAGGGACCCAGCCAGTCCGCGCAGGGACAGCGGGTGCACGGTCGGCTGCCGGTCCGGCGGCACCGGCACCAGGCGGACGAACGGCGACGGGGACTCGTCGTCGTTGGCGACGGTGCCGATCACGACCTGTGTGGTCGCGCGGGAGACGGCGCGGGCGAACAAGCGGAGTTCGTCGGCGACCACCGCGGCGCGGTCGTCGATCGGCGAACGCTCGGCCCCCGACGCCGCACCGACCAGGCCGTCCGGGTCGAGCAGACTGCCGCGCACCCGGGTGTTGGGCCACACGCCGTCCTGCAGTCCGAGCACCACGACGACGTCGCACTCGAGTCCGATCGTCGCCGAGGGGGTGAGCACCCGGACCCGGCCGGCGGTGCGGTCGGGGCCGATGGAGTCCTCGGGCAGGTCGGCGCCGAGCAGGTCGTCGACGAACACCCGGGCCGGGGCGTCCGGGGTGCGTTCGACGAACCGCTTGGCGGCGGTGAACAGGCCGACGACGGCGTCGAGGTGCCGGTCCGCTTCGCCGGCTCCGACCCCGCCGGCTGCGGACTGCCCGCCCCACGACTTCGCGAGGCCGCTGCGCTCCCACAGGCCCCAGAGGATCTCCTCGATGCTCGATCCGGCCTCGGCGTCGGCGTGTGCCTGCACCAGACTGCGCGCGAGTCGTGTCGCCCGTCTGGCGAAGCCCGCGTCGACCGTGGCCAGACGCTCCGGGGCACCGAGCGCGTCGATCAGGAGTTCGTCGGCCGTGCGGGTGCCGTCGCCGGCGAGCTCTTCGCGCCGCAGGGCGAGCCGCAGCCGTCGCATCGCCAGGGTGTCGAGTCCGCCGAGCGGCCCGGTGGCGAACGCGGTGGCCAGGGCGGCGTCGAGGGGCAGGACCCCGAGGGCGACCGCCGCGGCGTCGAGCAGTGCCCGCGCCGCCGAGTCGTCACGGGGGCGGACGGGCGCGGCACCGGCGGTCGCGGGGACCTCGGCCACCGAGAGCGCACGCACGAGCTCGGGGATCGCGGCGCCGCTGCGGGTGACGACGGCCATCCGGTGCCACGGCACACCGTCGAGCAGACGGTGCTCCCGGAGCCGTCGGGCGACGGCGACGAGCAGCGCCGACCGGCTCGCCGCCTCGAGGTGCACGACGGCGTCGGCTCGGGCGTCCTCGTCACTCGCCGTCGCCGCGCGTTGCCGACCGGCCGCTGCCGTTCCGATGCGCCCCGTGATCCCGGAGACCAACGACCGGACCGGCGCGGGGTACCGGTGCACGGTGCCGAGGAAGAGTTCGTCGACGCGGTCCACGCCGAGCCGCACGGCCAGGCGCCCGAGCACGTCCGGTTCGGCCCCGCGGAACGCCGAGGCGGCGATGTCCGGGTCGCCGAACGCGACGACCTGCACGCCGGACCGGGCGAGCGCACCGAGCAGTGCCACCTCGCCCTCGACGAGTTCCTGGGTGTCGTCGACCACGATGAGTCCGAGGGCGGCGATGCTCGCCGGGAGTTCCCCGCGCAGCACGGCGGCGGTGGCGAACGCGACGAGCTCGCCGGAGTCGAGGCTGGTCGCGCGGAACGCGGTGACCGAGGCCCGGTACTCGTCGACGAAGTCACCGACGGCCCGCCACTCGGGTCGACCGCCCTCGTCGCCGAGCTCGCGCATGTCCTCGGGCTCGACGCCCGCCGCGACCGCACGCATCATGACGTCGCGCAGCGCGGTCCGGAACCCGGCGCGCTCCCGCACCACCGCGGTGATGGGTTCGGGCCAGTCCGGACCGGTGCCGTCGAGCTCGTGACCGGCGAGCAGGTCGGCGATGATTCGGTCCTGCTCGCCACCGGTCAGCAGCGTGGGCGCTTCCTGCCCCTGGACCGCGGCGGCGTGCGCGACGATCTGGAAAGCCAACGAGTTCACGGTCCGGGCGAGCGCTCCGGGCACCACGCGGTCGACGGCGGCGGCGAGGCGGTCACGGAGGGCCGTGGCAGCGGTCCGCGACGAGGTCAGCGCGAGCACGGTGGCGTGCCCGTCGGGGCTGATCGCGTCCGGTCGGCGCAACCGGTCGGCGACGAGCCGGGCGAGCGTGGTCGTCTTGCCCGTGCCGGGAGCGCCGATGACCGCTGCGTGCCGGCCGTCGGGCAGCGCGAGCACGGCGGTCTGGGACGGGTCGTCGACCAGGGCGCGTGCGACGCCGACGTCTGCGGGGGCTGGCGTCAGCGTGGTCTGCGGCACGCTCGTACGGTACCCACGACCGCCGACACCACCCGGCCCCACGCGGGCGCGGCGCGCACCCGGGGCCGCAGAGTGCGCCCGCGGCGAACGTCCGATGTCCTCCGGGACCGCTCGGATACGCTGTGCTCGTGGACATCAAGATCGGCATCATCAACAGCCCGCGCGAGATCGCGTTCGAGACCGCCCAGACCGCCGACGAGATCGAGAAGGCCGTGTCTGAGGCCCTCGCGTCGAAGGCGACGCACCTGTCGCTCCAGGACGAGAAGGGCCGTCGCTTCATCGTTCCGGTCGCCGCCGTGGCGTACGTCGAGGTCGGCGCGGAAGAGGCACGCCGCATCGGCTTCGTCGCCTGACGACGTGGAACTGCTCTTCGCCGTCCTCGGCGGCCTGATCATCGGCGGGATCGCGCACGTGGTCCTGCCGTGGCGCGCCAGTCGTGGCGTCCTGATCGGGCCCGCCGTGGGCGGCATCGCCGCTGCCGTGCTGTGGGAGGCGCTGACCTGGGCTGGGTGGCGGTACGACGCCACCTGGATCTGGGTCGTGGCCCTGGTCGGTGCGGGCGTCGTCGCCCTCGTCGTCGAGTGGCTGCTCGGGACGCGCCGCGACAAGAGCGACGTCGAGTACTACGAACGACTCAAGGCCCGCGGAGCCTAGGCCGTCAGGCCGAGTGCGTCCATCCGACGGGTGTGCGCCGCGATCAGTTCGGTCCAGACCGGCTCGAGCCGCTCCTGGTCCTCGCGCGCGTGCGACGCCAGCGCCGACCGCGCCACGAGCAGGGTGTCGCCGACCAGACGCCGACCCCACATCGCCAGGCGCGAGCCGACCTCGGGGTCGTCCTCGATCCGGGCGGTCAGTTCCTCGACGACCGCGGGTTCCTCACGCGCGTCGAACACGGAGCGCAGCCGCTGCCGCACGTCGTTCGGCAGCGACCGCAGCAGGTTGCCGAACAGGTCGTTCAGGATGCCGGCCGTGACGTAGCCGGTCAGCATCGACTCGTACCAGTCGGCGCCGCTCGTGCGCTCGAGGAACCGGTCGATCGCCTCGCGGTGCGGCGCCATCAGTTCCGCCGGGTCCGACCCGTTGCGTTCGATCTCGGCGACGATCGTGCGGTGCCGGTCGAGCGCCGTCGTCGCGAGCACACCGGTCACCAGGCGACCGGACAGCGTCGGCGCCGAGGCACCGGCACGACCCATCGTCTCGTAGACGGAGAGCTGCAGGTACGCGGCCTGGCCCAGGTAGACGTCGAGCTCGGGGGTGACGTCGTCGAGCGCCAGACGCTTGACCTGGCTTGCGTTGCGCGGGTTCCGCGACGCGAGCCACGCTGCTGCGAGCTGCGCCGCGCGCTTCCGGTTCCACCACGACACCACCCGGAGAGCATAGCGGGAACCGCCTCGCGCCCCGCTCCACCCGCCCATCGGTAGACTGGCCCGGACTTCCACCAGAACTAAGGTGATTCTTTGACTTTCGCAGACCTCTCCATCGAGCAGGACATCGTCGACGCGCTCGCGGGCAAGGGCATCCTCGAGCCCTTCCCGATCCAGCAGCAGACGATCCCGCTCGCCCTCACCGGCCAGGACATCATCGGCCAGGCCAAGACCGGTACCGGCAAGACCTTCGGGTTCGGCCTCCCCCTCATCCAGCGCCTCGGCGCCGACCCGGCGCCCGGCGTCAAGGCCCTCGTCGTCGTCCCGACCCGAGAACTCGCGGTCCAGGTGACCGAGGACCTCGAGGTCGCCACCTCGAACCGCCCGACCACCGTCGCGGCGATCTACGGCGGCAAGGCGTACGAGGGCCAGATCGAGCAGCTCAAGGCCGGCGCCCAGATCGTCGTCGGCACGCCCGGGCGACTCATCGACCTGCAGCGCCAGCGACTCCTCGACCTGTCCCACGTGCAGGAAGTCGTCCTCGACGAGGCCGACCGCATGCTCGACCTGGGCTTCCTGTCGGACATCGAGCGCATCTTCCAGGCCATCCCCGAGGTGCGGCACACGATGCTGTTCTCGGCCACGATGCCCGCGCCGATCGTCGCCCTCGCCCGCCGGTTCATGAGCCGTCCGGTGCACATCCGGGCGACCGACCCGGACGAGGGCCTCATGCAGGCCAACATCAAGCACCTCATCTACCGCGCGCACTCCCTGGACAAGGACGAGGTCATCGCCCGCATCCTCCAGGCCGAGGGCCGCGGCAAGACCGTGATCTTCACCCGCACCAAGCGTGCGGCGGCGAAGCTGGTCGAGGAGCTCAAGGACCGCGGGTTCAACGCCGCAGCGGTGCACGGTGACCTCAACCAGGAGCAGCGCGAGCGCGCGATGGCCGCCTTCAAGGCCGGCAAGCGTGATGTGCTCATCGCCACCGACGTCGCCGCCCGCGGCATCGACGTGGACGACGTCACGCACGTCATCAACCACACGATCCCGGACGACCCGGACACCTACCTGCACCGCGCCGGTCGTACCGGCCGTGCCGGCAAGACCGGCATCGCGGTCACGTTCGTCGACTGGGACGACCTGCACAAGTGGACGCTGATCGACAAGGCCCTCGAGTTCGGCATCCCCGAGCCCGTCGAGACCTACTCGTCGTCGCCGCACCTGTTCGAGGAACTCGACATCCCGAAGGGCACCAAGGGCCGTCTGCCCGGTGCCTCGTCGCACGCCGCGTCGGCCGGTGCCCCCGCCGAGAAGCGCAGCAGCGACCGTCCGGCCTCCGGTCCGCGTGACGCGTCGCGTTCGCGGTCGCGCAGCCGCACCCGGTCAGGAGGCTCGGAGCAGCCCGCCTCGCAGGCTCCCGCCACCGAGTCCGCGGCTCCGACCTCCGCGCCCACCGACGACTCGTCGGCCACCGAGGGCGGGACCACCGACGGCGCCGCGAAGCGTCGCCGCCGTCGCCGCCGTCGCGGAGCCGGCACCGGCGATGCCTCGGCGACCGCCTCGGCACCGCAGGGTTCGTCGGACGGCGAGTAGCGCCTCCAGACCGAAGGGTCCGTCGCTGACGCGACGGGCCCTTCGTCGTCCTCACCTGCCGACTGCCCCCGCGAAAGCGACAGATTGCCGCGAACCGTCGGCGGGAATCTGTCGCTTTCGCGGAGGGGTCAGGCCGCGCCGAGCGAGATCTGTCGCTTCGGTGGGGACGAGCCTCGGGTCAGGACAGCCGCGAACCGGGGCCGACCACGGGGGCGCTGCCGGTGGCCTCGGACAGGATGGCGTCGAACGCGACCCGCGCCGTCCGGTGCTCGCCGAGCCGGTTCGGCTTGCCCGTGCCGTGGTAGTCGCTCGAACCGGTGACGAACAGGCCGTAGCGCGACGCCCAGTCGAGCAGGGTGCGCTTGCCGTGCGCCAGGTTCTCGCGGTGGTCGACCTCGAGCCCGCCGAGCCCGGCGTCGACGAGGTCGCGGAGCATCGGCTCGTCGATGACGATCCCCCGCGACGAGGCTGCCGGGTGCGCGATGACCGGCACACCACCCGCCTGTCGGATGAGTTCGACGCCGCGCAGGGGCGACGGCGCCTCGTGCGGTTCGTAGTAGCCGGACGCCGGGTGCAGGATGCCGCGGAACGCCGCGCTCCGGTCGGACTCGAGGCCCCGCGCGACGAGCGCGTCGGCGATGTGCGGGCGGCCGATGGTGGCCCCGGGGCTCGCCTGCGCCAGGACGTCGGCCCAGGTGATCGGGTGGTCTTCGCCGATGCGGTCGACCATGCGGTGCGCGCGGGAGAGGCGGCCGGAGCGGATGCGGTCCGTCTCCTCGACCAGGCCCGGGTCGTGTGGATCGACCAGGTAGCCGAGGACGTGCACGCTGCGGAAGCCGATGCGCGTGCTGAGCTCGAGACCCGGCAGGAGCGTCAACGGCAGCTCGCGTGCGGACCCGGACGCGTCGGCCCAGCCGGCGGTCGTGTCGTGGTCGGTCAGCGCGACGGCGTCCAGGCCGGCGGCCGCGGCCGCTCGGACGAGCTCCGCGGGTCGCTCGGTGCCGTCGGAGACACTCGAGTGCGCGTGCAGGTCGATGAACGGGTCGGGCACGTCGACAATGCTATCCACAGGTGAGGGGCCGCACAGGACGCCGGTGCAGCGCGGTGCGATGATGGGGGCATGGCCGACACGACTCCCCGCGCGACGAGCAACCGATCCACGACCCCCGGGTCCTCGACCTTCAAGGACTTCATCGGGTCGCAGTGGGCCGACCGCGAGCAGACGATCCCCGAGCCCCGCGAGCAGGCCGCCTTCGCTGCCGAGCGTCGGGCCCGCATCTCCGAGCTGCACCCGGGCCGCACGATCGTCGTCCCCGCCGGACAGGCCAAGGTCCGCTCGAACGACTGCGACTACCCCTTCCGCCCGCACTCCACGTTCGCGCACCTGACCGGGTGGGGCACCGACACCGTCGTCGGCTCCGTCCTCGTGATGACGCCGAACGGCTCCGGGCACGACGCCACGCTCTACTTCCGTGCCACGGCCGGTCGTGAGTCGGAAGAGTTCTACGCGAACCCCGAGATCGGCGAGTTCTGGGTCGGCCCGCGTCCCTCGCTCGACGCCGTCGCCGCCGACCTCGGGCTGGCCACGGCCGACCTCGGTGCCTTCTCGGACGTCGCCGACGGACTCGACGCCTCGGCGCTGCTCGTGCGCGAGGCCGACGACGACCTGACCCGCACCCTCGACGCACGACTCGGCAGCCCCGTCGGCGGCGCGCCGGAGACCGACGACGCACCGGCGACCGACGACGTCCTCGCCCGCGACCTGTCCGAGCAGCGCCTGGTGAAGGACGCGTACGAGGTGGGCGAGCTCCGCAAGGCCGTCGACGCGACGAAGCACGGTTTCGACGACGTGATCGCCGACTTCGACGCCGTCCTGGCACACCAGCGGGGCGAGCGCATCGTCGAGGGCACCTTCAACCGCCGGGCTCGTGCCGACGGCAACACGGTCGGCTACGACACGATCGCCGCCTCGGGCCACCACGCCTGCATCCTGCACTGGACCCGGAACGACGGCGCCGTGCAGCCGGGTGACCTGATCCTCATCGACGCCGGGGTCGAGGTCGACTCGTTCTACACGGCCGACATCACCCGCACGCTGCCGGTCAGCGGCACGTTCTCCCCCGTGCAGCGCATGGTCTACGACGCCGTGCTCGAGGCAGCAGACGCCGCGTTCGCCATCGTCAAGCCGGGCATCACGTTCCGCCAGGTGCACGCCACGGCGATGGAGGTCATCGCCCGCAAGACCGCCGAGTGGGGCTTCCTGCCCGTCTCGGCGGAAGAGTCGCTCGAGCCGGACAACCAGTTCCACCGCCGCTACATGGTGCACGGCACGAGCCACCACCTCGGCCTCGACGTGCACGACTGCGCGAAGGCCCGTCGCGAGATGTACATCGACGGCGTCGTGCAGCCCGGCATGGTGTTCACGATCGAGCCCGGTCTGTACTTCCAGCAGGACGACCTGACCGTGCCCGAGGAGTTCCGCGGCATCGGCGTCCGGATCGAGGACGACATCCTGGTCACCGAGGACGGGGCCGAGAACCTGTCGATCGGCATCCCCCGGACCCCCTCGGAAGTGGAGGGGTGGATCGCCCGCTCCGGCCGCTAGCCTGAGCGGGTGACGACGCCCGACGCCTCCACCGACTCCCGCACGCCGCAGTTCTCGATCGAGGTCGAGCACTTCGACTCCCCCGACGCGCAGCGACTCCGAGCCGCGCAGCGCCTGGAGATCGACCGTGCCTACGGCGGCGACACCGAACCCGGCGAGAAGCCGACGGCAGACTCCATCGCGGTGTTCTTCCTGGCGCGCGACGAGGCCGGCACTCCGCTGGCGTGCGGCGGACTGCGGGTCGTCGACGACGGCATCACCGAGATCAAGCGCATGTACGTCCGGCCGGAGTCCCGCGGCTCGGGTGTGGCAGCCGCGCTGCTGCGTCGGCTCGAAGAGGCCGCGCTCGACCTCGGGTCACCGGCGCTCGTGCTCGAGACGGGGAACGAGCAGAAGCGCGCCGTCGGGTTCTACGAGCGCGAGGGCTTCACGCGCATCGCCAACTTCGGCCCCTACATCGGCGCCCCGCTGTCGATCTGCTACTCGAAGGTGCTGTAACCCGAACACACCGGCCCCGAGCACGCAGGCGTCAGGGGCGCTCGTCGCCCTTCGGGGACGACGGCGACGACGGGGTCGATGAAGACGACGGTGCCGGCGGCGTCGCACCGGGCACCCGCTCGCCGTACTGCGGCGGGTCCTGCGGACGACGCTCGGGGATCGCCGGCCCACCCGAGGTGGGTCGGTCGGCGGGGGCGGCAGCGGACGGGTCGGCGTTCTCGCCGTACCGGGGCCCGTCGTTCGTGCCGTACCGCGGCGCGCTCGACGCACCCGGCGCCGTGGGCGCATCCGTCTGCGCGCCGGGGGCCGACGTGCCGGGCTGCTGCGGGCCTCCTGGCTGCTGGTGGGGTGTGGCGTGTCCGCCGTACGGCGACTGCTGCTGCGGCGGGGCGGGACGCCACGGCTGCTGTCCCTGCACCGGCGCGCCGGGAGCGCCGGGAGCGCCCTGCTGGGGCTGCTCGTTCCAGTGCGTGGACGGCGTCGCGCCGTGCTCACCGAGGATGCGCTGCGCCTGACCGGTCAGCTGCGGGTTGACGACGATCTGGTAGTTCGTGGCGAGCACCTGGTGGACGCTCGTGAAGTCGCGCTGTCGCTTGGTGATCGCGAACGAGACGATGCCGTAGAGCATGCCGAACGCGGCGCCGATGATCGCGGCGGCGAGGATCAGGCCACCGGAGCTCGGCGAGAACAGGGTGAGCACGATGCCGAAGAAGATGCCGAGCCAGAGACCGGACAGGGCGCCGGCGATCGCCGCACGGCCGTAGGTCATCTTGCCGGTGACGCGCTCGACGGTCTTCAGGTCGTTGCCCACGATCGAGAGCTGGTTGACCGGGAAGTCGGCGTCGGCGAGCTTTGCCACGACGCGCTGCGCATCGGGGTAGCTGTCGTACGTGCCGAGGACGTCGCCCTTGGGCAGCGTCGGGAAGGCCTGGGCGGTCCTGCCGGCGAAGGGACTCTGATTGCTCACACAGCCATCATTCACCGCGCACCTTGCAATCGCACGTGCACCGCCGGGGAAGCGCCAGCACGCAACCGACTACGCTGGGGCGGGTGAGCGCCACGAAGGTCTTCGTCGCCCGCCTCGCCGGGTGCTCCGTCTTCGACCCCGCGGGCGACCGCGTGGGCAAGGTCCGGGACGTCCTGGTGGTCTACCGCCGGGCCGATCCCCCGCACGTCGTGGGGTTGATCGTCGAGGTGCCGGGCAAGCGCCGCATCTTCGTCAGCGTCGGCCGCATCACCTCGATCGGCGCCGGCCAGGTCATCACCACCGGGCTCGTCAACATGCGCCGCTTCGAGCAGCGCGGCGGCGAGGTCCGGGTGATCGCCGAGATGCTCGGTCGCAAGGTGCTCATCAAGAACCAGCGCATCCGCGCCACCATCGAGGACGTCGCGATCGAGGACCGCGGGCAGGGCGACTGGGAGGTCGCGCAGCTCTTCCTCCGCAAGCCGAAGACCACCCCGTCGCCGTTCGGCAAGGGCCCGACGACGTTCGCGACGTGGAACGAGGTCACCGAGGACGAGCTCCCCGGCGAGGCCCAGTCCGCCGAGCACGTCATCGCCGCGTACTCCGACCTGGTGCCCGCCGACCTGGCGAGCACGCTGCTCGACCTGCCGGAGGAACGCCGGTTCGAGGTCGCCGAGGAGCTCCCCGACGACCGGCTGGCCGACGTGCTCGAGGAGATGCCCGACCAGGAGCGCGTCGAGATCCTGTCGCGGCTCGAGGACTCCCGTGCGGCCGACGTCCTCGACCAGATGCAGCCGGACGACGCCGCCGACGTGCTCGCGCAGTTCTCCGACGAACGGAGCGAGGCGCTCCTGCAGCTCATGGAGCCGGAGGAGGCGCAGGACGTCCGCATGCTCCTGGAGTACGAGCCGGACACCGCCGGTGGTCTGATGACCACCGAGCCCGTCATCGTCTCCGCCGACGCGACCGTCGCCGAGGGGCTCGCGCTCGTCCGCCGACACGACCTCGCGCCGGTGCTCGGTGCCGCGGTGTGTGTCACGCTACCGCCGTACGAGCCGCCGACCGGTCGGTTCCTCGGGCTGGTGCACTTCCAGCGCATGCTCCGCTACCCGCCGAACGAACGGCTCGGCACGCTCATCGACCAGCAGACCGAGCCGGTCCGGGTCGACGCGAGCGCTGCCGAGGTCACCCGCGTGATGGCGACCTACAACCTGCTGTCCGTCCCCGTGGTCGACGACGCCCACCGCCTCGTCGGGGTGGTGACGATCGACGATGTCCTCGACCACGTCCTGCCGGACGACTGGCGAAGTCAGGGCGAGGGGGAACCCTCACCGCTTCCACGCCAACGCCCGCGCAAGACACCCGTGACGACGGGAAGGAGGACCACCCGTGGCCCGAACGGATGAGAACCGTCGTGATCGCGAGCGCTCCGACGTCCGCCTCGACTCCCCCAAGGGCATGCGCACGCGCGTGCTCCCGACCCGCCGTCGTGGCGGACGCGGTGACACGTTCGGTCGCGCGACCGAGGGCATCGCACGGGGCATGGGCACGCCGTGGTTCCTCATCGGCCTCACCCTGTTCTGTGTGGTCTGGATGGGTTACAACACCCTCGCGCCGAAGCCGTGGCAGTTCGACTCCGCCGCGATCGGCTTCACCGCACTGACCCTGGTGCTGTCGCTGCAGGCCTCGTACGCCGCCCCGCTCATCCTGCTCGCGCAGAACCGGCAGGACGACCGCGACCGCGTGCAGTTCGAGCAGGACCGGCAGCGTGCGGAGCGCAACCTGGCGGACACCGAGTACCTGGCGCGCGAGGTCGTCGCGCTCCGGCTGGCGATGCGCGACATGGCGTCGAAGGACTTCATCCGCGCCGAGCTCCGCTCCCTGCTCGAGGAACTCGACCGGCGCGACGCCGACGACGCCGGCTACGCGAACGAGCCCGGCAGCTCCACCCGTGGCTGACGCGGCTCCCGCCGACGAGCAGCTGGGCACGGCGGTCCTCGCTGCGCTCGGCCGCGTGATCGACCCCGAGATCCGTCGGCCCGTCACGGAGCTCGACATGATCCGTGGTGTCGACGTGCAGCCAGGAGGCGCGGTGCGCGTCGACCTGCAGCTCACGATCGTGGGGTGCCCCGCCGCCGACACCATCGAGCGCGACGTGCGCGTCGCCGCCGGTTCGGTGGACGGGGTGTCGTCGGTCGACGTCGACGTGTCGGTGATGGCCCCCGCGACGCGTGCCGCGCTGACCGAACGCCTGCGGGCCGGCCGGCCGAACGGCATCCAGTTCACCGCGGACTCGCTCACCCGGGTGATCGCCGTCACGAGCGGCAAGGGCGGTGTCGGCAAGTCGACGGTCACCGCCAACCTCGCCATCGCCCTCGCCCGCCGGGGCCTGCGGGTCGGGATCGTCGACGTCGACGTGCACGGCTTCAGCATCCCCGGGCTGATGGGACTGACCGACGAGCACGGCATCGCGCCGCGTCCGACCCGGGTGGACAGCATGATCCTGCCGCCCGTCGCCCACGACGTGAAGGTCGTGTCGATCGGGATGTTCGTCGACGACGCCTCCACCGCCGTGTCCTGGCGTGGCCCGATGCTGCACCGCACCGTGAACCAGTTCCTGACCGACGTGTTCTTCGGCGACCTGGACGTGCTCCTGCTCGACCTGCCGCCCGGCACCGGCGACGTCGCGATCTCGGTCGGCCAGCTCCTCCCCCACGCCGAGGTCCTCGTCGTCACCACACCCCAGGCGGCCGCGGCCGACGTCGCCGAGCGCAGCGGGATCGTCGCACGGCAGACGGGCCAGCGGGTGATCGGGGTCATCGAGAACATGGCCGGGCTCGTGCAGCCCGACGGCTCGGTCCTGCACCTGTTCGGCAAGGGCGGTGGCGCCGAGACCGCCGCACGGCTGTCCCGCGGGCAGGACGCCCCCGTACCGGTGCTCGGCAGCGTGCCGCTGTCCGTGCCGCTCCGCGAGGGCGGGGACACCGGCCTGCCGGTGGTCCTCGGCGCGCCGGAGGACCCCGCAGCCGTCGCCCTCGCCGCGATCGCCGACGGCATCACGACGATGGGGCGCGGACTGGCCGGACGGAAGCTGGGTCTGTCGCTGTCCTAGGCTCGTCAGCATGAGCATGGATCACGTCAGAGTCGACTGGGACCGCGCCCGCGACACGAACCGGGCGAACTGGGACGACCGGGTGCCGATCCACGAGGGCGCCTACGCCGTCGACGAGCTGTCCGACCCGGCGCACCGCTCGGACGTCGTGCGCGACGACCTGCCGGCCCTGACGCCGTGGCTGCCGAACGGCTCGCTCGCCGGCCTCGACGTCTGCCACCTGCAGTGCCACATCGGCACCGACACCGTGTCGCTCGCCCGCGAGGGAGCCCGGCTCACCGGCGTCGACTTCTCCCCCGCGGCGCTCGCCTCCGCCGCCGGCCTCGCGACGCGGCTCGGCATCGACGTCACCTGGGTGGAGACCGACGTGCTCGACGCCCGCGCTGCCGTCTCCGGCGACTTCGACGTCGTCTACACGAGCATCGGCACGATCTGCTGGCTCCCCGACCTCGACCGCTGGGCCGCACAGGTCGCCGGCTTGCTGCGCCCGGGCGGGGTGTTCTTCATCCGCGACGGCCACCCCGCGCTCTACGGCCTCGACGAGACCGCCGACGAGCTCGTCACCCGGTACCGGTACTTCCCGGACGGCACCGCGCAGCAGTGGGACGACGCCGGCACCTACGCCGGCGACGGCACCGTGGCGAACACCCGCACGTTCGAATGGCCGCACCCGCTGTCCGAGATCGTGAACGCGCTGCTCGGCGCCGAACTCCGACTCCGCCGCCTGGACGAGGGGCGCACCCTGCCCTGGCGCTTCAGTCCCCGCATGGAGGACACCGGCGACGGCTCGTGGGCGTGGCCCGACGCTGACCGCGACCGTGTTCCCCTGACGTACACGATCGTCGCCACCCGCGACTGACGACGGGCGCCTGCCATCCGCTCGGCGCGCGCCTGTACGTTCGTTCATGGACAGGTCGTTCCACCCCGGAGCATTATGCAAGGGCATTGCACAATGCCCTTGCGGAATGTGACCGCCTGGGCTCCACCCGCCGGACGACGACGTCCGGCCGAGGACAGGAGAACCGTGTGAACCAGAACACCCGAGTACGGATCGGCCTCGTGGCCACCGTCGCCGCAGTGATCGCCGGCGGATCCCTCGCCGCAGCACCGGCCATCGCCGCGACACCGTCGTGCGCGACCGCGTGGACCGCCGGCACCGCGTACTCCGGCGGTGCCACCGTCAGCGAGAACGGATCGAACTACACCGCGAACTGGTGGACGCAGGGCGATGACCCCGCGACGCACGCCGGGGCAACGGGCAGCGGCCAGCCGTGGACGTCGACCGGCGCCTGCTCCGGCACGGGCGGCGGCACCACTCCTCCCGGTGGGGGGACGACGACCCCCGGCACGGGCGGGAGCGGCGGCACGGCCAGCGGACTGGTGTTCAGCCCGTACAAGGACATCACCGTGAACCTCGACTGGAACACGAACGTCATGAACACCGCGGTCACCGGGACGCGGATCCCGGTGGTCGGCTCGAGCAACAGCCTGGTGTCGACCCGGGAGCCCGGCCTCAAGGCGATCACCCTCGCCTTCGCGACCGGCACGTGCGGCAGCGAGAACTGGGGCGGCGTCGCGGCGGATGCCTTCGCGAACGCCAACATCCCGAAGCTCGACGCCGCCGGGGTGGACTACATCGTCAGCACCGGCGGAGCCGCCGGTTCGTTCAAGTGCTCGGGCGCCGCACTGCAGTCGTTCATCGCCCGGTACGCGACCCCGCACATGATCGGCGTCGACTTCGACATCGAGAGCGGTCAGTCGGCCGCCGACGTGCAGAACCTGGTGAGCGCTGCAGCCCTCGCCCAGGCGAAGTACCCGGGCATGCGCTTCTCGTTCACGCTCGCGACCCTGGCCGCCAGCGACGGCTCGTACGGCGGGCTGAACAGCACCGGCGACGCCACCGTGAAGGCGATCAAGGCGTCGACCCTGACGAACTACACGATCAACCTCATGACGATGGACTTCGGCCGCGCGACCGCCGCGAACTGCGTGCTCTCCGGCTCCACCTGCCAGATGGGCAAGTCGTCGATCCAGGCCGTCACGAACCTGCAGCACACGTACGGCATCGCGTCGTCGAAGATCGAGGTCACCCCGATGATCGGCGTCAACGACACCACCGACGAGGTCTTCACCCTCGCCGACGTCGACACCCTGTCCGCCTACGCGAAGGCGAACGGCCTCGCCGGGATCCACTACTGGTCGCTCGACCGCGACACGCCCTGCGCCTCGACGACGGCGTCGTCCACCTGCAGCTCCGTCCCGAGCGCACCGGCACTCGCCTGGACGGATCGCTTCCTCGCCGACCTGAAGTAGTCGTCACCACACCGAACACGGGAGGCCCGGTGCCAGCTGGCACCGGGCCTCCCGTCCGTCAGGTGGTCACGTGACGGGCGTCAGGTCGCTTCCGCGTCGAACGGTGGCGCTTCTCCCGCGGCCAACGGCACGACGGGAGCCGTCGCGCGCACCTTGGAGGCGGTCACCTGCGCGGTCTGGACCGCGGCGGCGCTGCTGGCGCCGCCGGAGTCGAGGAGCGCATCGCGGATGATCCGTCGGGGGTCGTACTGTCGCGGGTCGAGCTTCTGCCACTCGATGTCGTCGAACTCGGGGCCCATCTCGTCGCGCATCCGCTCCTTCGCGGTGTCGGCGAACCGGCGGACGGCCTTCACGAACTCGGCCAACTTCTGGGCGTACATCGGCAGGCGCTGCGGCCCGAGCAAGAGCACGGCAATGATCCCGATGATCAGGATCTTGTCGAGCGGGATGTTCACGTGAGCGAGCCTAACCCGTACGGCTCCGATGCACCCCTAGAGTTGTCAACCGAACGGAGTGTGCGTGTCAGAGAAAGAGTCGAACTGGAAGTTCGCCGAGGACATCGTCTCGGAGTCCGAGGCGATCGCCCGCGCTCGTGAGCACTCTCTGGAGCTCGGTGTCGAGGCGATCTCGCCCGCGATCGGCGCGCAGATCGGCGTCATCGCCGCAGCCTCCCGAGCCACGAGCATCATCGAGATCGGGACGGGCCTGGGAGTCTCCGGGCTGTACCTGCTCGGCGGCGCGCCGGACGCGACCCTGACCACGATCGACGTCGAGGTCGACCACCAGCAGTTCGCCCGCGACGCCTACATCAGCGCCGGCACCGCCCCCGCTCGGATCCGGCTCATCCCGGGCCGCGCGAACCAGGTGCTCCCCCGGATGAACGAGGCGTCGTACGACGTTGTCCTTGTCGACGCCGACCCCGAGCACGTCATCGAGTACGTCGAGCACGGGCTGCGGCTCGCGCGCCTCGGCGGGACCGTCCTGGTGCCGCACGCGCTGTGGCGCGGACGCGTCGCCGACCCGGTCAAGCGCGACCGGGCGACGACCGACTTCCGGCTGCTGCTCACCGAGGTGTCGACGTCGGGGGCGGTGCGCAGTGCGCTCTCGCCGGCCGGTGACGGGCTGCTGCAGTTGACGAAGGTCACCGCGTAGCAGCCGTCCCCACCGGTCACTCGAGGTGCCGCAGGTACCGCTCCGGTGACTCGAGGAACGACCGCTGGTTGCGCACCAGGTCGAGGTCCTCCCACTCGGTGCGCCGGAACCCCCACTCGCCGACCTCGTGGATCGTCGCGCCGGGGAACGCCGCCAGGACCGGTGAGTGCGTCGAGAGCACGACCTGCCCGACCCCGCTGTCGACGATCGACCGCAGCAGCGCGATGAGCGTCAGACAGCCGGAGAAGGACAGCGCCGACTCCGGTTCGTCGAGGATCCAGAGCCCCGGCCACTGCGCGCGGTCGATGACGAAGTCGAGGAACGACTCACCGTGGCTGCGCTCGTGGAACACCGGCTCGGGGCGGGAGTGGTTGGGGTGGTCCTCGAGGTAGGTGAAGAAGCCGTGCATGGTCTCTGCGCGCAGGAAGAACCCGCCGCGGGGCGCACCGAAGTCACGGCGGAGGACGATGTGCTGCCACAGCGACGACTCGGACGGACGCGTCGAGTGGTTCGCCAGGGTGGAGCCGCCCTCGGGTGACATGCCGAACCGGAGCGCAATCGCCTCGATCAGGGTGGACTTGCCGACACCGTTGTCGCCGACGAACACCGTCACCGGGTCGAGGTCGAGTCCCTCGTCGAGCAGCTGCCGCACCGGGGGCAGCGTCGCCGGCCAGACGTCTCGCGGCATCGGGTCGGGGTCGCGGTACTCCTCGACGCGGCGGATCGGCATGTGGGTCCTCGGCACGAGGCCATCCTGCCGGACGCGACCGACAGCGCGACGGGCGCGCACGCCGACGGCGCGACGCCCCGGACGCAGACGACGGGCCCGGCGCGTACACGCTCCGGACCCGTCGTTCTGGTGCTTTCGACTACTAGGCCGAGACGACCTCAGCGAGTGCGTCATGGAGTTCCTTGGCCTCGGCATCGTTGACCGAGACGACCAGGCGGCCTCCTCCTTCGAGCGGAACCCGCACGATGATGAGTCGACCCTCCTTAACAGCCTCCATCGGCCCGTCACCGGTCCTCGGCTTCATGGCTGCCATCAGATGTCCCCTTTCGTGCAGTACATGCCCGCTCATTATCTCGTATTGATGGGGCAACTGCGAAACTGCCCAGGTTGGGGGTGTCGGATCGCCGGATCTTCGCGGTTTGCGTTCGTAACCTTGGCGGATGCCGAACATCCGCTCCATGCGCCGTCAGTCCTCCAGCGGGCATCCCGACCGGTCTGGGCGTCCCGAGGGCTCCGGTCCGGCCGGACAGACCGCACGGTCCGACGACGCGGTGCCGGCCGGTCTGCGGATCGGTGCGGCGTTCACGTGGCGCATCCTCGTCGTGGGTGCCGGGCTCGCCGTGTTGGTCGCGCTCGTCGTGCTGCTGCAGGACATCGTGGTGCCGTTCCTCATCGCGCTGCTCGTGTGCGCACTGCTCATGCCGATGTCGTCGTTCCTGCAACGGCACCGGTGGCCGAAGTGGACGGCGGTGCTGTCGAGCCTCGTCGCGCTGGTGCTGGCCCTCGGCGGGCTGGCGCTGCTCGTCACCGAGCAGGTGCGGTCCGACCTGCCGTCGCTCGAACGCCGGCTCCACCACAGCGTGCAGTCCCTGCGGACCCTGCTCGACAGCGAGCCGTTCGGGATCACGGCGAAGGACGTCGACTCGTGGGTGTCGAACGGCTTCGACTACCTGCAGGCGCACGCCTCGACGATCCTGTCCGGGTTCCAGGCCGCCGGCACCGGCGCCGTGCACGTGCTCGAGGGGCTGTTCATCATCGTGTTCACGACGCTGTTCGTGCTCATCGACGGCCCGCGCATCTGGGGGTGGGTCGTCCGGCTCTTCCCGCGCCGGGCACGTGCTCGCATCGACGTCGCCGGGCACGCCGGCTGGAAGACCCTGACGAGCTTCATCCGCGTCCAGCTGGTCGTCGCCGTCACCGATGCCCTCGGCGTGACCATCGGAGCGCTCGCCCTGCAGATCCCGCTGGCGATCCCGATCGGCGTCATCGTCTTCTTCGGCGCGTTCGTCCCCGTCGTCGGGGCGATCGTCGCCGGTGCGGTCGCGGTGCTCATCGCCCTGGTCTTCAACGGCTGGGTGCCGGCGCTCGTGATGCTCGGCATCGTGGTGGTCGTGCAGCAGCTCGAGAGCCACGTCCTGCACCCGTTCCTGACCGGCACGGCCGTCAAGGTCCACCCGCTCGGAGTCGTCCTCGGGGTGACCGCGGGCACGACGATCGCGGGTGTCGTCGGCGCGTTCTTCGCAGTGCCGTTCATCGCCACCGTCAACGCGATGGTCGTGGCGGCGGCGAACTGGCGGCCGGGTGACCCGGAGCCGATGTCAGCGACGGTGCCGAAGCGCGAGCGGAGCGGCCCCGCCGCACGGCTCCTGGCCCGCGCCCAGGCCCGTGAGCGCCGTGCCGATCACGGCGGGGTCCAGTCGTAGCCGTCGATCCACCAGCAGTAGTACAGCCAGACCCACTGCAGCCCGACGAACGCCACCACGACGGCCACCCGGTACACGCGGGACCGCGGCAGCGCCACGATGCCGAGCAGCGGCGCGATCGGCACCAGGATCCGCCAGGTGCTCGACTGCGGGAAGAACACGGCGAGCAGGTACACGACGTAGGCGATGCCCCAGAGGCGCAGCTCGATCCCGATCACCCGGGCTGCGGGCATGCAGACGAACGCCACGAATCCGACGACCACGACGGCCAGCAGGACCCCGCCGGCCGGCTGGTGGAACCACCACCCGAAGCCCTGGATCCACGGCGCGAACGGCACGAGCTCCTGCCACCCGACGTAGGACGACCGCCAGGCGAGCTCGGTGTCGGTGTACGCCTTGGGCACCCCGGTGACGGCCCAGGCGATCGCCGGCCACGCCAGGCCGACCAGTCCGGACACGACCGCGACCACGGCGGGCGGCACGAGGCGGCGCAGGGTGAGCGGCTCCGACGACCGCACCCACGCGGGCCGGATCGCCCACGCGCCGACGAACAGCACGACGAGCAAGGCGAAGGCGAGCCCGGTCGGCCGGGTCATCCCGAGCAGGAGCACGACGGGCAGCATCGTCCACCACCGTCGGTCGACCATGAGCAGCAGCGCGACGAGCAGCAGGAACAGCCCCATCGACTCGGCGTACGCCACCTGGAACATCGCCGACACGGGCGCGACGCAGAACAGCACCGTGGCGAAGGTCGCCCGCGCCGGGTCGAGGAAGCGCCCCATCAGGCGACGGAACACGAGCGCAGCGCCGAGGCCGGCGAGCAGCGAGACCGCCACCGCGACGAACTCGAACGACGCTCCGGTGAGCAGCATCAGGCCCCGCACCAGGAACGGGTACGCGGGCATGAACGCCCACGCGTTCTCGGTCACGTGCCCTGCCGCGTCCACGGGCAGGGTCGACGGGTAGCCGCCGGTCGCGATCACGCGGTACCAGGCGCCGTCCCAGATGGACGCGAACGACAGGTACGCCGGGTGCTGGACGGTGAACGAGTTCGCCGCCTGCACGCTCGCGAAGGCCTGCATCATCAGTCCGGTGACGAACCGGGCGAGCACGTAGACGACCGTGATGCGGACCCACCACGGCACCACCCGGTAGCGGGCGCGCCAACGGGTGCGTGCAGAGGTCGGCCGGGTGGCCCCGGCCGTCGTCAGGCCGTCAGCCACCGACGGAGGCCGGCCTCGACCGCGGTGATCTGCGCGACCGGGACCTGCTCGTCGTCGTGGTGGGCGAAGACCGGTTCACCGGGTCCGTAGTTGACCGCGGGCACCCCGAGCGCCGAGAAGCGGGCGACGTCGGTCCAGCCGTACTTCGGGCGGGGCTCCGGGCCACCGACCGCCGACACGAAGTCCTGCGCGAGCGGGGCGTCGAGGCCGGGGCGGGCACCGGCGGCGAGGTCGACGATGGTCACGTCGTAGCCGTCGAAGAGCTCGCGGATGTGCGCCACGGCCTCGTCGGCCGAACGCGACGGCGCGAAGCGGTAGTTCACGTGCACCATCGCCTCGTCCGGGATGATGTTGCCCGCGATGCCGCCGCTGATCCCGACGGCGTTGAGGCCCTCGCGGTACTCGAGCCCGTCTACCGTGACGGTCCGGGGCTCGTAGGCGGCCAGCGTGGCGAGGATCGGTGCCGTCTTGTGGATCGCGTTGTCGCCGATCCAGCTGCGGGCGCTGTGCGAGCGCTTGCCGAACGTGCGGATCTCGGCGCGGAGGTTGCCGTTGCAGCCACCCTCGATCTGCGCGCCGGACGGCTCCCCCAGGATGGCGAAGTCGGCGGCCAGCAGTTCCGGACGGGTCCGGGCGAGACGACCGAGGCCGTTCAGCAGGTCGCTGACCTCTTCGTGGTCGTACCAGACCCACGTGACGTCGACCGAGGGCTCGACCAGGTCGTACGCGAGCTTGAGCTGCACTGCACAGCCGGCCTTCATGTCGACGGTGCCGCGACCCCACAGGATCTCGGTGCCGTCCTCGGCGGTGCGGAACTCGGTCGGCAGGTTGTCGTTGAGCGGCACGGTGTCGATGTGCCCGGCGATCACGACGCGGCGGTCGCGGCCGAGGTTCGTGCGGGCGACGATCGCGTCGCCGTCCCGGATCACCTCGAGGTGCGGCAGCGGTGCGAGCACCGCCTCGATCGCGTCAGCGAGGGCCTGCTCGTTCCCCGACACCGATTCGATGTCGCAGATGGCACGGGTGATGTCGATGGACGAGGCGGTGAGGTCGAGCTGCTCCGGCATGCGGTCACCTTATCTGCCGTCGCTCCCGTCGCGCTGGCCCACGGCACGGCGGCCGGGAGGCACGGTGCGGTTCCGCAGCGTCCGTCCGGTCGGTCCGGTGCTCCCGTCCAGTGCGTCGGTACCCTGGTGCGGTGACCGACACGACCGCTGCCACCGACCCGACCGCCACCGCCGACCGCCCGACGCACGCCTGGGGCCACGGCCTCGCGACGATCGCCGCCGACGGCACGACGCTCGACACCTGGTACCCGGAGACCCACCTCGGCCCGCTGCCCGCTGCCGCGGTGTTCCCGGCAGCACTGCAGGCGCACGTCGGCGACGACCCCCGCCGCGAGGTCCGGATCGTGGCCGTCACCACCGAGGTCACCATCGACGCCGCCCCGACCAGCACCGAGGACGCGTACCTGCGCCTGCACCTGCTGAGCCACCTGCACGTGCGTCCGAACACCATCAACCTCGACGGTGTCTTCGGGTACCTCCCGATCGTCGCGTGGACGAACGCGGGGCCGGTCCACCCGGAGTCCCTGACCCGCCTGCGCCCGTCGCTGCAGCGCGCGGGCATCGCCGTGCACGCCATCGACAAGTTCCCCCGTCTGGTCGACTACGTCGTGCCGGACCGCGTCCGCATCGGTGACGCCAACCGCGTCCGTCTCGGGGCGCACCTGGCGCCGGGCACGACCGTCATGCACGAGGGCTTCGTGAACTTCAACGCCGGCACCCTCGGCGACGCCATGATCGAGGGCCGCGTCTCGCAGGGCGTCGTCGTCGGCAACGGCACCGACATCGGCGGCGGGGCGTCCATCATGGGCACGCTCTCCGGCGGCGGCACGCACCGGGTCTCCCTGGGCGAGCGCGCGTTGCTCGGTGCGAACGCGGGTCTCGGCATCTCCCTCGGCGACGACTCCGTCATCGAGGCCGGCCTGTACGTCACGGCCGGCACGAAGGTCGTCCTGGTCGGCGCCGCACCGAACCCGGACGGCACGCCGAAGACCGTCAAGGCCGCCGAGCTGTCCGGCACCCCGAACGTCCTGTTCCGCCGCAACAGCCTGTCCGGCGCCGTCGAGGCGCTGCAGCGCAAGGGCGAGGGCATCCAGCTCAACACCGCGCTCCACGCGTAGGCCTGGCGCCGCGCAAGCGACAGAGTCCTGCGAACTGTTCGCGGGACTCTGTCGCTTTCGCGGGTGAGAACGCGCGTCAGCGCGCGGGGAGGTCCCGCTTCGGCGCACCCACGTAGAGCTGCTGCGGGCGACCGATCTTGTTGAGCGGGTCGTTGTTCAGCTCGCGCCACTGCGCGATCCAGCCGGGCAGGCGGCCGATCGCGAACAGCACCGTGAACATGCGCGGCGGGAACCCCATCGCCTTGTAGATGATGCCGGTGTAGAAGTCGACGTTCGGGTACAGCTTGCGGTCGATGAAGTACTGGTCGCTCAGCGCGATCTGCTCGAGCTCCTTCGCGATGTCGAGCAGGTCGTCCTGCACGCCGAGGGACTCGAGCACCTCGTCCGCCGACTCCTTGACGAGCTTCGCGCGGGGGTCGTAGTTCTTGTAGACGCGGTGTCCGAAGCCCATGAGCTTCACGCCGCGCTCCTTGTTCTTCACCCGCTCGACGAAGCGCTGCACGGGCTCGCCGGAGTCCTTGATCTGCTGCAGCATCTCGAGCACGGCCTCGTTCGCGCCGCCGTGCAGCGGCCCGTACAGGGCGTTGATGCCGGCCGAGATCGAGGCGAACATGTTCGCCTTCGTCGAGCCGACCAGGCGGACCGTCGCGGTGGAGGCGTTCTGCTCGTGGTCCTCGTGCAGGATGAGGAGCCGGTCGAGGGCCTTCGACAGCACCGGGTTCGGCTGGTAGGACTCGGCCATGGTGCCGAAGTTCAGGCGCAGGAAGTTGTCGACGAACGACAGCCCGTTGTCCGGGTACAGGAACGCCTGCCCGATGGACTTCTTGTGCGCGTAGGCGGCGATCACCGGCAGCTTGGCGAGCAGCCGCACGGTCTGCAGCTCGACCTTCTCCGGGTCGTCGACGTCCATGTCGTCCTCGTAGTACGTCGACAGGGCGCTGACGGCGCTGGACAGCACGGACATCGGGTGCGCGGAGTGCGGGAGCGCGTCGAACAGGCGCCGGAGGTCCTCGTGCAGCAGGGTGTGCCGACGGATGCGGGCGTCGAAGTCGGCGAGTTCGGACTCGTCGGGCAGCTCGCCGTAGATCAGGAGCCACGCGACCTCGAGGAAGGTGCAGTTCGACGCGACCTGGTCGATCGGGTACCCGCGGTACCGCAGGATGCCCTCGTCGCCGTCGATGTAGGTGATCGCGCTCTTGGTCGACCCGGTGTTCACGAACCCGTAGTCGAGCGTGTTCATCCCGGTCTGCTTCTTGAACGTCGAGATGTCCATCGTGGACGCGCCGTCGACGCTCGGCAGGATCGGGAACTCCGCGCTGCCGCCCGGGTACGTCAGCGTCGCGGTCTCGCCCGTCTGTTCGGCGGCGGGACTCACGGGCACGGGCGTCGTGGGCGGTGTGGCCGTCTTCTGAGCGTCGTTGGCAGTGTCAGTCACGTTGACAGCCTAATCGCGGCGTCTGTCGCTCGTGCACACATCGATGGTCACGACTTGGTGGGAACCCCCGGTTGCGCTCCGGGCGGAATGCACGATCCGCCCGGTCGCAGGGTCCGTCCCCGCGCTACGCGGTGCCGAGCCGACGGCTGCTGGCCAGCCGCTGGGCCGCCGCGGCGATGCGCTCGTCGGTCGCGGTGAGGGCCACCCGGACGTGCTCCCCGCCCGCCGTGCCGTAGAACGTGCCCGGTGCGACGAGGATCCCGTGGTCGGCCAACCACGACACCGTGTCGAGCGCGGGCTCACCGCGGGTCGCCCAGAGGTACAGGCCGGCCTCGCTGTGGTCGATGCGGAAGCCGGCGTCCTCGAGTGCCCGTCGGAGCATGTTCCGGCGCGCCCGGTAGCGGGCCTTCTGCTGCTGCACGTGGGTCTGGTCCGCGAGTGCGACGATCATCGCTTCCTGCACCGGCAGTGGCGGCATGAGCCCCGCGTGCTTCCGGACCGCGAGCACGTCGGCGAGGATCCGGGCGTCACCGGCGACGAACGCCGCACGGTACCCAGCGAGGTTCGACTGCTTCGACAGCGAGTACACGCTGAGCACGCCGTCGACCGAGTCGCCGACGACGCGGGGGTCGAGGACCGTGGGGGTCGGGGTGGTCGCGTACTGCGGGTCCCAGCCGAGCTCGGCGTAGCACTCGTCGCCGACGATGACGGCACCGAGTTCGCGGGCGCGGTCGACCGCTGCGCGCAGGTCGTCGATCGAGAGCACGCGGCCGTCGGGGTTGCCGGGCGAGTTCAGCCACACCAGCTTCGTCGTCGCCGGCCACGCCGCCGGGTCGTCCGATGCGAGGGCGTCCGCACCGACCAGGGCCGCGCCGAGCTCGTAGGTGGGGTACGCAGCGGCGGGGAACACCACGGTGTCGCCGGCGCCGATGCCGAGCCAGAGCGCCAGGCCGGCGATGAACTCCTTCGACCCGATCGTCGGCAGCGTGTGCGCCTCGGTCAGCTGCACCCCGTGCCGGCGGCCGTACCAGTCGGCGATGGCCTGCCGCAGCGCCGGGGTGCCGGCGACCTGCGGGTAGGCGTGCGCGTCGGTGGCGTCGGCGAGGGCGCGTCGGACGACCTCGGGGGTCGGGTCGACGGGCGAACCGACGCTCAGGTCGACGATGCCGCCCTCGTACCCGGCCGCGCGCTGCTTGAACGGGACGAGCTGGTCCCAGGGGAAGTCGGGCAGGTCGAGCGCCACGTGCGTGTCCGGCTCAGCCGCGGGGCGGTTCGGCCATGACGACGGGGTGGTCCTTGTGGATCACACCGACCTTCGCGGCGCCACCGGGCGAGCCGACTTCCTGGAAGAACTCGACGTTGGCCTTGTAGTAGTCGGCCCACTCGTCGGGCAGGTCGTCCTCGTAGTAGATGGCCTCGACCGGGCACACCGGCTCGCACGCACCGCAGTCGACGCACTCGTCGGGGTGGATGTACAGCGAGCGGTCGCCCTCGTAGATGCAGTCGACGGGGCATTCGTCGATGCAGGCACGGTCCTTGACGTCGACACAGGGCTGGGCGATCACGTAGGTCACGGTTCGGGTGCTCCCTTCGACGAGCGGGTTCGAGTCTACTCGCGGCCCGGGGCCGTCCGGGACCGGAGCCCCGACAGGTCCGGCCACGCGAGCACCAGGGCGGCGATGACGGCGGGGGCGAACGTCCACACGTACCCGGCCGCGTTCGCCAGCACGAGCGGCGAGCCCTGGCCGCCGACGGAGACGAGCACCTGGGTGGCGACGAGGATGCCGATGCCGATCGCGGCGACCATCGCCCGCGACCGGTACAGCAGCCGGATGCCCACGGTCAGCCCGATCACGAGCAGCGTGGTGATCACCATGCCGATCGGGAACGCGGCGGCGCCGACGGTCTGCTGGTGCGTCACGGTGCCGAGGCCGCCGGTGACGAGCCCGAGCACGAGCGCGACGGCGACCGCGGCGACCTTGCCCTGGCCGGACATCTCGGCGTAGGTCTGCGGTGCCGGGGGCTGCGGGTCGGCGTCGTGCCGGAAGGCCTCGACGGCGGGGGCGTGCTCGCGGACGCCGTGCGGCATCACCCACGACAGCGCGGTCGGGTCGGCGGTGTCGACCGGGTCGACGGTGACCTGCGAGCGGTACTGCTCGACGGCGGCACGCACCTTCGCCCGCACCGGCAGGACGTCGACGGTGACGTCGGCGTCCCCGGTCTCCGGGGCGACGATCATCGAGAACGCCACTTCCTCTGCCCGGGCCGCGTACCGAGCAGCGTGGTGCACACGCACGTGGTCGGGGTGGCCGTACCCGCCGTCGTCGGCGTAGCTCACGACCGCGTCCGCCCCGGTGGAGCGGATCGCGGCACGGACGTCGTCGACGACCTCGCCCAGGTCGGCGGCGGTCAGCGAGTCGGCGGGGGCGTCGTCGGCGGCGGTCGCCCGCCCGTCCGGCCCCCACTGCATGCCGGAGTCGACGTACCGGCGTTCCGGCAGGTCGGTGGGCCGGGCACCGCGCCCGCCGAGCCACAGGTGCGCCGGGCCGCCGAGGGCTGCGAGTGCCGCGTCGATCTCGGTCTCGCGGTGCGCGGCGACGCGTTGTGCGTCGCCGGCCAGGGGTGCGAGCCGCTCGGTGAGCATCTCGCCGCGCTCACCGCGGGTCGCCGTCAACACGGTGACCTCGGCGCCGAGCTCGAGCAGGGTCGCGACCGTCCCACCGGACGACAGGGTCTCGTCGTCGGGGTGGGCGTGCACGAACAGGACGCGCTCGGGGCGCGTGACGGAGGCCTTCGACATCGCCCCCAAGGGTACGGGACTAGCGGGCCGTGACGATGTAGGTCGCGGTGACGCCGTCGTCGCCGTCCGAGAACGTGAGCACGACGCGGTACCCGTCGCTGCGGAACATCCCGAACGCACTCGACGAGTCGGCGCGCTTCGCCGACTCGGTGTAGCCCGCGTCGGCGAGCTGCTGCGCGGCGGAGGCGAAGTCGTCGACCGACCCGGCGCGCACCTGCACGACCCACCCGGAGCCGTTCGGTCCCGCTCCCCCGCCGAGCACCGTGCCGTCGACGAGCGGCACGTCGGACGACGGGAACCCGTCGGGCACCTTGCCGTCAGAGGTGACGTTCGCACCCTTGAGCGCCGTGTCGAGCGCCCCGTCGATGCCGCCCGCGACCGAGGACATGCCGTCCTGGATCGCCTTGCCGTCGATGCCCGCGACGCCGTCCGCGACCGTCGAGGCCACCGAGGACCCGAGGTCCGTCGCCTGCTTCACGGAGTCGGACGAGCAGCCGGTGAGTCCGGCCAGGGCGATGCCGGCGGCGACGGCGGCGATCAGCGGGGTACGGAGGGAACGCATGCGCCGACGGTAACGGGTGAGCCGGGAGGCACGGCGCGAGTTGGCTGTGAACGTCCTGTCCCCGGGACGGTCACCCGCGCGGCGGGGCCGCCCCGCGCCTCCCGTCCGCCCGTCAGGCGACGTAGGCGCGCGTCGCGGCGACCAAGGCGTCGACGCCGACCGGGATCGCGGTCTCGGCCTGCGGCGCGTAGAACGGCGAGTGGTTGCTCGGGATGTCCTCGCCGCGGCGGAACAGCTCCGGGTCGGTGATCCCCGTGAACCAGTACACGAGCGGGACGCCCGCTGCCGTCGCGAGCTGCCCGACGTCCTCCGACGCCATCGCCAGCCCGATCTCCAGCTCGCGCGCACCCGGCACGGCGGCGCTGACGGCCGCGAGCACCCGGGCAGCGGACGCCGCGTCGTTCACGGTCACCTCGGCACCGGGCGACCGCACGATCGTCGGCTCCGGCAGCCCGCCGGCGTCGCTCTCGGCACGGACGATCCGCTCGATCGACGCGATGATGCGCGCACGGGTCTCCTCGTTGCGGGCACGCGTCGAGATCTCGATGACGGCCTGGTCGGGGATGATGTTCGCGCGGGTGCCGGCGTGGAAGCTGCCGACGGTGACGACGCCGGCGTCGCTCGGCGAGACCTCGCGCGAGACGACGGTCTGCAGCCGCACGACGGCGGACGCGGCGGTGACGACCGGGTCGAGGGATGCCTGCGGCGCGGACCCGTGCGCCCCGCGACCGTTGAAGGTCACCGTGAGCCGGTCGCTCGACGCCATCACCGGGCCGGAGCCGATCGCGACGATGCCGACCGGGGCCGGAGCCGAGTGCTGGCCGAGCACGACGTCGGGCTTCGGGAACCGGTCGACCAGGCCGTCCTCGACCATGGCGCGGGCGCCGGAGATGACCTCCTCCGCCGGCTGGAAGACGCCGACGACCGTGCCGCTCCACTGGTCCCGGGTGGCGACGAGGCGCTCGAGCGTGCCGAGCAGCCAGGTGACGTGGATGTCGTGGCCGCACGCGTGCATCGTCGGGACGTCGTTGCCGTCCTCGTCGGTGCCGCGGTGCTGGCTGGCGTAGGACAGCCCCGTGCGCTCCTGGACCGGCAGGCCGTCCATGTCGGCGCGGAGCCACACGACCGGGCCCTCGCCGTTCGACAGGACACCGACGACACCGGTGCCGCCGACGCCGGTGGTCACCTCGATGCCACCGAGTTCGGCGAGCCGGTCAGCCACGATGCCCGCAGTGCGGTGCTCCTGGAAACCGAGCTCGGGGTGGGCGTGCAGGTCCTGGTACAGCGAGAGGAGGTCGAGGGTCACGGCATCCACCGTAACCCCCGACCTCCTCAGGTCGTGCTCTTGCTGACGCGACGCGTCGCTTGGTGCTTACGCGTCCTGACGCTTCAGGCGGGCGTACGAGCGCTGGCGGGCCTGCGCGTCGAGCTCGACCTTGCGGATGCGGACGACGGCCGGGGTGACCTCGACGCACTCGTCCTCGCGCGCGAACTCCAGGCACTCCTCGAGGGAGAGCTGGCGCGACGGCGTCATCGACTCGAAGGAGTCGGCGTTCGCCGAACGCATGTTCGTGAGCTTCTTCTCCTTCGTGATGTTGACGTCCATGTCGTCGGCGCGCGAGTTCTCGCCGATGACCATGCCCTCGTAGACCTCTTCGGTGGGGTTGACGAAGAACGTCATCCGCTCCTGCAGGTTCGTGATGGCGAACGGCGTGACGACACCCGAGCGGTCGGACACGATCGAGCCGTTGATGCGGGTCTGGATCGGGCCGGCCCACTCGTCGTAGCCGTGCGAGATCGCGTTGGCGATGCCGGTGCCGCGGGTCTCGGTCAGGAACGACGTGCGGAAGCCGATCAGGCCGCGCGACGGGACGATGAACTCCATGCGCACCCAGCCGGTGCCGTGGTTCGTCATGTTCTCCATGCGGCCCTTGCGAGCGGCCATGAGCTGCGTGATCGCGCCGAGGTACTCCTCCGGCGTGTCGATCGTCATGTGCTCGTACGGCTCCTGCAGCTTGCCGTTCTCGTCACGCTTCGTGACGACCTGCGGCTTGCCGACGGTGAGCTCGAAGCCCTCGCGACGCATCTGCTCGACCAGGATGGCGAGCGCGAGCTCACCACGGCCCTGGACCTCCCACGCATCGGGGCGACCGATGTCGAGGACCTTGAGCGAGACGTTGCCGATGAGCTCGCGGTCGAGGCGCTCCTTGACCATGCGGGCGGTCAGCTTGTGCCCCTTGACCTTGCCGACGAGCGGGCTGGTGTTCGTGCCGATCGTCATCGAGATCGCCGGGTCGTCGACCGTGATGGTCGGCAGCGGGCGGACGTCCTCGGGGTCGGTCAGCGTCTCACCGATGGTGATCGTGTCGAAGCCGGCGACGGCGACGATGTCACCGGGGCCAGCCGACTCGGCCGGGTAGCGCTCGAGGGCCTTGGTGATGAGGAGCTCGGTGATGCGGGCGTTCACGACGGTGCCGTCGTGCTTGACCCACGCGACCGTCTGGCCCTTCTTCATCGTGCCGTGGAAGATGCGCAGCAGCGCGAGACGACCGAGGAACGGCGACGCGTCGAGGTTGGTGACGTGGGCCTGCAGCGGGTGCTGGTCGTCGTACTTCGGGGCGGGGACGTGCTGCAGGATCGCTTCGAACAGCGGCTCGAGGTCGTCGTTGTCGGGCAGCGAGCCGTCGGCCGGCTTGTTGCGCGACGCGGCACCGGCACGACCCGAGGCGTAGACCACGGGGACGTCGAGGATCGCGTCGAGGTCGAGGTCGTCGACCTCGTCCGACAGGTCGGACGCC
Organism: Curtobacterium sp. VKM Ac-2887; assembly: GCF_015350935.1. Taxonomy (NCBI): domain Bacteria; kingdom Bacillati; phylum Actinomycetota; class Actinomycetes; order Micrococcales; family Microbacteriaceae; genus Curtobacterium; species Curtobacterium sp. VKM Ac-2887. Next base: position 233,388 of record NZ_JADKSB010000002.1, on the reverse strand, counting down.
AGGCCGAGGAGCAGGTCCTGCGACTCGGAGACGACCTCGTCGATGCGGGAGTCGGGGCGGTCCGTCTTGTTGACGAGCAGGATCACCGGGAGCTTGGCGGCGAGCGCCTTGCGGAGCACGAAGCGGGTCTGGGGCAGCGGGCCCTCGGACGCGTCGACGAGCAGGACGACACCGTCGACCATGGAGAGGCCTCGCTCGACCTCACCACCGAAGTCGGCGTGACCCGGGGTGTCGATCACGTTGATGGTGATGGGGCCGTCCGCGCCGAACTCGGTCGCGTGCTTGCCGTTGTAGAGCACCGACGTGTTCTTCGCGAGGATCGTGATGCCCTTCTCGCGCTCGAGGTCGTTCGAGTCCATCATGCGGTCTTCGCCCTCGAAGTGGGCGTCGAACGAGTTGGTCTGCGTGAGCATCGCGTCGACGAGGGTGGTCTTGCCGTGGTCGACGTGTGCCACGATGGCGACGTTGCGCAGGTCGGACCGGGTGGCGAGCGCCATACAGGACATCCTTCAATTTCTGGGAGAGTGTCGGGCCAGTGATTTGTCGGCACCGCACCCGCGGGCAGAACGCCCGACACGCCAGTCTACCGGTAGTTCGCAACCGTCAGGAGTACAGCAGATGAGCCGACGGCGAACGTGGGTCGAGATCACCATCGTGCTGCTGCTCTCACTGGGTGCCAGCGCGCTGTACTCGATCCTCCAGATCATCGACGACCTGTCGCAGACGACCCCGCTCGGCGAGCAGTCCACGGCACTCAACACGTCGTCGACGACGGTGCAGTACGTCGACCTGGCCCGGCAGCTGCTCGGGATCGCAGTGGACCTGGCACCGGTCGCGCTCGTCTGTTTCCTGCTGTGGAGCACGTCCCGCCCGCACCTGTCCCGGCTCGGCATCGACCGGTTCCGGGTGAAGCCCGACCTGGGCGGTCCGGCGCTCATCGCGCTGTGCATCGGGATCCCGGGGCTCGCCCTGTACTTCGCCGGGCGTGCGCTCGGCATCACGGTGAACGTGGACCCCGCTGCCCTGAACTCGTACTGGTGGACGGTGCCGGTCCTGCTGCTGTCCGCGATCCGCTCCGGCCTGCAGGAAGAGGTCATCGTGATCGGGTACCTCTACGCCCGGCTCGGCGACCTGGGCTGGGGGCGGTGGCAGGTGATCCTGTCGACGGCACTGCTGCGCGGGAGCTACCACCTGTACCAGGGCTTCGGCGCGTTCGTCGGCAACGCCGTGATGGGCATCGTGTTCGGCTGGATCTACACGAAGTGGGGCCGCCTGATGCCCCTGATCATCACGCACTGCCTGCTCGACGCCGCGGTGTTCGTCGGGTACCCCTGGGTCGCGAGCGCGTTCCCCCGGTTGTTCTCGTAGCGTGAGCACATGAGCATCCCCGAGGTCGGCGAGTCCGCGCCGACGTTCACCCTGCCGGGCATGATCGTCCGCGACGGGGTCCGCACCGACGACGAGTACGACCTGTCGTCGGAGATCGGCCGGACCGTGGTGCTCGCCTTCTACCCCGGCGACGCGACGGCCGTCTGTACCGCGCAGCTCTGCAGCTACCAGGCGGAGCTCGACGAGTTCGACGACCTCGGCGCCGTGGTGTGGGGCATCAGCCCGCAGGCCCTCGACTCGCACGAGACGTTCGCGCGCGGCTCCTCGCTCACGTTCCCCCTGCTGAGCGACACGGCCGGCTCGGTGATCCGCGACTACGGTGTGCGCGCGCCGGGGATCGGACTCCGTCGGTCGGTGTTCGTGATCGGTCCCGACGGGGTCGTGCGGTGGCGGCACGTCGGCCTGGTCGGTCTGCGGTTCCCGACGGCCGAGACCATCCGAGAACAGATCGAACTGCTCGTCTCGTGACCGGATCCTGCGGAACCCGCGGAACCCGCGGAACCCGCTGACCCCGCGACTCCCGCGGATCACGCGGCTTCCGCCGTTCCCGGCGTGGGGAATCCCGGAATCCGTCGCCATGGGGTATTGACACCCGAACTGGGGGCGACGACCATTGTCGGCACGAGAGGTCCACGCAGGATCTGCCTCCCCGGGGAATCGGGTCGTCCGGAGATACGCGCTGGTGTGTCACACCCGCTCCCCGGGCGTCTCCGGGGAGGCATCTCGTAACCTCGTCCGGTGCACACCACCATCGTCGCCCCGGGCCTCCGCCGTCTCGCCATCGCCCTCTGGGTCGTCGCGGTGGCGCTCGTCCCCCTGGCACTGCTCGGTGGCAGCAACCCGTGGCTCGTCCCGGTCCCGAGCATCTGCATCGCGTTCGTGGCGTGGGCCGCGCTCTGGCGGCCGCGCATCGAGCTGACCCCCGAGCACCTGCGGATCGTGGACGTCCGCCGCACCAGCACCTACACGTGGTCGCGCGTCACCGAGGTGCGCACGAAGTACGGCATCGAGGTCGTCACGAGCGAGGGCGTCCGCCGCGTCTGGATCGCGACGCGCCCGACCGCGCGGCTCACCGCGCAGGTCCAGGGCCGACCGGGAGGCCCGGATCACCTCGACGTCGACGCTGCGGCCGCGCAGATGCTGGCCCTCGTGCCCGCCACGGCTCCGCAGGACGGCCCGCCGCCCGCGACCGTGACGGCGGCGCCAATAACCCACCGGGTGCACGGGTGGACGGTCCTGGCGTTCGTCGTGCTCGGGATCGCGGCGTCGCTCGCGGCGGCCCGGCTGTAGCGTCCCGGCGTCCACTCCCCCGCCGACGCAGAACGACACCCCCGACGTCGTGCGACGTCGAGGGTGTCGTTGCGGGTCGTGCGACCGCAGGACTACTTGGTGTAGCCCACGTCCTGCCACTTGACCGAGTACTGCTGGAACTGCGCGGGGCCGTAGTTCACGAGGTCCTTGCGGACACCCCAGGCGTACGGCTCGGCGAACAGCGGGATGGTGCCGGCGACGGCGACGATCTTCTTGTCGATCGCCTGCGCGTCCTTGATGCGGGCGTCGGCGTCGAGCTCGGCGTTCGCCTTGTCCCATGCCGCGCCGAGCGAGTCGTCCGTCACGCCGGTGTAGTTCTGGCCGGCGTCGGCGGGGTAGTAGATCGACTTGAGCGACGAGATCGGGAACGGCGTGCCCTGCCACGCGAAGTACGTGGCGTCGAAGTCACGGCCGTCGGTGGTGATGTACTTCGTGAAGAAGTCGTCCGAGGGCACGGTGTCGATCGTGACCTTGAAGCCGGCGAGCTTCGTCTGCTGCTGCACGAGCTGCGCGACGTTCGCCGAGTTCGGGTTGTCCGACGGGATCACGAAGCGGACGTCGAGTTCCTTGCCGCCCTTGGTCGCGTAGCCGTCCGAACCGACCTTCCAGCCGGCGTCCTCGAGCTTCGACTTCGCCTTGTCGGTGCTGTAGCCGTAGACCGACGAGACGTCGTCCTGGTAGCCCTCCTGACCGGGCAGGTACGTCAGGTTGTTGAGCACGTCACCCGGGCTCTTCACCGGCGACAGGATCGCCTGGGCGAGGACCTTGCGGTTGATGGCCTGGGCGAACGCCTGGCGCACGTCCTGGTCCTTGAAGACGTCCGAGGTGCCGTTCAGCGTGATCTGCCGCTGCGTGGTGCCGAGCGAGCGCTCGATCTTCGAGTCGGAGCGCGAGTTCGCCGTCTTGAGGTTGTCGGCGCTGCCGTTCAGGTTGAACGCGTCGAGTTCCTTGTTGCCGTACGCCTGCGCGACGCCGTCACGCGAGACCGTCTTGAAGACGATGGTGTCGAGCTTGCCCTCGTCGCCCCACCACTTCGGGTTCTTCTCGAAGGTGAGCACGCCGCCGTTGGCGTCGAAGGACTTCACGATGTACGGGCCACCGGAGACGTAGGTCTTGCCGTCAGCGGCGTACGGACCCTTGGCCCAGGCCGTGTTGAAGTGCTCGGGGGTGTCGACCGCCCAGTACGGGTAGATGGTGCCGAGGACACTCGCCCAGTCGGCGTTCGTCTTCGAGAACGTCATGATGACGTCGCGCTCGTCGGAGCCCTGCTTGACGGAGTCGACGTCCTCCCACACGTTGGTGGCGAGGGGTGCGAAGGCCTTGTTCGTGCCGTTCAGCGCCTTCCAGTTGGCGATGACGTCCTTCGCGCTGATCGGGGTGCCGTCGGACCACACGGCCTTCGGGTTGATCTTGATCTCGACGGTCTGGGGCGAGTCCTTGGTCAGCTCGACCGAGGTCGCGAAGTCCTTGTTCGCCTCCCACTCGCCGTTCTCCTTGAACTGGATGAAGCTCGGCAGGTAGGTCCCGGCGATCGTCTGGTCGTCGACGGTCCCGGAGTCGAGGTTGTTGATCTGGAAGTTCGCCGGCGCGGTGTCGATCGGCAGGGTGATCGACCCGCCGTCCTTGACGTCCGCGCGGTCCGCGACGGTCCAGCCGGTCGACTTCAGCGACGACTCGGCGACCGCGGAGCTGCTGTTGCCCGCCTGTCCACCGCCGGAGCAGCCGGCCAGCACGACGGCCGCAGCCGCAGCGGTGGCCAGCACGGCGATGCCCTTGATCCTCTTTCGCATGGCGAGGATTCCCTTTCGTTGTGGTTCGCGCAGTTCGCGCTGGAACGCGGCGACCCCCGCCGCCACGCCTGTTGGTTGAGAACCCTAGTCACATCCGAAGGCTCCACAAGGGTTGATGTGGGGAATCGAAACATGCTCGTAACGAATGTTGCATAGCGTCACAACGGAAGTCCCACCCCTCCGTCGCGAGCGGCTAACCTGTCGCCACCGACAACGCCGTCCGGACGGACGGCCGCACCCCACGAGGTCCCAGTACATGCTTGCCTTCATCGCAAAGCGGATCGTCAACTACATCGTCCTGACGATCGTCGCGACGACCCTCGGTTACATCCTCGCCAGCAGCACGCTCAACCCGGCTGCCCGGTTCCTGGGCCGCAACCCGGCCGTGCCGCAGGGCACGATCGACGCGTCCCTGCGGAAGCTCGGTGCCGATCCGGACACCCCGCTCATCGTCCGGACGTGGACCTGGTGGTCGAACCTCGTGACGCACGGTTCGCTCGGCATGAGCACCCGCGGCACCGAGGTCACGGCCGACATCGTCGCCCGCTCCGGTACGAGCCTGCGCTTGCTGGTCATCGGCACCCTGCTCGGCGCGATCCTCGGGGTGCTGCTCGGCGTGTGGAACGCCGTCCGCCAGTACCGCACGTCGGACCAGGTCTCGACGTACCTGTCGTTCGCCGTGCTCGCCACCCCGACCTTCGTCATCGCGGTCGTCCTGATGATCCTCGCGACCGCGATGAACCAGGGGCTCGGCACCCAGGTGATCCGGTTCACGGGTGAGTACACGCCGGGGGTGAACGGGTTCTTCCCGGTGCTCGGCGACCGGCTGATACACCTGCTGTTACCCACGATCTCGCTGACCGTCGGCGCCGTCGCCACGTACTCGCGGTACCAGCGCTCCGCGATGCTCGACGTGCTGTCGAACGACTTCATCCGCACCGCGCGGTCGAAGGGCCGGACGCGTGGATCGGCCATCATGCGCCACGGCGTCCGCGTCGCCCTCATCCCGATGTCGACGTTCTTCGCGTACTCGTTCGGGCTGATCCTGACCGGCGCGAGCATCACCGAGCTGGTCTTCAGCTGGCACGGCATGGGCGAGTACTTCGTCCAGGGCATCACCAACAACGACATCAACGCGGCCTCGGGCACGATCCTCTTCACGGCGATCCTCGTGCTCATCGCAGGAACCCTCGCGGACCTGCTCTACGCCGCGCTCGACCCGCGAGTGAGGGTGTGACCCGTGTCTGTTCTCGACCCCACGACCACGACCACTGCCGGTGACCCCGGTGACGGCAACGCCGGCACCCCGGCGCACGTCATCGAGGTCAAGGGCGGCCGCACGCCGCTCTGGCGCAAGGTGTTCGGCACCTGGCGTGCCCGCATCGGTGGCGGCGCCCTGCTGCTCATCCTGCTGTGGGCCTTCGTCGGCCCGCACCTGTACCACTGGAACGCCGTCGACTCCGACGGTCTGGCGTTCGGCATGCCGCCGAGCGCCGCGCACTGGTTCGGCACGAACGACATCGGCCAGGACATCTACGCGCAGACGCTCGTCGGCCTGCAGAAGTCGCTGCTCATCGGCCTCATCGCCGGTCCGGCCGCCACGCTGATCGCCGGCATCGTCGGTGCGATCGCCGGCTACTTCGGCGGCACCGTGGACCGCGTGCTCGTGTGGGTCATCGACCTGCTGCTCGTGATCCCGTCGTTCTACGCGCTCGTGCTCCTCAGCCCGGTGTTCAAGAACCTGACGTGGGTGGCGCTCATCGTCGGCCTCGCGGTGTTCAGCTGGATGGTGATGGCCCGCGTCATCCGCGGCCAGACGATGTCCCTGCGCGAGCGCGACTACGTCAAGGCCGCTCGCTTCATGGGGGTGCCGGCGTTCACGATCATCCGACGGCACATCCTGCCGAACGTGGCGTCCCTGCTCATCATCGACGCGACGCTCGGCGTCGGGGCCGCGATCCTGGCGGAGAGCTCGCTGAGCTTCTTCGGCTTCGGCATCCAGATCCCCGACGTCTCGCTCGGCACCCTGCTCGCCGCCGGCAGCCAGTCCGCCGTCACCCGCCCGTGGCTGTTCGTCCTGCCCGCCGCGACCCTCGTCGCGACCGTGCTCTCGACCAGCCTGCTCGGCGACGCCCTGCGCGACGCCATCGACCCCACCTCCGGAGCCAACCGTGACTGAGCCGCTGCTGACCGTGTCCGACCTGTCGGTCACGTTCAACCCGAAGACCAAGCCCGTCTACGCCGTCCGCGGGGTCGACTACACGGTGGCCCCCGGCGAGTTCCTCGGGATCGTCGGCGAGTCCGGCTCCGGCAAGTCGGTGTCCTCGATGGCCGTGATGGGTCTGCTCCCGTCGTCCGCCCACGTCGAGGGCAGCATCCGCTTCGACGGCCAAGAGCTCTTGGGCAAGAACGACCGCGAGATGTCCCGCCTGCGCGGCGGCGACATCGCGATGGTGTTCCAGGACCCGCTGTCCGCCCTGACGCCCGTGTACACGATCGGCCAGCAGATCATCGAGGGGCTGCGACTGCACGACCGCTCCCTCACCCAGCACGCCGCCCGCACCCGCGCCGAGGAGCTCCTGCGCGTCGTCGGCATCCCGAACCCCGCTCGGCGGCTCGACGCGTTCCCGCACGAGTTCTCCGGCGGCATGCGGCAGCGCGCGATGATCGCCATCGCCATCGCGAACGACCCGAAGCTGATCATCGCCGACGAGCCGACCACCGCGCTCGACGTCACGATCCAGGCGCAGATCCTCGACGTGCTGCAGACGGCGAAGGACATGACCGGCGCCGCCGTGGTCCTGATCACGCACGACCTCGGTGTCGTCGCCGGCAACGCGGACCGCGTCGCCGTGATGTACGCGGGCCGCATCGTCGAGACGGCTCCGGTCGAGCCGCTCTTCCGCGAGCCCGTCATGCCGTACACGATCGGGCTCCTCCGCTCGATGCCGAACATGACCGCGGCCCGCACCGAACGACTCGTCCCGCTCGAGGGCCGCCCGCCCCTGCTCACGCAGAAGCCGACCGGCTGCCCGTTCGCCGACCGCTGCCCGGCGGTCATCGACGCCTGCCGCGACGGCGAGCCCGCGCTGGTCGAGCCGACCGTCCCGCAGAGCGGCGACAACCCGGTCCTGACCGGGACAGTCCCGACGATCGGCAACGGCACGCTGCTCGACGACCACACCGCCGCGTGCATCCGTCGCGACGAGATCGCGGCGGGCACCCTCGAGCGGTCGGAGATCTTCCCCCGCCCCGAGGACATCCCCGAGGCGGCGGTCGACCACGGCGACGACGTCGTGCTCGAGCTCACCGACGTCGTCAAGACGTTCCCGCTCACCAAGGGCGCGCTCTTCCGGCGGCAGATCGGCGAGGTGCACGCGGTCGACGGCATCTCCCTGACGCTGAAGCGCGGCCAGGTGCTCGGGTTGGTCGGTGAGTCCGGCTGCGGCAAGACCACCACGATCATGGAGATCCTCGAGCTCGCCGGCGCGCAGCAGGGCACCATCCGGGTGAACGGCGTCGACACCGCGTCGCTGTCGAAGAAGGACCGCCTGGCGATCCGCCGCGACATCCAGGTCGTGTTCCAGGACCCGATGGCGTCGATCGACCCCCGGCTCGACATCGGTTCGGTGATCGGTGAACCGCTCACGGTGCACGGGGTCGCGAAGGACGAGATCCGCCGCCGGGTCCGCGAGGTCCTCGAGCTCGTCGGGCTCGAGCCCAGCTACATCGACCGGTACCCGCACGAGTTCTCCGGCGGCCAGCGGCAGCGCATCGGCATCGCCCGGGCGCTCATCGTCGAACCGAAGATCCTCGTGCTCGACGAGCCCGTCTCGGCGCTCGACGTCTCGGTGCAGGCCGGCGTGATCAACCTGCTCGAGGACCTGAAGCACCGCCTCGGCCTGTCCTACCTGTTCGTCGCCCACGACCTTTCCGTCGTCCGGCACATCGCCGACGACGTCGCGGTCATGTACCTCGGCCGCATCGTCGAGTACGGCGACGGCGACAAGGTGTTCTCCGACCCGCAGCACCCGTACACGCGGGCCCTGCTGTCGGCCGTGCCGGTGCCGGACCCGTCCGCCGAGGCCGCCCGCGGGCGGATCCTGCTCGACGGCGACCTGCCCTCCCCCACCGAGCGCATCGACGGCTGCCGGTTCCGCACCCGCTGCCCGCTCTACCAGCTCCTCGACGAGGGTCGGCAGGAACAGTGCCGCACCGTCGACCCGCGTCTGCAGGACGTGCACGGCCGCGGCGTCGCGTGCATCCAGACCGACCAGGAGCACCTGCTCACCGAGCGGGTCGGCGCGGTCGTCTGACGACGCGGGTCACGTTCACCGCTCCACCTGGTGAGCAGGAATGGTCGGGTCCCGTTCGCGGACCCGACCATTTCTGCTCACCAAGCGCGGCAGTGGACGTGAGCCGCAGACGGACGGGAGGCCCGGCACACGTCGTGCGCCGGGCCTCCCGTCCGTCTCGTGGTCGCGATCGCGAGCCGCGTCAGGCTCCCAGCCACAGGCTGAGCAGCGAGGCGGCGAGCAGCGCCAGCGCCGCTGCGCCGACCGCCAGGGCCGGCACGTCCCAGCCGCGCACGGCGTCGCCGTCACCGGCGACGGCACGCTGCTCCGCCCAGCGGTCGAGCAGCACGGTCATCTCATCCGGCTGGCGCAGCACGGCACGCTCGCCGCGCCGGGCCGGCTTCGGCCGGGGCAGCGACGGACCGCCCCAGCACTGCACGCGACGGCCGGCGACCGTCTCGATGACGATCTGCCAGCGGAGCTTGACGTCGGCGACCGCGTGCCACGGCACCACGGTGCGGCGGAGCGGGTTGACGACGGTGACGGCCGTGTCGTCGATGCGGATGCACGGGCGGTAGGTGAGCACCCACAGGACCCAGACGAGCACGGCGATCGGTCCGACGGCGTCGAGCACCACGATCCAGCTGCCACGCACGGCCGCGTCGACCAGCAGGAAGAGGCCCAGGACGGCGACGAGGCCGGCCGCCACGGCGCCTCCGCGACCAGCGCGGAGGACGACGGGACGTCCGGCCTCGTTCGTGTCCAGCAGGATCAGCGTCCGAACTCGAACCCGGCGCCGGGGATGGCGGCCAGGAGGTCCTTCGTGTACTGCTCCTTCGGGGCGGCGAAGACCTCGTCGGTCGTCGCCTTCTCGACGATCTTGCCCTGGCGCATGACGCACACGTTGTCCGCGACGAGGCGGACGACCGCCAGGTCGTGCGTGATGAACAGGTAGGTCAGGCCGAGTTCGGTCTGCAGCTCCGTCAGCAGGTCGAGGATCTGCCCCTGCACGAGCACGTCGAGCGCGGAGACGGCCTCGTCGAGGACGATGACCTCCGGCTTGAGCGCGAGCGCGCGGGCGACGGCGATGCGCTGCCGCTGCCCGCCCGAGAGCTCGTTCGGGTAGCGGTTGACCATCGACTTCGGCAGCGCGACCTGGTCGAGCAGCTCGAGCACGCGGGCCCGACGCGATGCCTTGTCGCCCACCTTGTGCGTCGCGAGCGGCTCGGCGATCGTGTTCCCGACGTTGTACATCGGGTCCAGCGAGCCGTACGGGTCCTGGAACACCGGCTGCACGCGGCGGCGGAAGTCGAAGAGGTCCTTGCCCTTCAGCGCGCCGATGTCGATGCCGTCGAACTGCACGGTGCCGCTCGAGATGCTCTCGAGCTGCAGCACCAGCTTGGCGACGGTCGACTTGCCCGAACCGGACTCGCCGACGAGCGCCGTGGTGGTGCCCTTCGGGATCGCGAACGACACGTCGTCGACGGCCTTGAGCTCGCGCGTGGCGAGGCTCTTGCCGCGCAGCTTGTAGATCTTCTCGAGGTTCTTCACCACGATGAGGTCCTCGGCGGGACGGTGCTCGCGCTCCTGCGCCCGGGCGATGAGCTCGGCGTCGTCGTTGCCGGCGTCGGCGATCTCGATGCGCTCGTGCTGCACCTTCGACTGGATGCGGCGGCTCGCGAGCGAGGGCGCCGCGGCGACCAGGCGCTGCGTGTACGGGTGCTGCGGGTTGGCCAGGATCTCCTTCGAGGGACCGGCCTCGACGACCTGGCCCTTGTACATCACGACGAGCTTCTCGGCCCGCTCGGCGGCGAGGCCGAGGTCGTGCGTGATGAACAGCACCGAGGTGCCGAAGTCGCGGGTCAGGCTCTCGAGGTGGTCGAGGATGACGCGCTGGACCGTGACGTCGAGCGCGCTCGTCGGCTCGTCGGCGATGAGCAGCTGCGGGCGGCTCGACAGACCGATGCCGATGAGCACGCGCTGTCGCATACCGCCGGAGAACTCGTGCGGGTACTGCTTGAGGCGGGTCGAGGCGTCGCCGAGGCCCGCTTCCTTCAGGACCTCGATCGCACGGTCGCGGACGGCCTTCTTGCCGGTGGCCATGCCGTTCGCACGGATCGCCTCCTCGACCTGGAAACCGATCGACCACAGCGGGTTGAGGTTCGACATCGGGTCCTGCGGGACGTAGCCGATCTCCTTCCCGCGGATCTCGGACATCTCCTTGTCGCTCAGCCCGACGAGCTCGCGCCCGTTGAACTTGATCGACCCGCCGGTGACCTGGCCGGTGCCGGGCAGCAGCTTGATGATCGCCTGGGCGCTCGTCGACTTGCCGGAACCGGACTCGCCGACGATGGCCAGGCGCTCGCCCTGCTCGAGGGTGAGGTCGACACTGCGCACGGCCTGCACGAGACCGGACTGCGTCTTGAAGCCGACCTGCAGGTCGCGGATCTCGAGCAGCGGGGCGCCGTCGGCGTTGGTGCGTCGGCCGGTGGGGTTGGTCAGCGTCTCGCTCATCGGCGGGCCCTCGCCTTCGGGTCGAGCGCGTCGCGCACCACGTCACCGAGGAGCAGGAACGCGAGCACGGTGATGGACAGCGCGGCCGACGGCCAGAAGATCGTCGACGGGTTGGTGCGGATCGACGTCTGCGCCGTGCCGATGTCGAGACCCCAGCTGAGGGCCGACGGCGGCAGTCCGATGCCGAGGAACGACAGGGTCGCCTCGGCCACGATGAAGGAGCCGAGCGAGACGGTCGCGACCACGATGACCGGAGCCAGCGAGTTCGGGATGACGTGGCGCAGCAGCGTCTTGAACCGGCTGACGCCGAGGGCCGCCGACGCCATGACGTAGTCGGCCTGCTTGGCGCTCAGGACAGCACCACGCATGATGCGGGCGATCTGCGGCCACGCGAACGCGGCGAGCACGAGCGCGACGGTGATCGCGTTCCGCGCGGGGATGACGGACATGATCACGATCGCACCGAGGACGGTGGGGATCGAGAAGAAGATGTCGCCGATGCGGGACACGATCGTGTCGAGCCAGCCGCCGTAGAAACCGGCCAGCGCGCCGATCACGATGCCGACCAGCGACACCAGGACCGTCGCGACGATGCCGACGATGAGCGAGTTCTGGGCGCCCCAGATCACGCGGGCGTAGACGTCGGAGCCCTGGCGCGTGAAGCCGAGGATGTGCCCGGCCTCGGGTCCGCCGTCACTGTTGTCGAGGTTCGACGCCCGCGGGTCGACGTGGGCGAAGAGCCCGGGGAAGACCGCGACGACGATGATCAGCAGGATCAGGATCGAGGAGATCCAGAACGTCGGACGGGTCCGCATGGACTCCCAGGCGTCGGTCCACAGGGAACGGGTCTTCTCGTCCTCGTTGACCTGGTCGATCGCCTGCAGGGGCGTTTCCTCCAGCGGGGCGACGAAGTGCGTCGCCGAACGGGGTGCGGCGTTACTTGGCATAGCGGATCCTCGGGTCCAGGACGGCGTAGAGCAGGTCCACCAGGAGGTTGGCGAGCATGAAGATGATGACCATCACGGCGACGAAGGAGACCACCGTCGGGCCCTCGCCGAGCTTGACGGCGCGGAACACCGTGCCGCCGACACCGTTGATGTTGAAGATGCCCTCGGTGACGATCGCGCCGACCATCAGGTTGCCGATGTCGACACCCAGGTAGGTCACCACGGGGATGAGCGAGTTCCGGAAGATGTGCACGCCGACCACACGACGACGGGGCAGGCCCTTCGCGGTCGCGGTGCGCACGAAGTCCGCCGTGGTGTTCTCGGCGACGCTGGCGCGGGTGAGGCGCACGATGTAGGCGAACGACACCGTCGCGAGCACGATGGCGGGCAGGACGAGCTCGGACCAGGGGGCCTCTCCGGACACCGTGACCCGGAACAACCCGAGCTTGATGCCGAACACGTACTGCAGCAGGAACCCGACGACGAAGGTCGGCACCGAGATGAGCAGGAGCGACACGACCAGGGCGGTGGCGTCGAACAGCTTGCCCTTGCGCAGACCCGCGATGACACCGACGACGATGCCGGCGACGGCCTCGAACACGAGCGCGAGGATCGCCAGGCGAGCGGTGATCGGGAACGCCGAGGCGAGCTGCTGGCTGACCGGCAGACCGGAGTAGGTCACGCCGAGGTCGCCGCGGAACACGCCGCCGATCCAGAGCAGGTACTGGACGATGAACGGCTTGTCCAGGTTGTACTGCTGGCGCAGGGTCTCGATGACCTGCGGCGACGGCTGGCGGTCGCCGAACAGTGCTGCGATCGGGTCGCCGGGCAGCGAGAACACCATGAAGTAGATGAGGAACGTGGCCCCGAAGAACACGGGGATGAGTTGCAGGAGGCGCTTGCCGAGGTACCAGAGCATCAGATCCCTGCCCGGTCCGGAGCGATGTCGATCAGGTTCATTGTGGTGAGGGGTGGACGTTCCGAGGGTCGGCACGGATGTCCGGTTCGGGCGGCGGCGCCCGATGTGGTGGGGGAAGGTGTTGCCGCCGAGGTACGGGGGTTCGGGGACCTGTGCGGTCCCCGAACCCCCGTCCGGTGGTCGCGAGGCAGGATACCTGCCCACGCGGTGCTCTCGAGGAGAGCGGTGTTACTTCGTGACCTCGATGTCGTAGTACAGCGGCACCGAGTTCCAACCGAACTTCACGTTGGACACGTTGTCGGCGTTCCAGACACCGGTGACGTTCGAGTACCAGAGCGGGATCTCCGGGAGGTCCTTGAACAGGAGCTCCTGGGCCTGGTCGAAGGACTTGTTGCCCTCTTCGACCGTGGCGGCCGAACGGCCCTCGGCGAGCAGGTCGTTGTACTCCTTGGAGTCGTACCGCGAGTAGTTGTTCGACGAGCCCTCACCCATGGTCGGGCCGAGGAAGTTGTACAGCGACGGGTAGTCGGCCTGCCAACCGGTGCGGCTGCCGCCCGTGAGCTTGTCGTTCGTCTGGAGGTCAAGGGCCTCCTGGAACGTCGGGATCGCGTTGCCCTCGGCCTTGATGCCGAGCGTGTTCGAGATCGAGTTCGTGACCGCGGTCACCCACGCCTCGTGCCCACCGTCGGCGTTGTACGTGATGGTGAGGGTGTCGTCGTACTTCGAGATCTTGTCGGCCTCGGCCCACAGCTTCTTGGCCGCGGACTCGTTGTAGTCCAGGACGTCGGAGCCGTCGAGGTCGTCGTTCCAGCCCGCGATGACCGGCGACGTGAAGTCCTTCGCCGGGGTGCGCGTGCCGTCGAAGATCTTGTCGGTGATCTGCTTGCGGTTGATGGCCATCGAGACGGCCTCACGACGCAGCGTGCCTTCCTCGCCCTTCCAGTGGTCGAGGTAGTACGGCAGGTAGATCGCCTGGAAGATGGCGGCCGGCTGGTTGACGTTCGAGTCCGGGAAGTCCGACTTGTACGTCGCGAAGGCTGCATCCGGCACGGCGTCGAGGACGTCGAGGTTGCCGCCCTGCGCGTCGGAGTACGCGGTGTCCTGCGAGGCGTAGAACGTGATCGTCAGACCACCGTTCTTCGGCTTGCGCTTGCCCTCGTAGTCCTTGTTGGTGACGAGCTTGATGGACTGGTTGTGCGTCCAGGCCTTCTTGCCGTCGAGCTTGTACGGACCGTTGCCGATCGGGCTCTCACCGAACGCCTTGGTGTCGTCGTAGAACGAGGACGGCAGCGGCACGAACGCCGAGTAGCCGAGCGACAGCGGGAAGTCCGACTGGGCCGACTTCAGCGTGACGGTGAACTCGTCGTCGTCGACGACCTTGAGGCCCGTGAGCTCCGAGTCCTTGTCGGCGTTGTAGCCCTCGATGTTCTCGAAGAAGTAGCTGGCGCCCTGGGCGTTCGACTTCTGCGCGGCCCAGTTCCAGGCCTTGGTGAAGGACTCCGCGGTGACCTTCTCGCCGTTCGTGAACGTGTAGTTCGTGTTCAGCTTGATGTCGAAGGTCTTCGAGTCATCGGTGTCGATGCTCTTCGCGACCTCGTTGACGGACTTGCCGTCGGCGTCGTAGGACACGAGGCCCTCGAAGAGCGAGTCGATGATCTTGCCGCCACCGGTCTCGGTGGTGTTCGACGGGATCAGCGGGTTCTGCGGCTCGCTGCCGTTGGTCGTGACGATGCCGGAGGCGTTGGACGAGCCCGAGCCACCCCCACTGTTGCTGTTGCTGGAGCAGGCGGTCAGGGCGAGTGCTGTGGCCCCGAGCACGGCGAGGGCTGTGAGCCCGGCGCGCTTCTTGATCAAGGTTCCTCCTGGTGCATGGGACGCGCAAGGGCACAGCGGTGTCACCCGGGCGCGTTTGACATCTGCACTGTAGGCAAGGTGGACAGCAGCCTCCAAACCCTGGAGCGAACGGTTACAAGCCGGTAACCAACTTGCACGATCCTTGCGAGAAGATGCAAGATTCGCGCGCGTGCTGAACGCCCTCGCGCTTTTGTTGCATCTGCATGAAATTCGTTGCACTGCGACACAGTTCTGTGCAAGGAAGACCTGTCCCGAGTCCCCCTCAGGACCCGGGCATCCGCGCCGCACCAGCCGTACCGTGAACACGTGCTCGCGAACGACATCCCCCATCTCCACGTCCCCTCCTCCCCCACCGTCAGCGGTGATCCCAGGGACGGCGGAGCGGCCTTCGTCGCCGTCTCGCGTCCGGACCTCGAACAGGACGCCTACCGCAGCACCATCGAACGCGTGACCGGCGAGGGCGCGGTCCGCTGGACGTCCGGCGACCGCGATTCGTCGCCGACACTGTCCCCCGACGGTCGCTCGCTCGCCTTCCTCCGGTCCGTCCAGGACGACCACGGCGTCGCCCACCCACAGCTCGCCGTCGCACCGGTGCACGGCGGCGAGGCCCGCGTCCTCACCGCGCTCCCCCTCGGTGCCGGCGACCCCGTCTGGTCGCCCGACTCGACACGTGTCGCGGTGACCGCACGGTTCCCCGAACCCGGGCGCTACGGCTCCGCAGTCCCCGGCGGCGACCGTCGCCCGGCAGCGGCCGCCGAGGCGCCGCGGCTCGTGTCCCGGCTCGACTTCCACGTCGACGGCACGGGGTACCTGCTCGACAAGCCGCAGCAGATCGTGGTCGTCGACGTCACCGACCCGGCAGCGGCACCGGTGGACTCCCCGCTCACGAGCGCGCCCTGCTCGGTCTCCGCACCGGCCTGGTACCCGGACAGCGGCGCGCTCCTCGTCGTCGCCCCGCGAGACCTCGGTGTGCGTGAGACCCACGACGACGACCTGTACCGCGTCGACGCGTCCGACGGCACGATGGCGCTGGCGATCCGGACCGAGGGTTCGGTCAGCTCGATCGCGATCGCCCCGGACCGTACCGTCCACTACGTCGGGGCGTCGCACCGCGACGGGCGACTGGTCGGCGAACCCGAAGGGCTGTGGGTCGCGGCCCACGACTCCGAACCGGTCCGACTGACCGCCCGCGAGACGGTCGACGTCTCCGGGACGCCGGTGTTCCACCGCGACGACGTCCTCGTGCAGGTGCTCGACCGCGGCACCGTCACCGTCCGTCGTGTCCCGGCCGGCACGACGGACCCGCTCCGGCTGGACCAGCTGGGGGTCGTCCTCGGGGGCCGTCTGGTCGTCTCGGGCTTCGACGTCGACCGGGACGTCCTGGTCGCCACGGCGGCCACGACGGACTCGCCCGGCGAGGTGCACGTGGTCGACCTCACGGCATCCGACGATGCGTTGCCGACGGTCCTCACCGACTACGCGGCCCCGCTCCGGTCCGAGGCATCGGCCCCCGGTGTCCGCCGCATCGAGGAGCTCACCGGGAACGCTGCCGACGGCACCCCGGTGCACGGCTGGGTCGTCCTGCCCGAGGGCGAGGGGCCGCACCCCGTCCTCCGGGTGGTGCACGGCGGACCGTTCGGCCAGGACACCTGGGCGTTCTTCGACGAGGCGCAGGTCTACGCCAGCGCCGGGTACGCCGTCGTCATCGGCAACCCGCGAGGATCCGGTGGCTACGGGCTCGACCACGGCCGCGCGGTCATCGGGGCGATGGGCACCGTCGACGTCGACGACGTGCTCGCCCTGCTCGACGCAGCGCTCGAGCGCCCCGACCTCGACGCGGCACGCGTCGGCATCATGGGCGGCTCGTACGGCGGGTTCATGACGAGCTGGGTCGCCGCACACCACGGCGAGCGGTTCGTCGCCGCGTGGAGCGAGCGCGCCGTGAACGCGTGGGACTCGTTCGCGGGCAGCTCCGACATCGGTTGGTACTTCGCCGACGCGTACGTCGGCGCCGACCCGGAAGAGCAGCGTCGCCGGAGCCCGCTGACGTACGCCGCGCAGGTCACCATCCCGTTCATGGTCGCGCACTCGGAAGCGGACTGGCGCTGCCCGATCGAGCAGGGGCAGCGCCAGTTCGTGGCCCTCCGGCGCGCAGGAGTCGACGCGTCGTTCCTCGTGTTCCCCGGCGAGGGCCACGAGCTCTCCCGCTCCGGTACGCCGTGGCACCGCGTGCAGCGGTTCGAGCACGTCCTCGCCTGGTGGGCGGAGCACCTGCCCGTCACGCCGGTGGACGCGGGTCGCTAGGCGAACGCCTCCACCGGCGGGCACGCGCACACCAGGTTGCGGTCGCCGTACGCCTGGTCGATCCGGCGCACCGGCGGCCAGTACTTGCGGCCGCTGATGCCCGGCAGCGGGTAGACAGCCTGCTCGCGGGTGTAGGCGTGCTCCCACTCCCCCGAGATCACCGACGAGGCCGTGTGCGGGGCGTGCACGAGCGGGTTGTCGTCCGCCGGCCACTCCCCACGCTCGACGGCCGAGGCCTCGGCACGGATGGCGAGCATCGCGTCGACGAAGCGGTCGAGCTCGGCCAGGTCCTCGCTCTCGGTCGGCTCCACCATCAGGGTGCCGGCGACCGGGAACGACATGGTCGGGGCGTGGAAGCCGTAGTCGACCAGGCGCTTCGCGACGTCGTCGACGGTGATGCCGGTGGTGTCGCGCAACGGCCGCAGGTCGAGGATGCACTCGTGTGCCACGAGGCCGTCCTCGCCCGTGTAGAGCACCGGGAACGCGTCGCGCAGTCGTGCCGCGATGTAGTTCGCCCCGAGCACAGCGGCTTCGGTCGCACGGGTGAGGCCCTCCAGCCCCATCATCCGGACGTAGGTCCACGTGATGGGCAGGATGCTCGGGCTGCCGTACGGGGCCGCGCTGACCGGGCCGCCGGCGTGCGCCAGTCGGCCGTCGGCCTCGGCCGCGGTCGAACCGGGCCGTCGGTCGGCCTGCTGGGCGAACGGGTGCCCCGGCAGGTACGGCGCCAGGTGCGCCTTCGCCGCGACCGGACCGACACCGGGTCCGCCACCGCCGTGCGGGATGCAGAAGGTCTTGTGCAGGTTGAGGTGCGAGACGTCGCCGCCGAAGTCGCCGAAGCGGGCGTGGCCGAGCAGGGCGTTGAGGTTCGCGCCGTCGACGTAGACCTGCCCGCCGGCGTCGTGCACGGCGTCGCAGATCTCGCGGATGTCGTGCTCGTACACGCCGTGGGTCGACGGGTACGTGATCATCAGCGCCGCGAGGGTGTCGGCGTGCTGTTCCGTCTTCGCGCGGAGGTCGGCGAGGTCGACGTTGCCGTTCTCGTCGCAGGCGACCACGACGACCTTCATGCCGGCGAGCACCGCGGACGCGGCGTTCGTACCGTGCGCGCTCGACGGGATGAGGCAGACGGTGCGCTCGGTGTCGCCGTTCGCCAGGTGGTACCCGCGGATCGCGAGGAGTCCGGCGAGCTCACCCTGGCTGCCGGCGTTCGGCTGCAGGGACACGGTGTCGTACCCGGTGACCTCGGCCAGCCAGGACTCCAGGTCACCGATCATGTCGAGGTAGCCCTCGACGTCGCCGCGCGGCGCGAACGGGTGGATGTTCGCGAACTCCGGCCACGTCACCGCGGCCATCTCGGTCGCCGCGTTGAGCTTCATCGTGCAGCTGCCGAGCGGGATCATGCCCCGGTCGAGCGCGTAGTCCTTGTCCGCCAGGTGCTTCAGGTACCGCATCATGCGGGTCTCGCTGCGGTGTGCGCTGAAGACGGGGTGCGTCAGGTACTCGCTCTCGCGCAGCAGACCGGCCGGGAGGCCCGTGGCCGCGTCACGCACGGTCGCCTCGATCGCGGGGACGGTCACGTCCACCGCCCCGAACACGCCCGCCAGTCGGGCGACGTCGTCGGGCGTGGTCGTCTCGTCGACGGAGAGCTGGAACACGTCCTCGTCCACCTGGTGCAGCAGGAAGTCCGCGTCCTGCGCTGCGGCGACGAGCGCCCCGGCACGACCGGTGGCCCGCAGGGTGAGCGTGTCGAAGAACGCGTCGTGCACGACCTCGAGCCCGGCGTCACGGGCGACCGCGGCGAGCGCCGACGTCGTCCGGGCGACCCGGTTCGCGATGAGCCGCAGCCCCTCGGGTCCGTGGTACACGGCGTACATCGAGGCCATGACGGCGAGCAGGACCTGCGCGGTGCAGATGTTGCTCGTCGCCTTCTCGCGGCGGATGTGCTGCTCGCGGGTCTGCAGGCTGAGGCGGTAGGCCATCGCACCGTCGGCGTCGAAGGACACCCCGACCAGGCGACCGGGCAGTTGGCGCTCGAGTCCGGCGCGGACGGCGAGGTACCCGGCGTGCGGGCCGCCGAAGCCGAGCGGGACGCCGAATCGCTGGCTCGTGCCCACGGCGACGTCGGCGCCGAGGTCGCCAGGGCTGGCGAGCAGGGTCATGGCGAGCAGGTCGGCCGCGACGACGGCGATGCCGCCCCCGGCGTGGATGCGCTCGATGATCGACGACGGGTCGACGATCCGGCCGGAGGCACCGGGGTACTGCACGATCACGCCGAAGGCGCCGTCGAGCTGCTCGTCGGTCGGTCCGGCGATGGGGTCGAACGCACGCAGCGTGATGCCGACGGCGTCGGCGCGGTGGTCGAGCAGCGCGCGGGTCTGCGGCAGCAGGTCGTCGTCGACCAGGAACGCGTCGCCCTTGACCTTGGACGCGCGGCGGGCGAGGAGCATGCCCTCGACCACGGCGGTGCCCTCGTCGAGCATCGAGGCGCCGGCGGTGGCCATGCCCGTCAGGTCGGAGACCATGGTCTGGAAGTTGATGAGCGCCTCGAGTCGGCCCTGCGAGATCTCCGGCTGGTACGGCGTGTAGGCCGTGTACCAGCTCGGGTTCTCGAGCACGTTCCGCTGGATCACGGCGGGGGTGTGGGTGCCGTGGTACCCGAGGCCGATCATGGCCCGGCGGACGGTGTTGCGCCCGGCCTTCGCGCGGAGTTCGGCGAGCGCCTCGGTCTCGCCGACGGCGGCGGGGATCACCGAGTCGGTGACGGGCGCCGCGTGGATCGACTCCGGGATCGCCGCACGGACCAGGGCGTCGAGCGACGGCCGGCCGACGGTGTCGAGCATCGTCTGCTGGTCGGCCGGGGTGGTGCCGATGTGGCGGTCGGCGAACGAGGTCTGCAGGTTCTGGAACCCCCGCTGGTCGTCGGGGCCGGTCATGCGATGGACGCCCGGTACGCGTCGTGGTCCATCAGGTCCTCGGGGAACGAGGTGCCGTCGACCTTGATCTTCACGAGCCAGCCGGTGCCGAACGGGTCCTGGTTGACCGTGTCGGGGGCGTCGACCACGGCGTCGTTGACCGCGACGACCTCGCCCTCGATCGGCGCGAAGAGCTCGCCGACGCTCTTGGTGGACTCGATCTCGCCGATCTGCTCGCCCGCGGTGGTGGCGGTGCCGACGGCGGGGAGCTCGACGTAGACGACGTCACCGAGCTGCTCGGCGGCGTGGTCCGTGATGCCGACGGTGACGGTGTCGCCCTCGACGAGGAGCCACTCGTGGTCGGCGGTGTACTGGAGTGCGGTCTGGTCGCTCACGGGATCAGCCTTTCTGAGGACGGCGGTAGAAGGGGAACGCGGTGACGGTGCTGGGGATGGCCGTTCCGCGGACGTCGATGTGCAGGACTTGTCCCTCGGTGGCGAGCGCCGGCTCCACGAAGGCCATCGCGACCGGGTGGCCGAGCGTCGGCGAGAGGGCTCCCGAGGTGACGGTGCCGACGACCGCGCCGTCGTGGACCACGTCGTAGCCGGCACGCGGGGCGCGGCGGCCCTCGGTGACGAGCCCGACGAGCACGCGGGCGTCGTCCGACGGCGCAACCCCGGCAGCGCCGACGAAGTCACCGCTCTTGGCGACCACGCGGCCGAGGCCTGCCTGGGCGGGACGCACGTCGGTGCCGAGCTCGTGCCCGTACAGGGGCATGCCGGCCTCGAGCCGCAGGGTGTCGCGTGCCGCGAGCCCGGCGGGGACGACACCGCGGTCGGCACCGGCCTCGAGCAGCGCGTCCCAGATCGCCGGGGCGACCTCGGGTGCGCTGTACAGCTCGAAGCCGTCCTCGCCGGTGTACCCGGTGCGGGCGACGAGCACCTCGGAGCCGTCGAACACGGCGTGCAGGGCGCGGTAGTAGCCGAGGTCGTCGAGGGGGCTCTCCGGCTGCAGGCGGTCGGCGACGACGAGGGCGTCGAGCGTGCCGGCGGCCGCGGGGCCCTGGATCGCGACGAGTGCGGTGCTGTCCGAGTCGTCCGACACCGCGATGTCGAACCCGTCGGTGCGCGCGGACAGTGCGGCGACGGCGACCTCGCGGTTCGAGGCGTTCGCGACGACGAGGAACACGTCGTCGTCGGTGCGGTACACGACGAGGTCGTCGAGGATCCCGCCGTCCTCGGCGAGCAGCAGCGAGTACTTCGCGCGGCCGAGCGGCATCGCGCCGAAGGAGCCGGCGAGCGCGTGGTCGAGGAACGCGACGGCGTCCGGACCGGTGACGCCGATCTCGGCCATGTGCGACAGGTCGAAGACCCCGGCCGACTGGCGCACGGCGTGGTGCTCGGCGAGGTCGGACGAGTAGCGCACGGGCATGCGGTACCCGGCGAAGTCGGTGAAGGTCGCACCGGCGGCTTC
Organism: Curtobacterium sp. VKM Ac-2887; assembly: GCF_015350935.1. Lineage (NCBI taxonomy): Bacteria > Bacillati > Actinomycetota > Actinomycetes > Micrococcales > Microbacteriaceae > Curtobacterium > Curtobacterium sp. VKM Ac-2887. Next base: position 211,677 of record NZ_JADKSB010000002.1, on the reverse strand, counting down.
GTGCGCGGGTTCGAGCGGGGACGAACGCAGTGGCGTCGGACTCATGGCGGAGTTCTCCTGGCATCAGCAGGGCCCGGCGACGATCGCCGGGTGGAACTCCCCCTCTGTCATGGGCCTGAGAGTTTCACCGCGGCCCGTGAGGTCCGGCGGCTTTCACCGTGGGCGAGACGACTGAGCGTCTGCTTTTCAGAGTGGCCTGTCCGCTGCGGTGTGGGACCTGAGAGATTGACGGGGGGATTGCTCCTTCGGTGCCGTGCGTGCGCCCATGGGCACTGCACGGCGTCTCCCGCGACGGATGAGCGGCCGGTGTGTTCAGTTGTCCGCGCCGAGCATACCGAGACCGCGTTACGAACGTGTGTCGCGTGCCGGCCTTCGACATCTCGTAGAATGCGGGGATGGCCGGACAGCGATCACGCCCCAGGGGGCAGCTCGAGCAAGCGGTGCTCGACGCGCTCCGCTCCGTGACCGACGGCCTCACCGCACGACAGGTGCTCGATGCCTTCCCGGAGCCCCGGCCGGCGCTGACCACCGTGCTCACCGTCCTCGACCGGCTCGGCCGCAAGGGCCAGGTGGAGCGGCAGGAGCACGACGACGCCCCGCTGAGCTTCCGTGCCGTGCACAGCCGCGACGAACAGACCGCGTCCCTCATGTCGAGTGCGCTCGCCGCCTCGGCCGACCGTGAAGCAGCGTTGCTGCAGTTCACCGGCTCGCTCGCCTCCGACGACCTCGAGGCCCTGCGCCGCGCCCTCGACGCCCGCGCTCGTTCCTGACCGGGGTCGCTCCGTGGTCGTCGCCGGCATCGCGCTCATCGTCCTCGCCCTGCTGGTGGTCGTGTTCGCACCGCGGGTGCTGACCCGGTCCGCCTGGACCATCGACCGCCCGCGCACCGCCCTGGTCTGCTGGTCGCTCGCGGTGCTGCTCGGCGTCGTCGGGTTCGTCGCCGGCATCGCCCTCGTCGTGCTCGCCGACCGCCCGCTCACCGAGCTCCTCGGCGGTGACGGCTCCCCCACGCACGGCTTCAACGTCGGCGTCGCACTGCTCGCGGTCATCGCGTTCGTCGTCGCCGTCCGCGTCCGGCCCGGGCCCGAGCACGAGGCCGTCCGCCAGGCCATGCGATCGGGCGTCGCGCCGCACCGCGAGATCGACGGCACCCCGGTGGCCGTCGTCGACGCGGACCACGCCCTGGCCTGCGCCGTGCCCGGGCGGAGCGGCGGTGTGCTGGTCAGCACCGGCTTGGCAGACCGGTTGCGGACGGACGAACTGGAGGCCGTGGTCGCCCACGAGCGCGCCCACCTGACCCAGCACCACGCGGCTGCGGTCGCGGTCGCCGAATCGATCGAACGTGCGGTCCCGTGGGTGCCCGGTGCGCGCGCCATGGCGCGCTCGACGCGCGTCCTCGTGGAGTTCGCGGCCGACGACGCCGCGGCCCGACGTGTCGGACGCGACGCCCTGCGCCGGGCCGTCCTGGTGGCGGACGAGAGCAGCGCGCTCGGGGCGATCCGAGCCTCCAGGCTTTCCTGAGCGAGCACGTGTCGGAGGCGAGGCATATGGTGATCGGACCGTGAAGCCACTGACCGAAGCCGACATCCGATCCTCGTTCGTCAACGCCACCCCCGACGAGCTCGAGCAGCTGCCGATCCCCGGCCTGCACGAGATGCTCTGGGACGAGCGCGAGTTCCTGGGCTGGCGCGACCCGCAGGCCGCCCGCCGCGGGTACATCGTGTCCTGGATCGACGACCGCCCCGTGGGCATCATCGTGCGGTCCGCGGGCGGATCCCTGCGCGCCGGCATCGCCGCGATGTGCTCGTTCTGCCACTCCCCCCAGCCGGCGACGCAGGTGCGGCTGTTCTCGGCACCCCGTGCGGGCGAGGCCGGGCGCAACGGCAACACGATCGGCACCTACATCTGCGAGGACCTCGGGTGCTCCATGCTCATCCGTACCGCTCCCCCGCACCTCAACCCGCCGGCGACGATCGCGATGCGCGGTGCCTCGCTGCTGCAGCGCGTGCAGAACTTCACCGCGGACATCATGAAGTCGGCGTGAGCCGCTTCGGCACCGCCCGCTGGGCCGTGGTCGAGGAACTCGGCGACGGCCGTTGGCGCCTCACCCTGCGCGACGAGGCCGACGACGAACTCGGTGCGTTCGGCCTCGGGGTCGAGGGTCCGTGGGACCCGGACGTCGAACTCCACGTCGGGTTCGTGCTCGTGCAGCTCGGGCTGACCCTGCGGGGTGCACAGCCGTGGCACGTCGACGAGCTCGGCGACCACCGGGCGCCCGTGCTCGCGCTCGCGCTCGGCTGAGCGAAGCGCTTCCAGCCGGGCGTCGCTCAGTCGGCGTCGCTCAGTCGGCTTCGACGAAGTTGCGCAGGATCTCGCGGTCGTCGTCGGCGCGCATCGCCCACGACAGCTCGCTGCGGTGATCGCTGTCGGTCAGCGGCAGCAGCACGACGGTGTCCGGTGCGGCGAGCGCGGCACTCTCCGGAGCGACGGTCACGCCGAGTCCCGCACCCACCAGGTGCAGGACGGTGGCCCAGGTCGTGGCCTCCTGCACGACCACGGGCCGTCGACCACCGGCGGTGACCGGGGCGAGGTTCCGCTCGGTCGCGAGCGAACCGGCCACGGCCGGGAAGAACACGAACGGCTCGTCCACGAGCTCGGTGCCGCGGATCGCCGCACGGCCCGCGAGCCGGTGTCCGCGTGGGACCGCCGCGACGAACGCCTCGGTCCGGAACGGCAGCAGCCGCACGGCGGGGTCCGGATCCGGGTCGCGCACGACGGCCAGGTCCAGCTCGCCCCGCACGATCCGGGCGAGGAGCGTCGACGAGTAGCCCTCGGTCAGGTCCACACGGACCAGCGGGTACCGCGCACGGAACGCCTGCACCCGCTCGATCGGCCCGAGGGGCAGCGCGGAGACGACGAACCCGACGTCGAGCCGGCCGGCCTCGCCCCGCCCGACCCGGACCGTCTCGTCGAGATCGCGGCGCACCTGCCCGAGCAACGACCGCGCACGACCCTGCAGCGCCTGGCCGGCGGCGGTGAGGGCGACGCTGCGGCTCGTCCGGACGAACAGGTCGACGCCGAGTTCGCGCTCGGTGCGGCGGATCTGCTGGGACAGCGCCGGCTGCGCGATGCGGAGGCGCTCGGCCGCGCGCCCGAAGTGCAGTTCGTCGGCCACCGCCAGGAACGCCCGGAGCTGGCGGAAGTCGACGTCCGGATCCCGATCCATGCACGCAGCCTATCGATCGAAGCGAACGAGTATTGGACGTGACCTCATCCGGGTCGGAGGATGGACACATGCCCGAAGCGACCTCCACCGTCACCATCGCCGACCTCGCCACCCCCGCTGACGCCGAGGCGTTCCGTGTCCTCAACGAGGCCTGGATCACGCAGTTCTTCGCGCTCGAGGACGAGGACCGCAAGTTCCTCGGCGACCCCGTCGGTCACGTCGTCGAGCCCGGCGGCGCCGTCTTCGTCGCGCGACTCGACGACCAGGTCATCGGGTGCATCGGCATCGTGCCGACGACCCCGGGGGTGTTCGAACTCGTGAAGATGGCCGTCGCGCCCGGTCACCAGGGGCACGGCACCGGGCGAAAGCTCATCGCCGCTGCCCTCGATCGCGCCCGGGAGCTCGGCGCGCAGCGGATCGACCTCGAGAGCAACGCACAGCTGGCCAGCGCCGTGCACCTGTACGAGGCGTTCGGCTTCCGGCACCTGCGCAACGACGAGCTCGTCCCGAGCCCCTACGTCCGCGCCGACGTGCACATGACGCTCGAGCTGCGCTGACGCGTGAGCGGCACCGACGATGGGCTAGCCCGCTTCGGTACGCTCACGGCATGGCGACGTACGAGGTGCAGGCGGTCCGTGAGCGCGGCGCGTGGCAGGTGTTCATCGACGGCTTCATGGTGACCGAGGTGAACCGCTGGCCAGCCGTCGGCTTCGTCGCCCGCGAGATCCTGGCGATGGACCGCACCGACGACCTGCAGATCCGCGTCGTCGGGCGCAACCAGTACATCGACTGACCCACGCGCTCACGCGACGTGCCAGACCAGCCCCTCCTGCGCACTTGACGGGTACGCCGAGGCGATCCGGAACACGGCCTCGCGCAGCGTCTCCGGTGAGCACGCCAGGTTGAGGCGGACGAACCCGCGCCCCTCGCTCCCGAACCCGAGCCCGGAGTTCAGCGCGACGTAGGCGTTCTCGCGCAGTGGAACGGCCGGGTCGTCGCCGAGCCCGATCCCGCGGAAGTCGAGCCACGCCAGGTACCCGGCGCGCGGCCGCGTGTAGACGACGCCGGGCAGGTGCTCGGCGAGGAGCTTCGCGAGCAGCCGGTCGTTGGCCACGATCCGGGACACCACGTCGTCGAGCCAGGTGGTCCCGACTGTGAACGCGGCGAGGTTCGCGTGCAGCCCGAGGATGCTCGTGCGGCAGGCGACCTCTTCCCACAGGGTGTCGAGGAGTGCGGCGGTGCGGTCGTCACCGGCGACGATGATCGAGCACTTCACGCCCGCGAGGTTCCAGCCCTTGCTCGCCGAGGTCACGCAGACGCTGCGGGCTCCGACGGGCTCGGCGACGGCCGCGAACGGGGTGAACTGCACGCCCGGGTGGGTCAGGGGTGCGTGGATCTCGTCGCTGATGACGAGGACGTCGTACTTCGCCGCGAGTTCGGCGATCGCGAGCAGGTCGGCGCGGTCGTGCACGAGGCCGACGGGGTTGTGCGGGTTGCAGAGCAGGAAGACGCCGACCCCGCTCGCGAACGCCCGCTCGAGTCCCTCGAGGTCGAGTCGGTACTGCCCCCACTGCTCGAGCAGCGGGACCTCTTCCACCTGACATCGGGCCTCGTCGACGAGCTCGAAGAACGGCGGGTACACCGGCGGCGTGATCGCGACGCGACCGCCGTCGGGCAGCGCGAGCCGCAGCGACTCGACGATGCCGACGCTGACGTCGGTGGCCAGGTGGATGCGGGACGGATTGATCTCCCAGCCCCAGCGGTCGAGCGCGAACTGCGCGAACGCGGGCGCGAGTGGCCCGGGTCCGTCGAGGTAGCCGAGGTCGGACTGCGACACGCGCTCGATCAGGGCCTGGCGGATCTCCGGCGCGACGTCGTGGTCCATCTCGGCGACGAACAGCGGCAGCACGTCGGGCGCGTACCGCGTCCACTTGATGCTCGTACGGACCCCGCGGAGCGTGCCGACCGGGTCCTGCTCGTCGCTCGCCATGCGTCCCAGCATGCACCGACCGGGAGGCCCGGCGCGAGCCCGCCTGTCATCCAGCGTCGTCTTCCGCGCACCCTGGGACGCGGGGCGTCGCCCCGCCTACTGTCGGTCCCATGAGCACGAGCACCGCCGACAAGGCCACCACCCTCAAGCAGCTGCACGAAGCCCCGGAGATCCTCCGCGTCGTGAACGTGTGGGACGCGATCACCGCCAAGGTCGTCAGCGACCTGCCCGGCACGAAGGCGATCGCCACCGCCGGGCACTCGATCGCCGCGTCGTACGGGTACGAGGACGGCGGGATGCCCCTCGACCTCGCGCTGTCGGGCGCCGCGATCGTGGCCGCCGCGACCGACCTGCCGGTCACCGCTGACCTCGACGACGGCAACGAGGACCCGGCCGAGACCATCCGCCGCGCGATCGGCTCGGGCATCGTCGGCGCCAACGTCGAGGACCGCCTGCGTCCCTTCGACGAGGCCGTCGCCCGGGTCGCCGCGATCACGGCCGCTGCCCAGGCCGAGGGCGTCGACTTCCAGTTGAACGCCCGCACGGATGCGATCGCCCGCGGCGGCGACCGTCCGATCGACGAGAGCATCGCGGACGCCATCGCACGTGGCAAGGCGTTCCTCGACAACGGCGCCGCGCTCGTCTTCGTGCCCGGCGCGATCCAGCGCGACGTCGTGGAGCAGCTCGTCGCGGGCCTCGGCCGCGGCAAGCTGTCGGTCATCGGCCTGCCGGGAGCCCTGCCCGCCGCCGAGTACGAGGCGCTCGGCGTGGCCCGCATCTCCTACGGTCCGCTCACGCAGCGCGTCGCGCTGCGCGCGCTCCGCGACCTGGCGACCGACCTGTACGCCGACGGCGTCGTGCCGGAGGACACCCCGACCCTGAACTGACGGAGCGGACGGACGGGAGGCCCGGTGTCAGCTGGCACCGGGCCTCCCGTCTGCATGTGGTCGCGATCGCGACCCGCTCAGCTCAGCCGAGCGCCGGGTACAGCGCGGGCGTGGTGCGCGCCTTCGTCTCCTGCTCGAAGGCGTAGCCGAGGCCGATCAGCGTGCTCTCGTCGAACGAGCGGCCGAGGAACTCGAGGTTCACGCCGGCGCCGGTGATCGTGCCGTCGGCCGCGGTCGCCTGCCCCATCGGGACGGTGATCGCCGGCATGCCGGTGTTCGGGCTCAGACGCATGTTCGTCGACTGCGTGCCGTAGGGCGTGCCCGACGGGTAGATGAGCGAGTCGAGGTCCTGGTCGTCGAGCATCTGGGTGACGAGCTGCTTGCCGGTGGCGAGCTGCGTCGTGTGCGACCCCGTCGGCCCGGCCCACGCCTGGTACTGCGCGTCGGTGATCAGGTCGCGGGACTCGTAGGTCGACTTGCGGCTCGGCACGTACTCGCCCGAGGCCAGGATGCCCTGCAGCGACCGGGCGGTCACGTCGGGGTCGAGGTGCTTCGCGACGTACTCGTCCAGGTCGTGCTTGAACTCGTTGGTGCTGCCGCTGCCCTCGGACAGCACCCGGTTGAAGGCCGTCGTCGCGGTGATCGGGACGACGGTCGCCCCAGCGGCCTCGAGCTTCGCGACGGACGCGTCGAACAGTCGCTTGGCCGTGGCGTTCGTGCCGACCATGCTCGTGACGTAGCCGATGCGGGCGCCGTCGAGCGACGACGTGTACGAGGTCGGCACCTTGCCGGACTGCGCGCTCGTGACGGGGTCGGCCGCGTCCACGCCGGTCACGGCGTCGAGCGCGACGGCCGCGTCGGTCACCGAGCGGGCGATGGGCCCGCCGGTGTCCTGCGACAGTGCGAGCGGGATGATGCCGTCGCGGCTGGCCAGGCCGACCGTCGGGCGGATGCCGACGAGCTGGTTGTACGTCGACGGGATGCGGATCGAGCCACCGGTGTCGGTGCCGAACCCGATGCCGGCGAGGTTCGCCGCGATCGCCGCACCGGTCCCACCGCTGGAGCCACCGGCGGTCTGCGCCGTGTTGTACGGGCTGGCGACCAGCAGGGACGAGCCGGCGGGCTGGTTCGACGAGAACTCCGAGACGAAGCCGTAGGCGAACTCGTCGAGGCTGGCCTTGGCGAGGATCACCGCACCGGCACCGCGCAGTCCGGCGACCATCGTGGCGTCGGTGTCGGTCTGGTTGTCGTCCCAGCAGCCGCAGCCGCCCGTGGTCGGCATGTCCTTGGTGTCGTAGTTGTCCTTCACCGCGATCGGCACGCCGAGCAGCATGCTCGTCATGCCGTGCTCGGCACGCTCGGTGTCCGCCGTCTTCGCCGCGGCGAGGGCCTCGGCGTTCGTCGTGACGATCGAGTTGAGCGCGCGGCCGGTCGACGCGGAGTCGACCTTGGTGCGGTCGTACGCGGCGATGCGGTCGAGGTAGTCCTGGGTGATGGCGACCGAGGTGGTGACCCCGGCGTTCATCGCAGCCTGCATGTCGATGGTGGACGCCTCGACGAGCGTGAACGGGCCGTCGTCGTAGATCATCCGCTGGGACAGCGCCGCGAGGTCCGCGGCGGTGATCGTGCCGTCGGCGTCGGTGTCCGCGGCGCTGACCGTCGCCCAGTCACCGCTGGCACTCGTGGCCCCGAGGTGCTCGGTGAGCACCGCGAGGTCGGCCTTCGTGACCTGGTCGTCGCCGGTCAGGTCGAGGTCCGTGTAGTACGGCGCGAGCATCGCGGCGGGGCTGGCGTCCACAGCTGCCGGTGCTGCTGCGGCCGTGATCGCGGGGGTCGCGGCGAGGACGGTGCCGACGAGGGCGATGAGCGAGGCGCCGGCGACGGCCGTGCGCTTCCGGCTGGTGGCGGTCATTCTGCTGCTCCGGTGCGCTCGCGGCGGGCGCGGCGCGCACGCAGGGTGATCAGGGTCCCGCCAGCGGCGAGGAGGGCCAGCGACGCGGCGATCCACGGGGCGACGTCGGCGCCGGTCCAGGCGAGTTCGCCGCCGCTCGGACGGTCACCACCCGCTGCAGCCACGGCGGTGGCGCCGCTGGTCGGGTCGGAGGGGTCGGTCGGGCCGGCGGTGGTCGTCGGGTCGGGGTCGCCCGCGCCGGCGCCCGGGTCGGCCGTGGCGGTGGCGCCCGGGGTGGGCGTGGCCGTCGGGGTGGGCGTCGGGGTGGCCGTCGCCGCTGCAGCGATCGAGATCGAGGTGCTCGCCGGGTCGGTGAGCGTCGTCGAGGTGCCGTCGGAGCCGACGAGCGTGATGCTCGTGACCGCCAGGTCGACGCTGCCCGGTGCGGTCGGCGTCAGGCCGATCGAGGCAGCGAGGTCGCCGTCGAGCGCCGGGGACGTCCCGAGCCGGGTGTGCACGATCGTCAGGGCGTCGCCGTCCTGCTCGACGCTGTCGAAGCCGCCGTCGGGACCGGTGACGCTGTCCTCCACGTACGACACGGAGTCCGCGTCGGCGTCGAGGGTGATCTCGTAGGCGTAGACGTCGGTCGTCGCCGGGATCGTCAGGTCGACGTCGAAGGCGGTGCCGACGGTCGCGGTGGTGGGGGCGTCGATGGTGGCGGTCGTCGCGGTCGGTGCTGCCTGGGCCGGCGAGGCGGTCAGGGCGGCGAGGCCGATCGCCCCGGCGGCGACGAGTGTCGAGGACACGATCGTCGCGCGGGGGCGCAGCCGGAGGCGGTGCTGCATGGGTGCAGGTCCTTCGGGAGGAGGTCGGGTGCTGAGCGGGTACTCAGTGATCCGAAAGCTAACGGTGCGCTGTTTCCGGCTCGGGCCCGGCACGTTTCCGCGCCGTTACGGCTCCGCCGCACCGCTACTGTCGTGCCATGTCGCTCGACGTCGAAGCCCTGCTCACCCCGCCCTCCCCCGTCGCCGCACGGGCGCTGGACGTCGTCCGCACCTGGTCCTCCCCCGCGCTGGTGAACCACTGCCTGCGCTCGTGGGCGTGGGCGGTCCTGCTCGCCCCGACCGTCGACCTCGAGCCCGACCGCGAGCTGCTCTTCGTCGCCACGATGCTGCACGACCTCGGCGTGACACCGTCGTTCGACGCCCACGCCGTGCCGTTCGAAGACGCCGGCGGTGCCGTGGGCTCCGTCTTCGCCCTCGGCGCCGGGTGGGACGCAGCCCGCGCGAGACGCGTCGGCGAGGTCATCGAGCGGCACATGTGGACCTCCATCGACCCCGCGATGGACGTGGAGGGGCACCTGCTCGAGGTCGCCACCTCGCTCGACGTCTCCGGTGCCGGGTTCTCCCGGTGGTCCACCGACGACCTGCACGCCGTCGCCACCGCGCTGCCCCGCCTCGGGTTCTCCGGCTCGTTCGACGAGCTCATCCACGCGCAGGCTTCGCGCAAGCCGGCCTCCGCCGCTGCTCGGCTCGACGGCTCGGGCAACGTGACTGCGGGTGGCTCGCGATGGGACGCGTTCCTGGCCTCCTGAGTCGATCTGCCGGTCCGCTGGACTTCTCGGCATCGGGCCCGTATAGTGTTTCTTTGGTGCACTGCCGCGAACCCATCTGACTCGCGCACACCAACGTCTCGACACCGACTCACCCGAGTCGCATTCCAAGCGAGACCACCGCTCGATCCGAACGGATCAGCAGCACGTTGAAACTCGACGTGCGCGCCCCGCACTCGATGCGTCGCGCCGGACTGAGACGTCCGCCGACACCGAGTCGCCCTGGCGCCGAATGACCAGGAAGTACAGCACCATGACCAGCAACGAACGAATCACCGTGTTCGGGACCGCACTCGCGGCCCCGACGATCACCCCCGACCGCATCGCCGAGTTCCCCGTGCGTGACGACCGCTCGCAGCGCGAGTACCTCGTCCGCATCGCGGCCGACGACCTGCAGACCTTCGTCACCCGCGGCACCCGTCTGGACGCCGTCGGCGAGGCCGGCTGGACCGTCCCGGGCCGCTCCTGGGCCGGCGAGGCCAGCCGCACCCTGCTGCAGGCACAGTCCGTGCAGGCGGGCGAGATGGCCCTCGCGGCCTAGGCTCCACCAGTACGAACGCGAAGCGCCGCCGGGCTCCCCGGCGGCGCTTCGTCGTCCTCGGGGCCGTCCGTGCGACGGTCACGCACCTCGACGGGCCGCAGCCACGACCTGTGACGCCGCCCCGAGTACCCCCGGCACGATCGCAGCGAACGCCCCGACCGTGTGACCGGCCGAGATGAGAATCGCTCCCGCGATGAGCGCTCCGACGGTGAGCACCTGCGCACCGATGACACCCGTCAGGACGGCGACTGCCTCCGCTCTGCTCAGACGCTCGACGGCGTCAGCAGCGACCGCTTCGGAGCGGAGGTGGCAGCCGATCATCCGCTCGGCCGCTCCCGGAACGAGCCGCTCGTACTCGGCCAGGACGCGCGGAGACGCTACCGGTCCACTGAACATCTCCGTTGCCGCGATGTTGAGGACGTTGGCGTCCGCCTCTCCTCGGCTGCCGTTCGCCGTGCCGCTGACGCCCGCTTCTCGTTCAACAGCTCCCGCATCGCCCGCGCTCGGGAGCTGTCCCCTGTGAACCCGACGTACAGGCCGTGCATCACCGCAGTCTTCACCAGAGTCGCCGTCATAGCCCATGCCCTGCCCTTCATCACCGGTTCGTGGTGACCAGGGTCGATCAGCGTTGCCTGCCGTACCAAACATTTTGCATGCACGGCTGCTTCGCGACGTCAGTAATCGCCCTTCACGACGAAGAACGAGCCGCGGATCGTGCCGGCGAGCTTCGACTTCTGCCGCGCGAACTTGAACTTGTCGGCGAGCTCCTCGGGGACCTCCATGCCGTCGGAGAGCTTGAAGCCGACCGCACGCTTGCCGCCGGGTTCGAGCGTGTACAGCACGTTGATCGCCAGACCGGACTCGTAGAACACGTACGTCCAGCGCACGCCCCCGACCAGGGCTTCCGTCGCTTCGAGCGGCGGCGACGCGATGACCAGCCCGCGTTCCTCTTCGAGGACCCGCCGCACGTAGGCGACCAGATCCGGCACATCACCCGCGGCGTGCGTGGTGAACACGTGGTCGTACTTGTTCGCGAAGTACCGCGCCTCGTTGGCCCGGAGCCCGGCGAGTGCGTCGGCGACCGGCGAGGACTCCAGACCCACCGTGGACACGTGCACGAAGTCGACGACGTACGACATGGGGCCTCCTCGGGCGCTCGGACGGTCTGAATCTAGCCCCTCGACTCCCTCCCGGAGGCGCCGCGGTCCCCCTACAGTCGATGATCATGGACGAAGCGATGACGCGAGTCGACCGCGCCGCGGATCTGATCCGTGCTGCGCGCGAGGACATCGGGTTCTCGCAGGCCGACCTCGCCGAAGCGGCGGGAGTTGAGTCCCCGGAGATTTCCGACTACGAGAGCGGACGGAGCCGTCCCCACCCAGAGTCTCTCGATCGCATCCTCACCGCTGCTCGCATCCGACCGAGCATCCCGATCGCGGTCTTCGCGGACACGATCCTCCACGAGGCGGAGCGCTTCCGCCTCGAGAACGTCCGTGTGTTCGGATCGGCTGTTCGCGGTCACGATACCGAGCACAGCGACATCGACCTCTTGGTCAGCCTGACGCCCGCGGCTTCGCTGTTCGACCTCGGCGCATTCGCCCATGTGGTCGAGCGCCTCACCGGGTTCGAGGTCGACGTCCTCACCGATGACATCGAACACGACGAGTACTTCGCGCATGTCCTCACCGAAGCCGTGCCGCTCTGACGACGCGCGCCGTCAGCCGAACTCGCCGACTCAGCTGATCCGCTCGAACACCATGGTGGCTTGGAGCCGGTCTCCGCCGCCGAATCCCGTGCTGCCCGACGAAGCAGTCGTGATCGTGTGGAGGCGGTAGCCAAGCGCCGCCTGCGCGTTGATCGCCTTCTCCAGCTCAGTGAGGTTGCCGGACCCCGTCCCGAAGAACTTCTCCTTCAGCACCACCTGGAGGACCACGTAGCTCATGCCGTTCTGCGCCGGACGAGGCTGTCCGCCCGCCGCGGCTTCCGCTTGGATACGGCCGATCACCCCACCGATACCAGGCGCGTCCGGGGCCTTCGGCTGTACCTGCTCGGTCCACGCCGAACCGTCCCACCACCGCATGGTGCCGGAACCGTCGTCGTACCAACCTGCCTGTGGGTTCGTCATGGGCTCATCCTGGCGCACCCGTGGCAGGGTCAGTTGTTGAAGCGGAACGTCCGGTGACTGTAGAGCTCGTACGGCTTACGCCGCTAGGCCCGAATCTCCGGGCAATTGCACGCAGGCAGTATCGATACACGGGGACCTGCGTTCACCACTGCGACGGACTGACCACGGACTGAACCGGGGTTGACTGTCGCACCTCCGCCAGGTCCGGCCCGCAGCGAGCGGTAGGCAGACGAAGAAGGATCGGCTCGAACAACCCGAGCTGCCGGGTCTGGCACTTGCGCAGCCGAACGCCGCCTTCGGGCGAGAGCCAGTGCCAGTTCGCAGGGCGTTGGGCACCCGCACTTCATCCTCCGGAACAGCGGGTGCCAGGCGACAAAGCGATCAATCATCCGCAGCGCCACCTGCGAGGACAGCGGGTGTCAGACAGAAGCCCGATGGACCATCCGCAATGCCACCCTTGGAACAGCGGGTGCCAGGTGTCAAACAGAACAACGTATGCCAGGCGTCGAGGTACTCGCACCTCCACAATCTCACGCTCGGCAGACAGCGGGTGCGGGCTGGCCGGGCGCGCAGTCACGCACAACTTCCCGCTCGCGTCACAGAAGAAGCCGGCTGCCAGCTGCCAGCCGCCCCACAGGAAGACGACACCGATCCGCATCAGGCATTGCCGCGGGTCTCCCGAGCGTGCTCAAATCGACGCATGGTGAACGACGAGCTGAAGCGCCTCAAGTTCTATGGGGACGGAGACCTGGCCAACTACGCGCAGTTCGATCGCCTCGACGAATGCCTGTCTACCACCGCAAGAACGGAGCCAAAGAATATCGGCGACGCGATCGAGTTGCACATTGTCAGTCGCTACGTGACCTCGGTGATTTTCCCGCCCGACTACTCGCAAAAACAGAAGGACGAGGCCGCGAACGTAGTCATCACGGCAAAGGCAGTATTGGGGAGATATTTTGCCCGTATAGATGACTCTACAGTCGGCTCTATCCTTGATTCCATCCCCTTCGGGTACCAATCCGATCTCTTCGACCTTCTGGCGCGGTACCGGGTGTTCGAGCGCGTTCACGCAGCGTCAATGATCAAGGCACTCACGAGAGCTGGCCTACCACTGGCGGCTATGACGCAAAGCAGGGCGTTGGTCGAGGCTTACGACGAGGACATTCGTAAGCTCCTACTAGAGGAACCGACCGGCGGCGAACTTGTCGTGCAGAAGTTTCTTCTGGCTGACAGGCGTGCGGAAATCTTCCTCCCAAGAAGTCTCCAATCGACCGACATGAATCGACTTCTGCACGCCTACATCGATCATGCTCGAGCCAACCCCAATTACCTTGAACTCATCGCTACGGCAGCTCTAGACGACTCAATCGGACTCGATGCTAAAATAAAACTCAAGGCGCAGAGGCAACACGCGCTTTTCGTCGAAGGGCTTTTTAAGGAGAAGGGCGGCACCGAGACCGGTGCAGGGATTCGAATATCGCGCGAGCAAGTCACTCCGGTCATAACCGAGAGAGACGGCTTCATTCTGAATCTTACCTACAGCGAGTCCTGGTTGAAATCCACGCATGATGATCCGAGCATCCTGAACAACTTCCAGCACCTCTTCAACTTCGCAGACGAGCAAGCACTGCTCAGCTTGCCTTCGTATGAGTCGGAATTGAGCGTCATAGAGCGACTCTTAACTTCCGGGCGTCGATCGTACCGGACGGGAATGGCGTTCGGAGAGAAGAACTCGATCTCACTGCTGCAGGTGCAGTTGTACACGGACTATCTCGCATCGCAAGGCATCAACCTTGAGGAAACGATTGCGTGGTTCTTTCGGGACTACCTTCGCGAGGAGTTCGAAGCGCCCGACTTCGACTTCGAACCCTCTGGGCCGCAATCTTCCTACCTCGAGAAGACGCGGCATCTCTTCGCTGAAATGGAGGGCATCGCTAGTCAGTTTCGAATGTACGTCCTGGAAGGGGCAATCGATCGTGACCTTCTCGCCCTCACATCCGGACCTCCAGCTTATGAATCTCTGCCAAGCCTCTCGAAGACTAAGTATCTAGTCGCAAGCCCAGCCGATGACATCAACTTCGTCATCCAAGCGCTTTTCTCGGACCAGTCACGCCTGACCTACATAAATGAGACCCTCAACGGGCGGAGTGCGGCGCAGCTACTGCTAGGACACCGGGTGTCCTATTCCGACTTTCATCATTATCAGATTCCCGCGATTGATCGCTTGATCCATCTGCGCATATTGGAGAATGCAGAAGGACACATTCGCCTCAGAAGCCTCGCTCAATTGGGGCTAGTTCATTCTCTATTCACAAAGGAAAACATTGTGCCCGCGCACGTTTCGCTAGCCGAAATGGAAGAGCTTCGGGTCATGATGGATGCCGGATGGCTGACAAACCACTCGACCCTTCTAACCGCGGCCGAATCAAGCTACTTCAATTTCTACCTGAACAAGACTCAGTACAGCAACGGCCCGGAGCTGAGAAACAAGTACGCCCACGGAACGCAAATGGCGCCTCGAGGAATAGACGATCATTACGCCGCGTACACCAGCGGACTCCGCTTGATGATGTGCCTCGTCATCAAAATCAACGATGACTTCGTTTCGATGGATAATCCCGGTTAGTTGAGAGGGGAGGGGTGCTTGACAAGTCATCGGTGATCTGACTCCCCCTGAAGAAACTCCAGACCCGCGCGCACTGCGCCGCGCAGCACGGGTACCGATCGAAGGCGAGGGCCGGGGGCGGGTGGCCCCGGGTCACGCTTCCGCGGGCTCGGAAGGCTGAGCACGTCATGCGCATCCCGGCGCCCGAGACAGTTGGGGCGATACTCAGTGCAGCTGACGGCTGGTTCCGGCCTTTTGTCGCCATGTGCGCCTTTGCCGGGCTTCGCGTCGGTGAGGCCGCGGCGGTGCAGTCTTCGGATATCGACTTTCTGCGGCGACAGCTGCACGTTCAGCGCCAGGTCCAACGCGCTGTCGGCGGCGAAGTACGGATCACCCCTCCGAAGTACGGGTCGGAACGCATCGTGCATCTCGCCGACCAGCTGACGACGATGCTGGCTCAGCACGCGTCCCTCGTCGGCACACACGGGGACGAAGAGTGGATGTTCCTCGGAGACAACGGCAACCCGCCTCATCAGAACACGATCCACTACTGGTGGACCAAGACCTTGCGTGCAGCGCAGGCCGAGCCGACTCGTGTGCACGACCTGAGGCACTTCTACGCGTCCGGACTCATCGTGGCGGGCTGTGACGTGGCAACCGTTCAGCGAGCGCTCGGGCATGCGAAGGCGACCACAACGTTGCAGACGTACACCCACCTTTGGCCGGCTGCTTAAGACCGCACCCGAGCGGCCGCAGCAGGCATCATGAGCGCCGTTTCTGCGGTTCCCGCGGACTCAGCGCGGACTGGGACCGCTCAGACCGCCTAGATACCGGTGTCTATGCGGGGTGTCAGTTGTTGAAGCGGAACTCCACCACGTCGCCGTCCTGCATGACGTAGTCCTTGCCCTCGATCCGGGCCTTGCCGGCAGCGCGGGCCTCGGCGATGGAGCCGGTCTCGACCAGGTCACCGAACGAGATGACCTCGGCCTTGATGAAGCCCTTCTCGAAGTCGGTGTGGATGACGCCGGCAGCCTGGGGTGCCTTCCACCCCTTGCCGATCGTCCACGCGCGGGCTTCCTTCGGACCGGCCGTCAGGTAGGTCTGCAGCCCGAGGGTGTCGAAGCCGATCCGTGCGAGCTGGTCGAGTCCGGATTCGGTCTGGCCGGTCGACTCGAGCAGTTCGGCGGCGTCGGCCGGGTCGAGGTCGATGAGCTCTGACTCGACCTGGGCGTCGAGGAACACGGCCTGGGCCGGGGCGACGAGCGCGGCCAGCTCGGCCTTGCGAGCGTCGTCGGTCAGGATCGCCTCGTCGACGTTGAACACGAAGATGAAGGGCTTGGCCGACAGCAGTCCGAGCTCGGCGATCGGCGCGAGGTCGATCTTGGTGGCCGAAAGCAGGGTGCCCTGCTCGAGCGCGGCACGGGCCTCGCGAGCGGTCTCGAGCACGATCGGTTCGGCCTGCTTGAGCTTCACGGTCTTCTCGTACCGCGGGAGCGCCCTGTCGATCGTCTCCATGTCGGCGAGGATCAGCTCGGTGTTGATGACCTCGAGGTCGTCCTTCGGGGAGACCTTGTTGGCGACGTGCACGACGTCGTCGTCGGTGAAGCCGCGGACGACCTGCGCGATGGCGTCGGCCTCGCGGATGTTGGCGAGGAACTTGTTGCCGAGCCCTTCACCCTCGCTTGCACCCTTGACGATGCCGGCGATGTCGACGAAGGACACCGGCGCGGGCACGGTCTTCTCCGAGTGGAAGAGTTCGGCGAGCTGGTCGAGCCGCGAGTCGGGCAGGTTCACCACCCCGACGTTCGGCTCGATCGTCGCGAACGGGTAGTTCGCGGCGAGGACCTGGTTCTTGGTCAGGGCGTTGAACAGGGTCGACTTGCCGACGTTCGGGAGACCGACGATTCCGATGGTGAGAGCCACGGAAGAAGAGCCTACCGGCGGCGGCCCGCCGGAGCCGACCCGGGCCTCCAGTCCGTCCTTGAGAACGGCGGAGGCTATCCGCCCGTCTGGTGTGCGGCCAGGGCCGCGACGCGGCGCTCGACGACGTCGAAGACGTCGGCCTGGAGCCGCTGCGAGCGCCGCCAGTCGCCGGCGACCTGCAGCGAGTGGTCGGCACGGTCGACGGTCTGGAGGCGCGCAGTAGTCCCCGAGACCCGCTCGGGCCGCCACATGGTGTCGTCTCCACCCCCGATCGCGTCGTGCGCGTCGGTGGCGGCGGCGAGCGCCGTGGCCACGTCGTCGTGTGTGAGGACCGGCGTGAGCCAGACCCCGGGCACGTCGTTCCGGATCGCCCACGGCAGGGCGAAGCACCCGAACGACTTCGCGATGACCAGGTCGGGTAGGCGATCGCCCAGCGCAGCCCCGATCGCGGCCTCGACGAACGCCACCGGGTCGGCTCCGGCGTCGTCGTCGATGGTCCAGGCTGGAGCCACGACCTCGCACCCGGCCGCCGACGCGATGGCCTGTGACCACCACAGCAGCGGCGCCTGTTGTCCGTAGCCCGCCCCGGCGAGCACCAGCACGAGCGGCCGACCGTCTCCGTCGTTCCCCATCCGGGCACGCTACCGCCCGGAACGCGCCGCGACGGCTTCTGGCAGCGTGGTTCCCGTCGTCCGGACCGGGCGACGGAACAGGAGGACGTCGATGTGGTTCGAACGCGACGAGCGCGGTGTGCACTCGGTGGGCATGGGAGCGCCGGGGCTCCGGCAGCGCTTCGCACCGGAGACCCTCGCCGCACTCAAGCAGGCCTCCCGCGCTGAGCTCGAGCAGCTGCACGACGCGATGGCCGAGCTCGAGGCGGACGTCCTGGTCGTCTACGACCCCGAGGACGACACGATCGACTACGCCGAGGAGGACCGCTTCCGCGGGATCCCCCTCCCCCGGGACTCCGGCTTCCCGGTCATCACCGGCGACCTGACCGCCGGACTCACCGAACACGTCGAGAGCCTGCCGCTGCGCTGGCGACTGGACGGCGTCGCGGTGGCGTTCGAGATGGTGGGGACCCTGCTCGCGCCGTACTGGAAGCGCGAACGAGCCCGTCGGACGGCGACCTGGCGCGCAACGGCGCGACGTCGGCGCAGCGGTTCCCGCTCGGCACGTCGCCGCTGAGCGTCCGGCCGCAACGCCGAGGCGGCTTCCAGCGATGTCGGCGCCCCGTGCGACGATCGGAACCGTGCCGTTGAACTTCACCGCGATCGACTTCGAGACCGCGAACAGCTCGCCCGCCAGTGCGTGCTCCGTCGGACTGGTCAAGGTCCGCGCGGGCCGGGTCGTCGACCGGGCGTCGTGGTTCATCCGCCCACCGTTCGGACACGACGCGTTCCTCGAGTGGAACACCCGGATCCACGGGATCGTCGCCGAGGACGTCGTCCGCGCGAAGACGTGGGAGCAGCAGTACCCCGACCTCGTGGCTTTCGCCGAGGGCGACGTCCTGGTCGCGCACAACGCCCGGTTCGACATGGGCGTCATCGCCGGTGGGTGCTCGGCAACGGGCATCGACCTCGCCGAGCACCACTCGATGTGCTCGCTCGCGGTGGCCCGCAAGACCTACACGCTCGACTCCTACCGACTGCCCGTGGCTGCCATGGCCGCCGGGTTCGAGGGCTTCCAGCACCACGATGCCGCCGCCGATGCCGAGGCGTGCGCCGCGATCGTCATCCACGCCGCCGGCCACCACGGCACCGACACGGTCGAGGCCCTGGGTGCGGCGACCCGCGTGACGATCGCCCCGGTCCGTGCCCGTGCCGAGAAGCCCAAGGCCTCGACGCCGCAGCCCCGCCTGTCGAACCGCCCGATGGTCTTCGCCGACTGAGCCGGCCGAGCCGGCCGAGCCGACCGAGCCGGCCGAGCCGGCCGAGCCGAAGGTCCCTGTCGCGGCCTCGACAGCAGCACTACGCTCAGCGCATGGCTGCGCCCACCACGATCGAACGCGAAACCGTCATCACGGCTCGCGCCGCGGACATCACCCCGTACCTGGCAGACCTGCACCGCTGGGTCGAGTGGTCGCCGTGGGAGGGGCAGGATCCCGCGCTGCAGCGGACGTACACCGGCCAACCGGGGACGGTCGGCTCGACGTACGCCTGGAAGGGCAACCGCAAGGCCGGCGCCGGGTCCATGGCGATCACACGGGTCGATGCCACCGAGGTCGACGTCGACCTGCAGTTCACCGCACCGTTCAAGTCGTCGAGCGCGGTGGCGTTCCGGTTGCACGAAGCGACCGACGGCACGCGGGTCGTCTGGTCGATGACGAGCCCGCAGAACCTGATGTCGCGCGTGATGGGGGTGTTCGTCAACATGGACAAGTTCCTCGGCGGCGACTTCGAGAAGGGCCTCGCCAAGCTGAAGGCCGCGGTCGAGCACTGACGGGAGTGGCACACCGGGGAGCAGGGCACCCGGTGGTATTGTCACGACAATCCCTCGGCATCGATGCCGAACCCGCAATTCCCCGAAGGACCGCGATGACCAACGAAGGCCAGCTGCCGTCCGACCTGTTCATGGACCTGGACCGGTCGGGTCCCATGCCCCTCTACTTCCAGGTGGCCTCGCGCATCGAGGAGTCGATCCGCTCCGGTGTGATGCCTCCCGGCGCCCGTCTCGAGAACGAGATCGCGCTCGGCGAACGCCTCGGGCTGTCCCGCCCGACGATCCGCCGGGCGATCCAGGACCTCGTCGACAAGGGCCTGCTCGTCCGCCGCCGCGGCATCGGCACACAGGTCGTGCACGGCCCGGTGACCCGCAAGGTCGAGCTCACGAGCCTGTACGACGACCTGGCCCAGGGGTCACAGGCACCGGCGACGAAGCTCCTCGAGCGCAACGACGTCCCTGCCTCGGACGAGGTCGCCGCAGCCCTCAGCATCGAGCCCGGCACGATCGTCGCGCACATCCGCCGCGTGCGGTTCGCCGAGGACGTCCCGATGGCGATCCTCGAGAACTACCTGCCGCCCGAGTTCCTCGAGATCACCGACCAGGACCTGCAGGACCACGGGCTCTACCAGCTGCTCCGCGGTCGCGGCGTGACGATGCGGGTGGCGAAGCAGCGGATCGGTGCCCGCGCGGTCACCGACGAAGAAGCCGGTCTGCTCGAGATCGAGGACGGCGACCCCGTGCTCACCATGAGCCGCACCGCGTACGACGCCTCGGGCCGCGCGGTCGAGTACGGCGTGCACTGCTACCGCCCCGACCGCTACTCGTTCGAGGTCACCCTCGTCGACAAGTAGGCAGTTCGCGCTGACCGCGTGACGTCCAGGTTCCACGAACTGCCGCACGCGTGACGCCGAGGTTCCACGGATGGCCGCTGGACGCCTCGAGATGCCGAGATTTCGGAACCTCGGGACCGGCAGACGGAGCGAGCGGGCGCAGGACCGGCAGACGGACGGACCCCCGCTCAGGCTGGCGCGGGCACGCCGAGCTCGCCGGTCACGTACTGGGCGCGGCCGAAGCCGAACGACCAGTCCTGCGGGCCGTTCTCGACGTAGCCGATGAAGACGTCCTCGGACGCGACACCGATCGCCGCCAGGGCGTCGTGGATCGCCGCGTACAGCGTCGTCTTCGCCTCGTCGGTGCGCCCGCGCTGCGTGAAGACCTGGATCATGACGACGCCCTCGGTGCGCTCGAACCCGAGGCCGGCGTCCTCGGCGATGATCTGCTGCGCCGGGTGCTCGGTGATCACCTGGAACCGGTCGCGCACGGGGATCGCGTACACGTCGACGATGGCCCGGTGGATCGCGTCGGCGATGGCGCGCACTGCCTGCGGCGTGCGGCCGGTGGCGAGGTCGATACGGACGAGCGGCATGGTGCCTCCTGCAGTTCGGGACTTTGTCCTGACAAACTAACATGGATCGAGACGCAGCAACAGACGGACTGGAGGCGCAGTGCCAGCTGGCACCGCGCCTCCCGTCCGTCGTCCGCGACCGTCTAGAGCACGGGGGTCGCCGCCGCGTAGGTGAGCGGTCCGTCGACACGCGCGACGTCGTGCCACGCACCGTCGGCGAGGGACGCTTCCGCCGCCTCGACGATGGACGCAGCAGCCAGCCCGTCAGCGACCGACGGGGCGAGCTGCTCCCCGCGACGGACGCTCGCGATGAACTGGGCGGCCTCGATCGTCTTCAGGTCGTCGTAGCCCATGGCCGTGCCGGCGCCGGGCTGGAAGCGCGCGAACTCGCCGTCACCCGCGGCGACGTAGTGCGTGGCGTAGCCGTCCACCTCTTGCCCGTCGAGGTACACCTCGAGCTCGTTGAGACGCTGGAAGTCCCACCGCACCGAACCCCTGGTGCCGTAGATCTCGAGCGTGTACTCGGCGTGCGGCCCCCGCATGACACGGCTCGAGTCCATGGTGCCGACGGGGCCGTCCTCGAAGCGGAAGAGCAGGGCTGCGTAGTCCTCGTTCTCGACGCGTCCGAGGTCGCCGGTGGCGGCGGCGCTCCGGTCGACGATGCCCGCGGCTGGCTTCGGGCGCTCCTGGATGAAGGTCTCGGCGAGCGCGCTCACACTGGCGATCCGACCGACGACGTACTGCGCCAGGTCGAGGCCGTGCGACAGCAGGTCGCCGAGCACACCCGAGCCGGCACGCTCACGCTCGAAGCGCCAGGTCAGCGGCGCCGCGGGGTCGGACGAGTAGTCGGCGAGCAGCGACCCGCGCACGTTCGTGATCCGACCGAGGCGGCCGCTGCGGACGAGTTCGCGCGCCCGCTCGATCGCGGGGGCGTGCCGGTAGTTGAACCCGACGCTCGTGATGACGCCCGCGCGCTGGACGGCCTCGTGGATCTGGCGCGAGTCGCTGGCGTAGCGGCCCATCGGCTTCTCGATCCAGAACGGCTTGCCGGCCTCGGCAGCGGCGACCGCCATCTCGCGGTGCAGGAAGTTCGGCGAGCAGATCGACACGACGTCGACGGCCGGGTCGGCGAGGACCTCGTGGTAGTCGGCGACCGCCCGCTCGTAGCCCAGGCGGGTGACGGCCTGGTCACGTGCGGCCTCGATCGGGTCCGCGGCGACGACGAGCCGGGGCTGCACGCCGAGCTCCGGGAAGTGGTCCGGCAGGGCGTGGTAGGCGCGGGAGTGCAGCCGCCCCATCCAGCCGACCGAGATGAGGCCGACACCGATGCTGTCCATGGGAACTCCTTCGTTCGTGGGCGCCGATTGGAGCGCGCCAACCATCGTACGGGATCGCTCGTGGTTTGTCAGTACAAAGACATTGAGCAGAAGACGTCGGGTCACCTGGGGCGACCCGACGTCTTCTGCTCACGAAGTGGCTCGGCTCAGTTCGGCGGGAAGATGATGTCCCGCACCAGGGCGTCGAGCTGCGCGTCGGCGTCGAGGAACTGGCGCAGCGTCGTCACCGTGGCGCCGAACCGGTCGAACTCGTCGATCGTCATGCCGTCGACGTCGTACCCGCGCGCGAACTCGGGCGTCGCAGCGCGCAGAGCCGCGATGACGTCGGCCGGTACCTCGTCGTGGATGGCGTCCGGACGGAACGGGAACGCGTTCGCGTTGATGTCCTTCGTCCACTGGAACGGCGGCGAGACGACGAGGTCCCCGCCCTGGAACTCCGACCACTGCAAGGCGTTCCGGAAGGCGGCGACGAGCACGCGCGACCGGAAACCACGCTCCTGGAACACCCGGTAGGCGTTCTTCACCGCGGCGACGCCGGCCCACTCGAGGATGCCGGGGTCGACCATGACGTGGTCTCGCTTGACGACGGTCTTCAGCCAGTCGTCGAACCGGCCGGCCATCAGCGTGACGACGTGGCCGAACTCTTGGTCGGGCAGCCCGTCGGCGGCACGACGGTCGAGCGCACGCTCGATGGCTTCACCGACGGCGACGACCTGCGGCACCGTGAACGACACCGTCGCGTTGATCGAGACCCCGCGGTAGGCGGCCTCCTCGATCGCGGCGATGCCGACCTTGGTGGCGGGGACCTTCACGATGATGTTCGGGGCGAGCTGCGAGAACCGCACGGCCTGCTCGACCAGGGCGTCGGCGTCGCGGTGGAAGCGCGGGTCGGTCTGCATCGACAGGCGACCGTTGCGGCCGCCGGACGCCTCGAACGCGGGCAGCAGCTGCTCGGCCGCCGCGATGGAGAGCTCCTCGACGGCCTTCCAACCGATCCAGGACTCCCCCGCGGTCGGGTGCTCCGCGGCGATCTCGCGGATGCGCGGCACCCAGGTCTCCGGGTCCTGCTTGATGCAGGTGTACGCGATCACCGGGTTGCAGGTCGCCCCGACGGCGCCGTACTCGTGGATCGCGGTGGACAGTTCGCGCGGGTCGGCGGAGTCGTTCCACAGGGCGGTCACGGTCTGCGACGCGGCCTGCAGGGTGACGGGTCGGACGTCGGCGTCGGTGGTCGCCGGTGACGAGAGGGTGTCGGTCATCGTGTGAGTCCCTTCTTGATCGTGTCGAGCTGGAAGCGCGAGACCTCGTCGGCGTTCTCGTCCTCGGCGAAGACGCTCGACACCGCGACGGTGTCCTCGCGCGCCGTGAAGCCGACCCGGTCGAGGGCGGCCCAGAAGGCGTCGAAGTCGACGTCCGCCTGGCCGACCGGCAGGTGCTGGTGCACGCGGACCGGGTTGCCGGGCGGGTTGGTGATGTAGCGCAGGCCGTGCGACCGGTGGTGGTCGTACGCGTCGGCGACGTGCACGAGCTGCAGCGAGTCGCCCGCGGCGTCGATGATCTCGTCCATGTTCCCGCCGTAGTGGAACGTGTGGCACGCGACGTAGACGAAGCCGATGCTCTTCGAGTTCAGCCCGCGGATCACCCGGAGCGCCTCGAGCCCGTCCTCGACGAAGTCGTCGGGGTGCGGGTCGATGAGGACCCGGATGCCGGAGTCCTCGATGATCGGCAGGAGCTCCTCCATCGCCCAGTGGAACTGGTCCTCGGACTCCTCAGCGCGTTCGGGGCGGCCGGAGAACTCCGTGTTGATCGTGTCCACGCCGAGGCGCTTCGTGATCTCGATGACCCGCTTCCACTTCTTGACGGCGGCCTCGCGGGCCTCCTTGTCCGGGCCGGCCCAGCGCAGGACGGGCAGGACCGACGCGACCTGGACCCCGGCCGTCGTGCACGCCGCGGCGAACGCGTCGACGAGGTCGTCGTCGGCCGTGGGGTGCCGGTAGAAGGGGATGAAGTCCTTGTGCGGGGTGAGCTGCAGGTACTCGTAGCCGAGGTCGGCGACCTTCTGCGGGAACTCCAGCAGCGACAGGTCGTGGTGGTACGGCGTGGGGTCGAGCGCGATCTTCGGCATCGATCAGGCCGTCTCGTAGAACGCGGGCTTCGCGGTGGCGTACGTGATCGGCTCGAGCGCACCGGACTGCTGCGCGCGCACGGCGACCTCGGCGACCACCGACGCCGTGTAGCCGTCCCAGGCGCTCGGGCCGTCGATGCCACCGGTGCGCGCGGCGTCGACCCATCGCTGCACCTCTTCGTCGTACGCGGCACCGAAGCGCTCGACGAACGACGGGGTGACGCCCTGGCCGGAGACGCCCTGCGACACGAGGTTGAGCGAGGTCTCGCGACCGATGTACGCGACCCCGGACTCGAACACCGCGTCGGTCGTGACCTGGTAGCCGAACTGGGCGTTCACGTTGATCTCGACGATCGCCATGGTGCCGGACTCGGTGGTGAACAGCACGAACTGCGGCTCGGGCAGGTCGGCCGGCGCGAGCGAGTTCTTGCGGGGCTTCTTGACCTCGACGCTCGTGATCGCCTCGCCCGTGATGAACGGGATGATGTCGATCTCGTGGATCACCGAGTCGTGGATGAGCATCGACTCGCTGAAGTTCGGCGGCGTGGTCGGGTTGCGGTGCGCGTGGTGCAGCGCGAGCAGGGCGCCGTTGGCCCCGGACTCCCGCAGCGCGCGCAGCTCCTGGTAGCCCTTGTCGAAGCGGCGCATGAAGCCGACCTGGATCTTCGGACGGTCGGACGTCGCCTGCTCGAGCTCGACGATCCGCAACGAGTCCTCGGCCGAGGTCGTCAGCGGCTTCTCGCACAGGACGGCGAGACCGCGCTCGATCGCCGGCACCAGGACCGGCTCGTGCAGGAAGCCGGGCGTCGCGACGATGACGGCGTCGATCGGGGTGGCGTCGAGCGCCTCCTCGAACGAGGCCGCGGTGATCGCGCCGGGCGCCTTCGCCGCGGCGGCGGTCGCGCGGCCGGTGTCGGGGTCGACGATCGCGACGACGTCGGCGCCGGCGATGGTCGAGGTGATGCGACGGATGTGGTCGCTGCCCATGGCGCCCGCGCCGACGACGGCGACGCGGAGGTTGTCAGTGGTGCTCATGGCGGTGCTCCTGGGGTAGATGACGCTGCGTGGACGGCTGCTGGGGCCGGTCAGGACACGCGGGCGGCGGACGTGGAACCGAAGATGTGCTGGAAGGTGCGCTCGGCGATCGGGCCGGGGGCGTCGACCGAGCAGCCGTACATGTCCTGCTCGACGATGCCGAAGACGTCCGGGTTGATCTTCGCGACGGCTTCGATGATCGGGGCGAGCTCCGGGGTGCCGTGCGGCGGCTCGGTCATGATCCCCTGCGACACGGCGGTGGCGAACGGGACGTCGTTCTTCAGCACGTCGAACAGCAGGTCGGTGTCGACCTGCTTGAGGTGCAGGTAGCCGATGCGCTCCGGGTGCGCGGCGATGAGCTTGAGGTTGTCGCCGCCGTAGTACGCGAAGTGCCCGGTGTCGAGGCAGAGGTTCGTGTACGCCGGATCAGTCTCCGACAGGAACCGCACGGTCTCCTTGTAGGTGCCGACGTGGCTGTCCGCGTGGGTGTGGAACTGCTGGTGGACGCCGTACTCCTCGAGCAGCGCCTTGCCGAGCTGGTCGTGGCCCTTGCCGAGGCGGTCCCACTGCTCGTCGGTCAGGGTGCGCGACTCGAGGACCTCCTCCGTGGCGTCCGAGCGCCACAGGTCCGGGATCGTCACGAGGTGCTGGGCGCCGAGCTTCGCCGCCAGACCCGCGACCGCCACGGCCTGGTCCCAGGCACGCTGGAACTGGTCCTCGCCCTTGTGGAACCCGGTGAACACCGTTCCGGCGGACAGCTTCAGCCCGCGCGACTCGAGCTCGTCCGACAGCTGCGACGGGTCGGTCGGCAGGTAGCCGTACGGTCCGAGCTCGATCCACTCGTACCCGGCTGCGGCCGCTTCGTCGAGGAAGCGCTTCCACGGCACCTGGTTGGGGTCGTCGGGGAACCAGACGCCCCACGAGTCGGGGGCGGTGCCGATCCGGATGGCGTCGGTGGCGGTGGCGGTGTCGGTCATGACGTCGTCGTCTGCTTTCTGGGTGTGGTGCGTGTGGTGGACGGTGGTGCTCAGCCGAGCAGCGGGCGCTGTGCGGCGACCTGCTGCTCGTACTCGGCGCGGGCGGTCTGCGTGCTCGACAGCGTCGAGGTCTGCGCCACCGGCACGTCCCACCAGCCGTCGCCCTCGGGGGCGTAGACCAGCGGGTCCGAGTTGATGTGCACGAGGGTGGTGTGGTCGTTCGCCTTCGCCTGGCGCACCGCGGCCTTGAGGTCCTCGATGCTGTCCGGGCCGGGCTGGACCTCGATCACGTCGACGCCGTACGACCGCGCGTTCGCCGCGAGGTCGACCGGCAGCGGGTCGCCGTTGTCGAACGACTGCGTCTCGTCCAGGTAGCGGTACTTCGTGCCGTAGCGCTCGGACCCGACGGTCTCGGACAGGTGCCCGATCGACGCGTACCCGTGGTTCTGGATGAGCACGACGATGATCTTGATGCCCTCGGCCACGGCAGTGACGAGCTCCGTGTGCAGCATGAGGTAGCTGCCGTCGCCGACCATGACGATCGCGTCGCGGTCCGGGGCGCCACGACGGACGCCGATGCCGCCGGCGATCTCATAGCCCATGCACGAGAACGCGTACTCGACGTGGTAGCCGAGGGCGTCCTGCACGCGCCAGAGCTTGTGCAGGTCGCCGGGCAGCGAGCCGGCCGCCTGGATGACGACGTCGCGCGGGTCGGACACCGACTGCACGGCGCCGATGATCTCCGGCTGACCGGGCAGGTCGGCGCCGGACGGCGCGAACGCGCCGTCGACGGCTGCGTCCCACGCCGCCTTCAGCGACGCGATCTCTGCAGCGTAGGCGGCGTCGACGACGAACGCGGGCTCTGCGGGTGACGACCCGGACGACGCGAGCGCCGCGGTCAACGCGACCAGGGCCTCCCGGGCATCCGCGATCAGCGGCAGCTGCGAACCGTGCTTGTACGCGTCGAACGCGGCCACGTTGACGTTCACGAACGTGACGTCCGGGTTCTGGAACGCGGTCCGCGAGGCGGTCGTGAAGTCGCTGTAGCGCGTGCCGATCCCGATCACGACGTCCGCCTGCGCGGCGACCGCGTTGGCGGCGGCCGTGCCGGTCGCACCGATGCCACCGAGGTACTGCGGGTGGTCCCAGACGAGCGAGCCGCCGCCGGCCTGCGAGGTGCCGACCGGGATGCCGGTGGCCTCGACGAAGGCCGCGAGCTCGCGCTCCGCGCCGGAGTACAGCACGCCACCGCCCGCGACGATCACCGGACGCTGCGCGCCCCGGATCGCGGCGACCGCACGCGCCAGCGGCCCGTGCTCGGGCAGCGGCCGACGGATGTGCCACTCGCGCGGCTGCAGGAACGCGACGGGGACGTCGAACTCCTCGGCCTGCACGTCCTCGGGCAGGGCGATCGTCACGGCACCGGTCTCGGCCGGGTCGGTGAGCACCCGCATCGCGGCGAGCGCGATCGAGAACAGCTGCTCGGGGCGCTCGACGCGGTCGAAGTAGCGCGACAGCGGACGGAACGCGTCCGTCACCTGGATCGAGGTGTCGTGCGGCAGCTCGATCTGCTGGAGCACCGGGTCGGTGGTCCGCGTCGCGAACGTGTCCGACGGCAGCAGCAGTGCGGGCAGGCGGTTCGTCGTCGCGAGTGCGGCAGCGGTGAGCATGTTCGCGGCGCCCGGGCCGACCGACGCCGTCGCCGCGAAGGTCGCACGGCGGCGGTGCATGCGGGCGAAGCCGACGGCCTCGTGCACCATCGCCTGCTCGTTGCGGGCCTGGTGGTACGGCAGCAGGCCGGGCTGCTCGACGTGGAGCTGCTTGATGGCCTGTCCGACGCCGGCGACGTTGCCGTGCCCGAAGATGCCGAAGATGCCCGGGATGGTGCGTTCGCGGACGTCGCCGTCGACGGTCCACTGGTTCGCCAGGAACTCGACGAGTGCCTGGCCGACGGTCATCCGGCGCGTGGTGGTGGTCACGCCTGCTTCCTTTCGTAGGGCAGGCGCGGGTCGAGCTGCTCGCTCTCCCACACCTGGCGGACCCAGCCGTGCGCCGGGTCGTCGGTGATGTTCCAGACGCGCTCCGGGTCGGGCCCGGCCATCACGTTGAGGTAGTACATGTCGTAGCCCGGAGCAGCGACGGCGGGGCCGTGCCAGCCGTGCGGCACCAGCGCGACGTCGCCGGTGCGCACTTCGCGGAACTCGTCGATCGGACGGTCGTCCGATGCGTAGGTGCGGTGCAGCGCGAACGGGTCGGCGGTGGTCGGA
Organism: Curtobacterium sp. VKM Ac-2887; assembly: GCF_015350935.1. Taxonomy (NCBI): domain Bacteria; kingdom Bacillati; phylum Actinomycetota; class Actinomycetes; order Micrococcales; family Microbacteriaceae; genus Curtobacterium; species Curtobacterium sp. VKM Ac-2887. The sequence continues at coordinate 183,286 of NZ_JADKSB010000002.1, read as the reverse complement.
GCCGAGACACCGCGGGCCACCGCGGACTCGTAGTAGTAGATCTCCTCGAGGTTCGACTCTTCGCCCGGCACGTTCGTGTCGTGCTTGTGCGGCGGGTACGACGACCAGTTGCCGGCCGGCGTGATCACCTCGCACACGATGAACTTGTCGGCGTCGAGGGCCGCCGGGGTGCCGAAGTTGTGCACCTGGCGGCTGGACTGCCCGGCACCGCGGAGCTCCACCGGCACGTCCTGCCGGGCCACGTACGTGGTCGGCTTGACGGTGTCGGTGGGCGCCTCGGCGACCGCGAACCGGCCTGCGCCGGTGATCGTCGCCGCGGTGCCCGATCCGAGGTACAGGACGTCGGTGGGGCCCTCGAAGACGTTCGCGCGCCCCTGCAGGGCCTGCTCGCCGTCCCCGGCGGCGCCCGCGTAGGTCACGTGGAACGACCCGGCGAGCGGCACGACGATGCGCTCCACGGCGTCGGCCGGGAGGCGCAACTCGCGCGTACCGGTCGGGTCACCGTCCGTCAGGGTGCCGGTCCGGAGCCCGGTGTGCGCCCATCCTGCGATGCGGCCGTCGACGACGTCGGTCCAGCCGGCCTCCGGCCGGCTCCCCTTCGGGATGAACCACTGGTCGTGCTGGTGCTGTTCGTTCGCCATGCTGCGGCTCAGTTGTTCGACGGGAAGCCGAGGTTGATGCCGCCGTGCGACGGGTCGAGCCAGCGGCTCGTGATCGCCTTCTGGCGGGTGAAGAAGCTCACGCCGTCGGCACCGTACGCCTTGTGGTCACCGAACAGCGAGTTCTTCCAGCCGCCGAACGAGAAGTACGCGACCGGCACGGGGATCGGGACGTTGATGCCGATCATGCCGACCTGCACGTCGCGCTGGAATCGACGGGCAGCGCCGCCGTCGTTGGTGAAGATGGCGGTCCCGTTGCCGTACGCACCCGAGTTGATGAGCTCGAGGCCCTCTTCGTACGTGGCGACGCGGACGACGCTCAGCACCGGGCCGAAGATCTCCTCGGTGTAGACGCGGCTCGTGGTGGGGACCTGGTCGATCAGCGTCGGGCCCAGCCAGAAGCCGTTCTCGTCGCCGTCGGGTCGGACGGTGCGGCCGTCCACCACAACCACCGCACCGTCCTGCTCTGCGACCTCGATGTACGAGGCGACCTTGTCACGGTGCTGCTTCGTGACGAGCGGGCCCATGTCGCATCCGCGACGACCGTCGCCGATGCGCAGGGTGGCCGCGCGGTCCTTGATCTTCTGGATGAGCTCGTCGGCCACCGGCTCGACGGCGACGACGACCGAGATCGCCATGCAGCGCTCACCGGCGGAGCCGAAGCCCGCGTTGATGGCGTTGTCCGCGACCAGGTCGAGGTCGGCGTCCGGCAGCACCAGCATGTGGTTCTTCGCGCCGCCCAGGGCCTGCACGCGCTTGCCGTGCTTCGTGCCCGTCTCGTAGACGTACTGCGCGATCGGCGTGGAACCGACGAACGAGATCGACTCGACGTCGGGGCTCGTGAGCAGGCCGTCGACGCTCAGCTTGTCGCCGTTGAGGACGTTGAAGACGCCGTCGGGGAGACCGGCCTCGGAGAACTTCTCGGCGAGCCAGATGGCGGCGCTCGGGTCCTTCTCGGACGGCTTCAGCACGACGGTGTTGCCCGCGGCGATCGCGATCGGCAGGAACCACAGCGGCACCATCGCCGGGAAGTTGAAGGGGCTGATGATGCCCACGACGCCGAGCGGCTGCCGGATCGAGTACACGTCGATGCCGGTCGAGACCTGGTCGGAGAACTCGCCCTTGAGCAGGCTCGGGATGTTCGTCGCGAGCTCCACGACCTCCTGCCCACGGGCGATCTCACCCAGGGCGTCGTCGATGACCTTGCCGTGCTCGCTCGTGATGATCTCGGCGAGCTCACCCTTGTCGCGGTTCAGGATCTCGCGGAACGAGAACAGGATCTGCTGGCGCTTGGTGAGCGACAGGTTGCTCCACGCCGGGAACGCCGCCTTGGCGCTCGCGATGGCGGCCTGGATCTCGTCCTCGTTCGCCAGGGCGACCTGCTTCGTCGCGACGCCCAGGGCCGGGTCGTACACGGGGGCGCTGTTGCCCGACGCGGACTCGACGTGCTTGCCGCCGATCCAGTGGCCGACGGTGGTGGTGGCGGTCTCCGTGGTGGTCATGCGTTGCTTCCTTCGAGTGTGGTGGCTTGTTCGTGCGTGGTGCCGGCGTTCGCGGTGCCGACGCTCCCGGTGTGGACGAGGCCGGCGGCCACGTCGACCGCGGTGGCGACGTCGCCGTCCGGCGGGTAGAGCAGGGTCCGGCCGACGACCAGGCCGCGCACGCCGGGCAGGGCCAGGGCATCGGCCCACTTGGCGTACGTCTCGAGCGGCTTGCTCGACGGGTCGCCACCGAGCAGGAGCGTCGGCAGGGTCGTCGCCGCCATCACCCGCTCCATGTCGTCGACGACCGGGATCTTGAGCCAGCTGTACGCGCTGGACTCCCCCAGGCCCGCGGCGATCGCCATCGAGGTGATGACGGCGTCGGCGGTCAGGTCGTTCACGACCCGGCCGTCCTGCCACGCGGACATGAACGGCTCGAGCATGATCGGCAGCTGGAGTGCGGCGGCCTCGCTGACGGCGCGGGCCGTCGCCTCGAGCGTCGGGGCCGTGCCCGCGTCCTCGAGGGCGATGCGCACGAGGAGCTTGGCGAAGTCGAATCCGGAGTCCTTGATGGCCTGCGCCGAGTACGCGGTGTAGCGGTCGTCCATCTCGAACGTCGCGCCGCGCAGCCCGCCGCGGTTCATCGACCCGACGACGACCTTGCCGTCGAGGGCGCCGAGCAGTGCCAGGTCCTCGAGGATGTCGGGCGTCCCGAGCACCCCGTCGACCCCGGGGCGACCGAGCGCCGTGACGAGCCGCTCGAGCAGGTCGTAGCGGTCGGCCATGGCGGACTCGTCGTTCCGGACCGCCAGGGCGCCGCGTGCCGGGTGGTCGGCGGCGACGATGAAGAGCTTGCCGTCGTCGGCGAGCAGGGAGCGCTTGTGCCGAGCGTCGAGCACGGACCGCACCAGTTCGGGCTGTCCGGCGCGGATGTCCCGGAGGCGCTGGAAGTCAGCGGGGCTGATCTCAGGCATGGGTCTTCTCCTCGGTGTTGGTCGCACCCGTGCTCGTGTGGTTCGTGCCGTCGGCGGGGTTGCTGGCGATGAACGACTCGATCTCGTCGCTCGTGGGCATCGCCGTCGAGCACTCGAACCGCGTCGCGACGATGGCACCGGCGGCGTTGCAGAACGCGAGGATCCGCTCGAGGCCCCAGCCCTGCAGCAGGCCGTGGGCCAGCGCGCCGCCGAAGCCGTCACCGGAGCCGAGCCCGTTGACGACGTCGATGTGGTGCGGGCGGAACTCGACGAACTCGTCGCGGGTCTTCGCCAGCACCCCCTTGGGGCCCTGCTTGACGACGGCGATCTCGACGCCGCGCTCGAGCAGGGCGTCGGCCGCACGGACCGGGTCGGTCTCACCGACGGCGACCTCGCACTCCTCGCGGTTGCCGACGGCGACCGTGGCGTGTTCGAGGGCGACGGCGACCTCGCGCGTCGCGGCCTCGGGGCTCGACCAGAACATCGAGCGGTAGTCCAGGTCCAAGACGGTGTGGTTCTTCGTGCTGTTCTGCGCGGCTGTGCGCGCTTCGTACGCGACGTGGTGTGCCTGCCGACTCGGCTCTTCGCTCAAGCCGGTCACCGTGGTCCAGAAGATCTTCGCCCGCTCGATCTCGTGCAGCGGCAGCGACTTCGCCGTGATCATCAGGTCCGGCGCCTTCGGGGCACGGTAGAAGTACAGCGGGAAGTCGTCCGGCGGGAAGATCTCGCAGAACGCGACGGGGGTGTTCAGCCCCTCGACCGTCTCGACGAAGGCGTTCGCGACGCCGAACTCCGGCAGGGTGCGGGCGATGTACCGGCCGAAGGGGTCGTTGCCGGTGCGGGTGATGACCGCGGCGTCGGCACCGTGGCGCGCTGCGGCGATGGCGACGTTGGTCGCGCTGCCGCCGACGGACTTCGAGAACGTCGTGACGTCTTCGAGCGGGCCGGTCTGCTGCGGGTAGATGTCGACGCTGACGCGTCCCATCGTGATCACGTCGTAGGCGTGGGGAGCGTGGTTCGTCATGCGACGTGGTGGACCTTCCGTGCGGCTTCATCGGCGGACGATCACGACTGTACACCGTGTTTGCCCTAATGTCATGACATGGTTTTCGAGGCTGGTCCCGCCGGGCGCGTGGCCGCGTCGGTGCGCCGGGACGCCCGGCGTCGGTGTGCCGGGAGGCCCGGTGTCGGTGGGTCCTGCCAAGGTCACGACATGCAGATCCTCGCCCTGGTCATCGGTCTCGTGATCGGCATCGCCGTCGGTGCGGTCGTCGCCTGGTCGCTCGCGCGGTCGCGCGCCGGCGTCGACGCCGCCGCGTCGCGCGCGAGCGCCGAGGCGCTCCGCACACGGCTCGACGAGGTCCGGCGCGACGCCGAGGAACGCCTCGACGCGCAGGACGCCCAGTACCGCCGACAGGTCGACTCCCTCGAACGGCGCTCGGCCGAGCTCGAGCACCTCGTGCAGCGCATGCACGGCGCGGACTCGGCCCGGAACCAGAACGAGTCGAAGGTGCTCTCCGCCCTCAGCCCCGTCGCGCAGACCCTCGACGTCATGCGCACGAAGATCGCCGAGCTCGAGCAGTCCCGCAGCGAGCAGTACGGCGCCCTGTCCGCCCAGCTCCGGTCGGCCGCCGAGTCCGAGGAACGCCTGCGCGCCACGGCCGACACCCTGGCCAGCGCTCTGTCGTCGAACAGCACCCGCGGCGTGTGGGGCGAGACGCAGCTGCGCAACGTGGTCGAGGCCGCCGGGTTGCTCGAACGGGTCGACTTCGACGTGCAGTCCTCGGTCACCACCTCGGCCGGCACCGCCCGGCCTGACATGGTCGTGCACCTGCCCGGCGGCAAGACCATCGCCGTCGACGCCAAGGTGCCGTTCAGCGCCTACCTGCAGGCCGCCGAGATCCCGGCGACCGCAACCGGCGCCGAGGGGGCTCGCCGCGAGGCGCTCATCGGGCAGCACGTCAAGGCGCTCCGCGCGCACGTCGACGCCCTGGCCGCGCGCGAGTACTGGACCGGGTACGACGCCTCCCCCGAGCTCACCGTCGCCTTCATCCCGTCCGAGTCACTCATCTCGAGCGCCCTCGCCGCCGACCCCGGGCTGCTCGACCACGCCTTCCGCAAGCGCATCGCGCTCGCCTCGCCCGTGACCCTGTGGTCCGTGCTGAAGACCGTGGCGTTCTCGTGGCAGCAGGACGTCGTCTCGCAAGAGGCGCACGAGCTCTTCCGGGTCTCCCGCGAGCTCTACGGCCGACTGTCCACGATGGCGGGACACGTCGACAAGCTCGGGCGTTCGATCCGGGGCTCCGTCGTCGACTACAACCGGTTCGTGGGGTCGCTCGAGCGGCAGGTGCTGCCGAGTGCACGGCGGTTGTCGCTGCTCGACGAGTCGAAGGTGATCGCGGACCCGGCGTCGATCGAGGACGAGCCGCGGTTGCTCACGGCGCCGGAGCTGGTGGGGGCGGTCGACGAGGACTGACCGTCCGCTCGCGGCGTCGATCCGCGCCGGTCACCTCCGTTCGTGCAGCGATCCGGAGCCGTCGCAGCGACGTCTCAATGCCTTCCGATCATTGATTGCGTCTTCCCCGCTCCTCCTTCGCCGCTCGGTCGAGCACTTTGATCAACGGCTTCGGTGCCAGGAACGCTCGCGCCAGCCCCTGAGCGGTGAAGCCGTCTGCACCGACCAGCCGAGCTTTCGCTCCGGCGCTCAGCATGCCCTTCGCGCCAGCCACCGCGTCCTCCACCGCGAGCGGATGTGGATTCGATCGATTCGGTCGTACGGGGAGAGAACGTCGGACGAGCAGCCGGAGCGGAGTCTCTCCAGCTACCGCAGAGTTGAGCGCGCCCGGATCGGCTCGAATTGCCGATTGCATGTCGATGAGCGACCCACGCGACGCGGCCTCGAACACGACTGATGCGTCCGATTCATCGCTCTTGAGCATCCGATCCTGCTGCAGCACGATGATGAGTCCGGCGGGTGCGTCCGCGAGGATCCGAGCGTAGCTCAGCGGGGTCGCGCCCAGGTCGTTGACTGAGTAGGGATCCGCTCCGGCATCGAGCAAGAGATTCACCGGATCGAGTCCGCCGCCGCCCGAGTTCGCCACTGCGAGCTGCAGCGGCGTCGTCCCCCAACGGTCCGGCGCATCCACCTTCACCCCGAGGTCTAGGAGCGCCCGTATCGCATGCACCGCGCCGTGCTGAGCGGCGAAGTGGAGGGGCGTGAGGGCGTCGGTATGAGCGCGAGAGGCTGAGGACCCTTCGAAGCCTTCCGCAGCGATCCTCGCGATCGCCTGCGAATCGTCCGCAATGATCGCATCCCAGAAAGCAGAACTGTCCGTCGCGGTGCTCATAAGATGATGCTGTTCAGCCCTTCCACGTCCTCGCCGGGTCCCGAATCGGCCAACACCACGAGTGAGCATCTCGATCGCATCGACCTCTCATCTCTCCGAGAGGTACCGCGCGGGAACGAACAATGCCAGGGTCACTCGGTCGTGGCCTTCCGAGAACTCGACGCCTTCCCGGTGCGCGCGATCCGCATCGACCCGCAGCAGGACGGGAGCGGGAGACTTGCGTCGACCCGCTTGCATCGCCAGCTCTCGATCAGTCGTCAGATGCGCGTACTGGCGCCCCATGGGCAAGAGACCATCGCGCAGGATCGACTCAGCCGCCGCGGGAGAAGTCGCGTGCCAGAGCACCGGTCGCGGCACGATCGCTGGCTTCACGATGCGCTCGTCGGTCGAGTGGCCGTACTGTGCGCGGATCCGGTCACCCTCCACCGCGAAGCGCTGCTTGTCAGACTCGGCGACGATGCGGCGCAAGTCCTCCACCGTTGCGTCCACGCCCGACCGCGCCAAGGCCCCGGCGAGATCTGCGAGCGGGACGCTCCCGTCGGCGCCGAACTCCAGCCCGTACGAACCCGGTTCGTGCCGCAACGCATGCGACATCGCCTTGCTGATCGACGTGTCCTTTCGGGGCATGCCTCAGTCCTCTTCCTGCTCCGCGAGCCACACTGCTCGGTGCTCCTCCATTTCCTCCCACCAGACGTCGAACGACGTCCACTGACCCCGGTACTCCGTCCCGGGAGAAGCGAACGTGTGGATGATCAGGACAGGAGGGTTGCCCGAACGGTCGCCACCGTCGAAACAGAACACGTCGTCCGTGTCCTGGTGCTTCGCGAAGGGCACGAGGGAACGGGTCGGATACTGCTCCCCAACGATGTCAGCCCAGTTCTCTGTCTGGCTCTCGTACTCAGACGTCCACATGAAGGGATCGATGTCGGGAAGCGGGTCTTGTGCAAGGGCACGTTGGAAGCGCTCGGGGTACTGGAATCCCTCGGGCGCGATCAAGCGCGCCTCGACTTGCCGTTCCTCGACGGTTGTTAGTCGACGTTCCCTCACTGTGGTGCTCCGGTGAGCTTCGGGAGGTCGTGAGACCCAGCTGGATTCGCTTTCGACCAATTCGTGCCTTGCGACTTCATCCGAACCTCAGCGGCCTCGCCCCACGTTCTGGGCTCGGCGTGGCCACGCTTCGTGAAGCGTTCAACCTCTCTTGCGGTCAACGGTTCGTGGTGTTCGTGTGCGCGCGCCTGCACTGGCGTTTCGGTCTCCCGCGCGGCTCTGATCCGAGTGTTGTCCATGCTGGTGCTCGCGCCGTCTGGCATCTCCACCACGTCGACCGGGTCTCCGCGCCAACCGCCGTCGCGCATGCAGTTGGTGATGTCGTCGTAGGTGTACGGCTCACCGGTGGTGCGGTCGATCTTGTTGAAGGAGACAGACTTCTGCGAGAACCGAACAGCACCAGGTTCGAACGGCCGAACGACTCGCTGCAATGGCGTGAACAGCTTTCCCAGCTTGGACGTCGCACTGAAGGCATTGACCTGCTTCGCGATCACATCACGTCCACGTGCGAATCGACTACCGACGTGCAACAGCGAGGTCGCCCGTCCACCCTTGCTCGCCATCCGCATCGCCCGAGCCGTCACCCCTAGGCCACCTGCCAGTGGGACGCAGTCGACGAGGGCCCACGCGAGGTCCCACCCGTCGGCTTCGCCCTTGCTCATCTTGTACAACGTGTCCGCCAACACCACGAGCGCGATCGCCGCGATGATCAACGTCCACGGCCCCGGGATGATCATCGCGATGATCCCGCCCACCGCGACGACGACCTTTGCCACCGACACGATGGTCGCCCACGCTTCGGACCCGAAGATCTTGTCCCACGTGGACTGCTTTCCCAGCCCCGCGTCGGCCGCTTCACCGATCTTCGTCGCGGTCCGCTGCTCCGCGTCCTGCCAGTCGCCCTTCGCATCGGCGACGAGTCGCTTCGCCGCGTCGATCCGGGACTGCGCCGCGGCGATGTCGCCCTGCGCGGACGACACGGACCCCTGCGCGACGGAGGCGTTGTCGGACGCTGCCCGCAGCTGCGCCGGCGACGGCACGTCCACCCCGTCGGGGACGTCGGAGCCGGCCGGGTACTTGTCCGCGACCTTCGACAGGTCCTTCGACGCCGATTGGTAGTGCGACAGGTTCGACTGCGCATCGGAGAGCCGGTCCTGCGCCGCGGCGAGGTCCCCGGAGGCGTCCTTCGCGTCCGCGAGCGCACCATCAGCCCGGTACTGGGTGTCATCGACCGTGTCCGCCCACCCCGACAACGCCGTCGCGGCGAGTTCGTACGAGTCGACGAGCTTGGTCAGGTCCGACGGGGTGTCCTCGATCGCGTCGACGAACACGTCGGCGGCTTCACCCTCCCAGTCGGTCAGCCACCCGGACCCCTTCACCGACTTCAGCCGGGTCGAGGCGTCATCGGCCGCGTCGGAGATGCGCTGGTACTCCCGCGACATCATCCGCAACGTCGACGGATCCCCCTTGACCGGATCATCACCCTGATCGACGACATCCCACCCCGACGGCCGCCCCATCATTCCTCCCCAGGTCCGATCTCCGCACACTTCTTCACAGATGTGCGGTTGTGACCATATCAGGGGTCACAGATGCCGATGATTCGAATCATCGTGTGCTCTCGTCCCGTGCACGGGAAAACCCGTCCGCGCCACGCGACGACGTGGTGCGGACGGGTCTCGACGGTTCAGCGATGACTCGCGCCGATCAGGATCTCGCAGGGATCAGAACCACTTCTCCGCACGGTGGTCCGCCTGGATGCGACGGATGGTGTTCGAGCGGGACCGCAGGACGAGCGAGTCGGTGTGGATGACGCCGCGCGAGCGACGGACACCGTCGACCAGGACACCGTCGGTGACGCCGGTGGCGACGAAGAACGTGTTGTCACCCGTGACCAGGTCGTCCTGGTCGAGGACCTTGTCCAGGTCGTGGCCGGCGGCGATGGCGCGCTCGCGCTCCTCGTCGTCCTTCGGCTGCAGCTTGCCGAGGATCACGCCGCCGAGCGCCTTGATCGCGCACGCGGTGATGATGCCCTCGGGGGTGCCGCCGACACCGACGCACATGTCGATCGTCGAGCCGGGCAGCGCGGCGGCGATGCCACCGGCGACGTCACCGTCGAGCAGCAGACGCGTCCCGGCGCCCGTCGCACGGATCGCACGGATCAACTCGTCGTGACGGGGACGGTCGAGCACGGCCACGACCATGTCCTCGAGGTCCTTGCCCTTGGCCTTCGCGAGCGCGCGGATGTTCTCGCCGATCGGCTTCTCGAGGTCCAGGACCCCGCGGCCCTCGGGCCCGGCGGCGATCTTGTCCATGTAGAACACGGCGGAGGGGTCGTACATCGAACCGCGGTCCGAGACGGCCATGACGGAGATGGCGTTCTGACGGCCGGCTGCGGTGAGCGAGGTGCCGTCGATCGGGTCGACCGCGATGTCGCAAGCCGGGCCGTGGCCGTTGCCGACGTGCTCGCCGTTGTAGAGCATCGGGGCGTTGTCCTTCTCGCCCTCACCGATGACGACGACGCCGTCGAAATTCACGGTGCCGAGGAACTTGCGCATCGCGTCGACCGCGGCGCCGTCGGCGAGGTTCTTCTCACCACGCCCGACCCACGGCTGCGCACGGATCGCGGCGGCCTCCGTCGCACGCACGAGCTCGAGGGCCAGGTTGCGGTCGGGCTGGAGGAACAGGGAGCCGGTTTCCGTAGAGGGAGTCACGACCCGAGCCTACCGACCGGCGGCCGACCGGCGGTCCGGACACCGGGCCCGTGCACGCATGTGCACGGCGGACGCGAGCCGACCGCGTAACCCGCACCGCGCCTCCAGAGCTTCTGACTACGATCGGCGGGGACATCACCGAAGTCGAAGGAGATCCACGTGCCCATCGCAACGCCGGAACAGTACGCCGAGATGATCGAACGCGCGAAGGCGGGCAAGTTCGCGTACCCCGCGGTCAACGTGTCCTCGTCGCAGACCATCAACGCGGTCCTCCAGGGCCTGCAGGAGTCCGGCTCGGACGGCATCCTCCAGGTCACGACGGGCGGTGCCGACTACTTCGCCGGCCAGACGATCAAGAACCGTGCCGCCGGTGCCCTCGCGATGGCGAAGTTCGCCCACGAGGTCGCGAAGAACTACGACATCACCGTCGCCCTGCACACCGACCACTGCCCGAAGGACGCCCTCGACGGCTTCGTCCTGCCGCTCATCGCGGCGAGCGAGGAAGAGGTCCGTGCCGGCCGCAACCCGATCTTCCAGTCGCACATGTGGGACGGCTCGGCCGTGCCGCTCGACGAGAACATCGAGATCGCGAAGACCATGCTGTCGAAGACGCGGAACATCAACGCGATCCTCGAGGTCGAGATCGGCGTCGTCGGCGGCGAAGAGGACGGCGTCGAGCACGAGGGCACGAACGACGCCCTGTACACGACCCCGAACGACGTCGAGAAGGTCGTCGACGCGCTCGGCCTGGGCGACAAGGGTCGCTGGATCGCCGCGCTCACCTTCGGCAACGTGCACGGCGTCTACAAGCCGGGCAACGTCAAGCTCCGCCCCGAGCTCCTCGGCGAGATCCAGGCCTCGGTCGCGGCCAAGCACGGCACCGGCGAGAACCCCCTCGACCTCGTCTTCCACGGCGGCTCCGGCTCGACCGACGACGAGATCCACGAGGCCGTCCGCAACGGCGTCATCAAGATGAACATCGACACGGACACGCAGTACGCGTTCACCCGATCGATCGCGGACTCGATGTTCCGGAACTACGAGGGTGTCCTGAAGATCGACGGCGAGGTCGGCAACAAGAAGCAGTACGACCCCCGCGCCTGGGGCAAGGTCGCCGAGTCCGCCATGGCGGCTCGCGTGGGCGAGGCCGCGAAGGTGCTCGGCTCCGCCGGTCACACCAAGGGCTGACACCGGGAGCAACTGCCAGGAGGAACGGGGCGCGTCCGACGGACGTGCCCCGTTCTGCGTCCGGCCGCCTCCACCGCATGCCACGATGGGCAGGTGACCGTCGACGCCATCGCCTCCGAGTTCGCCCAGTTCGTCACCGAGTCGCCCACCGCGTTCCACGCGGCAGCGGCCGCCCGTGACCGCCTCGTCGCAGCCGGGTTCACCGAGCTGTCCGAGCTCGACGCGTGGCCGACCGAACCCGGCGCGTACGTCGTGGTCCGCGACGGTGCGGTCATCGCGTGGCGCCTGCCGGAGGGTGCACCGGCGACGACCCCGTTCCGGATCCTCGGCGCCCACACCGACTCCCCCGGGTTCCGGATCAAGCCGAACCCCGGAGTCCGCACCGGCGGGTGGGAGCAGCTGAACGTCGAGGTCTACGGCGGCGCGCTCCTGTCGACGTGGTTCGACCGCGACCTGCGCATCGCCGGCCGGGTCGTCGACGCCGATGGCAGCGTGCGGCTCGTCAGCACCGACGCGGTCGCCCGCATCCCGAACCTCGCGATCCACCTCGACCGCGGGGTGAACGACGGCAAGGAGATCGACCGCCAACGCCACACGCTGCCGATCGTCGGCGTGGACGGCGACGCCGGAGGGACCTCGGTCGTGGAGTGGCTGCGCGCTCGCCTCGGAGACGATGCAGTCTCGTGGGACCTCTTCCTCGCCGACACCCAGGCCCCCGCCCGCATCGGCATCGAGCGCGAGTTCCTGGCGTCGGGCCGGATGGACAACCTGACGAGCGTGCACGCCGGGCTCCGCGGCATCGTGGACGCCCCGGTCGACGGCGACCACATCCCCGTGTTCGCGGCGTTCGACCACGAAGAGATCGGTTCCTCGACCCCGTCCGGTGCCGGTGGCCCGTTCCTCGAGGACGTCCTCGGCCGCGTGCAGGAGGGTCTCGGCGCCACCCGCTCCGAGGCCGCTCGGGCGTTCCGCGCCTCGTGGCTGTTGTCGAGCGACGCCGGGCACCTGGTGCACCCGAACCAGCCGGAGAAGCACGACCCGACGAACCGTCCGCGCCCCGGTGCCGGTCCGCTGCTGAAGATCAGCGCGAACCAGCGCTACATGACCGAGGCCAAGGGCGAGGCCGTCTGGGCCGCCGCGTGCGACACCGCCGGGGTGCCGTGGCAGCCGTTCGTCAACGTCAACACGATCCCCGGTGGCTCGACCATCGGCCCGATCGCGGCGACCCGGCTCGGGATCCCGACGATCGACATCGGCGTCGGGCTGCTGTCGATGCACTCGATCCGCGAGCTCGTGCACGTCGAGGACCTGGCGTCACTCCACGGCGCCGTCGCGGCGTTCCTGGCAGGCTGAGCCCTGGCCGGCTGGACCCGGCCGGCTGAGCCCCGCCCGGCGTCTGCGGGCCGGGGTGGTCGCGACTCCCCGCGCGCGCAAGACCGAGTGGTCACGAACTGTCGGGGGCCCCGGCGCCCGACGACACTTCGTGACCGCTCGACGGCGGGCGCGCGGCGTGTTGCGACCACTCGACGCGCGGATGCCAGCGCCGCGAGCAGTCTGGCGGCCCGACGGTCAGGCGCCGGCCTGGCGCATCATGAACTCGACGAACTGCGGGTCCTGGAACACCACGACGACGAACGCGATGGTGCTCACGAACGTGGCCACGACCGCGCCGACGATCGGCACCCAGAACGTGCGCTTGCGTGCCCGGAGCCGGCGGATCGACCACCACGCCACGAGCGCGAAGACCACGACGTTCGTGATCGCCCCGATGATCGCGGCACCGCTCAGTGCACTCGGGTCGTTCAGTGCCGTGTACTGCGTCTCGAGGGTCCGACGCACCGTCGACGCGACGTTGGTCACCGCGAGGGACTGCACCACGGAGATGAGTCCGAAGGCGAGCAGCCCGACCGTCAGGACGAAGTCGGCGGGCGTGCGGCCGAACCGGCTCGTCGACGCGGACCGCTGCGACCCGCCCGTGGTCGGGTCGCCGGCTGCGCCGGGTCGGCCTGGAGGCACGGTACCGGTCGGCGCACCGGCACCGGACCGGTACGCGGTCGCGCCGTCCTGCCCGGCCTGGCTCGCCGCCTGCTGGCGGCGGTCGCGCTCCTGCTGCTCGCGCTCCTGACGTTCCTGCTCGACCAGGACCGGGTTGACCCATCCCTCGGGCGCGTACTCGCCGTACGCGGGGGCGGGCCGGCCGTGGACCCGGCCGCTGACGGCACCGGCGGCCGTCGTCGGGGACGTGCCCCGGGCCTCCTGGCCGGCTGCCGCCGTGTCGTCGACGTGACCCGGCTCGCGCTGCGGCACCGAGCCCCAGCCGTCCGCGCCGCTCATGCCCGACGCCCGCCGAGCGCGCGCGTCGGGTTGCCCGACGCGTCGGTGCGGAGCTCCTTGGGGAGCGAGAACATCAGGTCTTCGTGTGCGGTCACGACTTCTTCCACGGCGCCGTACCCGGCGTCGGCGAGTTGTTCGAGGACCTCGGCGACGAGCTCTTCGGGGACAGACGCGCCGCTCGTGACGCCGACGGTGGCGACGCCGTCGAGCCACTCCTGGCGGATCTCCTCCGCGTAGTCGACGCGGTGCGCGGCCTTCGCCCCGTGCTCCAGGGCGACCTCGACCAGACGGACGCTGTTCGACGAGTTCGCGGAGCCGACGACGATCACCAGGTCGGTGCCCGGGGCGACCTTCTTGATCGCGACCTGGCGGTTCTGGGTGGCGTAGCAGATGTCGTCGGACGGCGGATCCTGGATGGTCGGGTACTTCTCGCGCAGCAGGCGGACGGTCTCCATCGTCTCGTCGACGCTCAGCGTGGTCTGCGACAACCAGACGAGGTTGTCGGGATCGGGGACGTCGAGCGCGGCGACGTCGTCCGGGCCGTTGACCAGGATCGTGCGGTCGGGGGCGTGGCCCATCGTGCCCTCGACCTCTTCGTGGCCGGTGTGCCCGATCAGGATGATGGTCCGCTCGGCCTTGGCGAACCGGGTGGCCTCGCGGTGGACCTTGGTGACCAGGGGGCAGGTGGCGTCGATGGCGTGCAGGTCGCGGTCGGCGGCACCGGCCACGACGGCGGGTGAGACGCCGTGGGCGCTGAACACCACGTGCGAGCCGCGCGGGACCTCGGCGACGTCGTCGACGAACACCGCACCCCGCTGCTCGAGGGTCGACACGACGTGGACGTTGTGGACGATCTGCTTGCGGACGTAGACGGGCTCGCCGTACTGCTCGAGCGCCTCCTCGACCGCCACCACCGCTCGGTCCACCCCGGCGCAGTAGCCGCGGGGTGCCGCGAGCAGCACCTTCTTCGGACCGGCGACCGGCTCGTCACGCAGTCGCCCACGCGCCGCGTGCACGCGCGGTGGGGCGAGCGGGACCGTGTGGCCGTTGGTGATCGTCACGTCCCCGATGATAGGTGAGCGGGACGCACGCGACCTGGGCGCGGGGGCCGGCTGTGGAGAACCCGCCGCTCGCCCGCTGTCACCGGTGTCGGGCACGATGGACGTCCCGCACGAGAAGGAGCGACATGGCGATCGAACAAGGCCCGCCGACGGCCGACAACCCGTGGCCGGTCGCGCTCCTCGGCGCGAAGCTCCGCGACTGGATCGACCGGCTCGGCACCGCGTGGATCGAGGGCGAGATCACGCAGTGGAACGTCGCCGGCGGCAACGTGTACGGCAAGCTCAAGGACGTCGAGGTCGATGCGACGGTGTCGTTCTCGATCTGGTCGAGCGTGCGGTCCCGGGTGCCGGCGGACATCAAGCAGGGCGACCGGGTCGTCGCAGCGGTCAAGCCGAACTACTGGGTCAAGGGCGGCTCGCTGACCATGCAGGTCGTCGAGATGAAGCACGTCGGTCTCGGTGACCTGCTCGAACGGCTCGAACGCCTGCGTCGGACCCTCGGCGAAGATGGGCTGTTCGACCCCGCACGCAAGAAGCGTCTGCCGTTCCTGCCGCACCGGATCGGCCTGATCACCGGCAAGGACTCCGACGCCGAGAAGGACGTCAAGCGCAACGCGCAGCTCCGGTGGCCGCAGGTCGAGTTCCGCACCGTCCACACCGCGGTGCAGGGCGAGCGCACCGTGGGCGAGGTCACGGCGGCGATCCTCGAGCTCGACGCCGACCCGACGGTGGACGTCATCATCATCGCCCGTGGTGGCGGCGACTTCCAGAACCTGCTCGGCTTCAGCGACGAAGGACTCGTCCGCGCAGCAGCAGCGGCGAGCACACCGATCGTGTCGGCCATCGGGCACGAGGCCGACCGTCCCATCCTCGACGAGGTCGCGGACCTCCGCGCCTCGACCCCGACCGACGCCGCCAAGCGCGTCGTGCCCGACGTCGCGGAGGAGCTCGCGAACGTCCGGCAGGCCCGCGCCCGCATCGGCCTGCGGTTGTCGCAGACGCTCGCGGTCGAGGCCGACCGGATCGCCGCCCTCCGGTCACGCCCGGCGCTCGCGTCGACGGCGTGGCTCGTCGACACCCGTGCGGAGGAAGTGGCCCGTGACCTGTCCCGGTCGCGGGAGCTGCTCGACCGTCGGCTCGAGCGGGGCCACTCCGAGGTCGGGCACCTGACCGCCAGGCTCCGTGCGCTGTCGCCGCGCGACACCCTGCGCCGCGGCTACGCGATCGTGCAGCGGGCCGACGGCGGCGTGGTGCGGTCGTCCGACGATCTGACCGGGCAGACGCCGGTGCACGTCACGCTCGGCGCGGGGACGGCGACCGGAACGCTCGAGCCGGACGGGCCGGGTCCGGACGGGTCTGGCTCGGCCGGGTCGGGTTCGGCCGGGCCGGGTCCGGACGGGTCGGGTCCGGCCGCCTGACGCGTCGGGCTCGCCGACGGCCTGGTCACCAGCCGCGGTCGCGCAGCCAGGTCGTCGCCAACGTGCTCCACGCCTCGGCCGGCCCGAGGCCCTCGGCGAGCCCGATGCCGTGCACCCCGCGCTCGAACACGTGCAGGTCGAACGGCACCCCGTGCCGCGCCAGCGCGTGTGCGTAGGACAGCGAGTGCGTCACCGGCACGTGCTCGTCCTCGGCCGTGTGCCACAGGAAGGTCGGCGGGGTCCGGTCGTCGACGAGCAGGTCCGCGTCCACCGCGGACCGCTCGCGGACGCTCGCGCCCGGTCCGAGCAGGTTGTCGGAGCTGCCGACGTGCGGGTGGTCCGTCATCGACGTCACCGGGTAGCAGAGCACCGTCAGGTCGGGTCGGTCGTCGACGTCCGACACGGCGCGCTCGGCCGGCGTCGGTGCGTTCGACACGAGGGCCGCCAGGTGCCCGCCTGCCGACGAACCGATCACGACGATCCGCGGATCGGACGGGAGGCCCGCCCAGCGTCCGGCACGCAGGTCGCGGACGAGCGCTCGGGTCGCCACCACGGCGTCCGGGTGGCGGTGCGGGGCGAGCGGGTACGCGAACACGACCGCGTCGATGCCGATCCCGTTCAGCCAGCGGGCGTACCCCTCACCCTCGTGCGGAGCGTGCATGCCGTACCCGCCGCCGGGCAGGACGACCGCGAGCGAGGGGCGGCCCGGCAGCCCGTCGCGCTCCGCGCTCGGTCCGTCCGGTGCCGGGTACCAGTCCACGCCCTCGGGGAGATCTGTCATGGCGCGACCCTACCGGCCGGTGTTCTCCCCAGGCGCAGCGGGCACGTCGGTCAGTCGGTGGACCCTCGGTAGGATCGAGTCGTGCCATCCCAGCAGGAACCCGAGCAGACCGACGTCCAGTCGCTGAGCTACGAAGCAGCCCGCGACGAACTCGTGCGCGTCGTGAGCGAGCTCGAACAGGGCTCCGCGACCCTCGAGCGCTCGCTGTCGCTCTGGGAGCGCGGCGAGGCCCTGGCCGCCCGGTGCGAAGAGTGGCTCGTCGGCGCTCGTGCCCGGCTCGACGCGGCCCGCGCGGCCAGCCGCGCCGAGGACGGCTCCGCCCGATGACCGACGCGAACGGTCGCCCGATCGTCGCCGAGCTCGGCCGACCCGAGACGGCAGAGGAGACCTGGGCACGCAAGGACGCCGCACGGACCGCTCGCCGCCAGCACCAGACGGCCTTCAACCTCGTGATCGCGCTCATCGCGTCGCTCGGCATCGTGCTGTTCCTCGTCGCCGTCGTCGTGCGGCCGAACACCACGGTCGACCGCACCGTCGACTACCAGCAGATCGCGGCCGATGCCCACGTCGGCGACATCACCCTCGCCGCCCCCGACCTGCCGAGCGGCTTCACGTCGAACCGCGCCGACTTCTCCGACAAGACCTCGGACGACGTCGACGTCTGGACCGTCGGGTTCGTGACGCCGGACAAGCAGTACCTCAGCCTGCAGCAGGGCGTGGACGCCAACGGCTCGTGGGTCTCGAACCAGCTCGACCAGCGACCGTCGACCGGCACCCGCGTCATCGACGGCACGAAGTGGACCGTGTACGACCGACGGGCCGAGGGCTCCGACGCCGGCAACCACGCGTACTCGCTCGTGTCCACGTTCGGCGCCAACACGATCGTGCTCTCCGGCACCGCCGACGACTCGTCGTACCGCACCGTGGCCACGGCCGTGACCAAGCAGTTCTCCCAGTAGCGACCGCCGGACGAATCCTGCCGGACACCCCGCAGCCCGACCACTCGACCTGATCCGACCCGATCCGAGGAGCCCCATGCCCGACCGCGCCGCCTCCACCCCGTCCGACGCCCTGCGCCTGCTCGTCGACGGCAACGCCCGCTTCGCCGCCGACAAGCGCCGCATGGGCCGCACGGACCCCGACCGCCGCACCGAGCTCCAGGGGTCGCAGGCGCCGTTCGCGACCGTCCTCGGCTGCTCCGACTCGCGCGTGCCGTTCGAGCACGTGTTCGACGCGGGCATCGGTGACCTCTTCGCCATCCGCAACGCCGGGCAGATCGTCGACGACGTCGTGCTCGGGTCGATCGAGTTCGCGGTCGTCGCGCTCGGCACCCCGCTCGTCGTCGTCCTGCGCCACACCCGGTGCGGTGCCGTCGCCGCGGCCCGCTCGGGTGAGCCGGTCCCCGCGCCGCACCTGCAGGCCCTGGTCGACGCCATCGCCCCGAGCGTCGAGAAGGTCCGTGCCACCGACGCCGAGCTCCCGCAGGAAGCGATCGGGGCCGCCCACCTCGAGGCCACGCTCCGCCAGGTGCTCGAGCGCTCCGGTGCCGTCTCCGACGCGATCGCCGAGGGCCGGCTGGCCGTCGTCGGCGCGACCTACGACCTCGGCACGGGCGAGGTCACGATCGACACGGTGGTCGGCAACGCCTGACGGCCCCTCGGCGCCGCACCCGCACGTCCCACAGCCGTCGCACCGGTACAGTCGAACGAGACGCCCGGCGCCGGTTCCGTGACCCACGGAGACCTCGTGCGCCGGCGCAGTCCCCCGACGCGACCGCGTCCGGCGAGCACCCCAGGAAGGACCACGACGACGTGACCGACACCACCGAGACCGAGTTCCGCATCGAGCACGACACCATGGGCGAGGTGCGGGTGCCGAAGTCGGCGTTGTACCGCGCCCAGACCCAGCGCGCTGTCGAGAACTTCCCCATCTCGGGCACCGGGCTCGAGTCGGCCCAGATCGTGGCGCTCGCCCGCATCAAGCGCGCTGCGGCCATCGTGAACGGCGAGCTCGGCATCGTCGAGCCGGCCGTCGCCGACGCCATCGCGGGCGCGGCGGACCTGATCATCGGTGGGCAGCACCACGACCAGTTCCCCGTCGACGTGTACCAGACCGGCAGCGGCACCTCGTCGAACATGAACATGAACGAGGTCCTGGCCACGCTGGCGTCGGACATCGGCGGCACCGCGGTGCACCCGAACGACCACGTCAACGCCTCGCAGTCGTCGAACGACGTGTTCCCGACCTCGGTGCACGTCGCCGTGACCGAAGCCCTGCTGCGCTCGCTCGTCCCGGCGCTCGAGCACCTCGCCGAGTCGCTCGAGGCCAAGGCCACGTTGTGGGCCGACGCCGTGAAGTCCGGCCGCACGCACCTGATGGACGCCACCCCGGTCACCCTCGGCCAGGAGTTCGGTGGCTACGCACGCCAGATCCGCCTGGGCATCGAGCGGGTCACCGCGACGCTCCCCCGCGTCGCCGAGGTCCCGCTCGGCGGCACCGCCGTCGGCACCGGCATCAACACCCCGAAGGGCTTCCCGCAGCGGGTGATCGCCCAGCTCGCGAGCGACACCGGATTGCCGATCACCGAGGCCGTCGACCACTTCGAGGCCCAGGGCGCACGCGACGCCCTGGTCGAGGCCTCCGGGGCGCTCAAGGTGCTCGCGGTCAGCCTGACGAAGATCAACAACGACCTGCGCTGGATGGGGTCGGGCCCGAACACCGGCCTCGGCGAACTGCACATCCCCGACCTGCAGCCGGGCTCGTCGATCATGCCCGGCAAGGTCAACCCGGTGATCCCCGAGGCCACCCTGATGGTGGGCGCGCGGGTCATCGGCAACGACGCCACCATCGCCTGGGCGGGTGCGTCCGGTGCGTTCGAGCTCAACGTCGCGATCCCCGTGATGGGAACGGCGCTGCTCGAGTCGATCCGTCTGCTGGCGAACAGCTCGCGGGTGCTGGCCGACAAGACCATCGACGGGCTGCAGGCGAACCTCGAGCGCGCCCGGGCGTTCGCCGAGTCGTCGCCGTCGATCGTCACCCCGCTCAACCGGGTCATCGGCTACGAGGCCGCGGCGAAGGTCGCGAAGTACGCCGTCGCCGAGGGCATCACCGTCCGCCAGGCCGTCGTGGCGCTCGGCCACGTCGAGCGTGGCGAGGTCACCGAGGAGCAGCTCGACGCGGCACTGGACGTCCTGTCCATGACCCACCCGAACTGAGCTCCTGCCGCGGGCAAGTCTCGCGGTGAGCGACAGTTCTCGCGCCGGTGCGCGCGAGAACTGTCGCTCAGGCCGAGTCTCGGCCGACGGACCTAGACCAGGTCGGGCGAGTCCAGCAGGTCCGTCACGAGGGCGGCGATCGCGGAGCGCTCCGACCGGGTCAGCGTGACGTGGGCGAACAGCGGGTGGCCCTTGAGCCGCTCGATGACGCTCGCGATGCCGTCGTGCCGTCCGACCCGCAGGTTGTCGCGCTGCGCGACGTCGTGGGTGAGCACCACGCGGGAGTTCTGCCCGATGCGGGAGAGCATGGTGAGCAGCACGTTCCGTTCGAGCGACTGCGCCTCGTCGACGATCACGAACGCGTCGTGCAGGGACCGACCGCGGATGTGCGTGAGCGGCAGGACCTCGATCAAGCCGCGCTCGATCACCTCGTCGAGGACGTTGTCGGACACCACCGACCCGAGGGTGTCGTAGACCGCCTGCGCCCACGGGTTCATCTTCTCGCCGGCGTCACCGGGCAGGAACCCGAGGTCCTGGCCACCCACGGCGTACAGCGGCCGGAACACCATGATCTTCTTGTGCTGCTGCCGCTCGAGCACTGCTTCGAGCCCGGCGCACAGGGCCAACGCTGACTTGCCCGTGCCGGCGCTGCCGCCCAGGGACACGATGCCGATCTCGGAGTCGAGCAGGGCGTCGATCGCGAGCCGCTGCTCGGCGGACCGGCCGCGCAGCCCGAAGACCTCGCGGTCGCCACGGACCAGGGCGACGGAACCGGCGGTGTGCACGCGACCGAGGGCCGAACCGCGCTCGGAGTGGATGACGACTCCGGTGTTGACCGGCACGCCGTCGAGCTGGACGGAGCGGATCTCCTCCTTCTCGTACAGGTCGGCCATCTGCTCGCCCGAGACCTGCAGGTCGGCGATGCCGGTGTAGCCGGAGTCGACCGCGAGCTCGGCGCGGTACTCCTCGGCCGCCATGCCGATCGACGACGCCTTGACGCGCAGGGGCAGGTCCTTCGACACGACGACCACGTCGAGCCCGTCGTTCTGCAGGTTCGAGGCGACGGCGAGGATGCGGGAGTCGTTGTCGCCGAGCTGCAGCCCGGACGGCAGGACGGACTGGTTGGAGTGGTTCAGCTCGACGCGGAAGGAACCGCCGTCACCGAGCGCGATCGGGAAGTCGAGCCGTTCGTGTTCGATGCGCATCTCGTCCAGCAGCCGCAGGGCCTGCCGCGCGAAGTACCCGATCTCCGGGTCGTTGCGCTTCGACTCGAGTTCGCTGACGACCACGACGGGCAGGACCACCGCGTGCTCGGCGAAGCGGAACAAGGCCCGCGGATCGCTGAGGAGCACCGATGTGTCGAGCACGTACGTGCGCTGGGCGACCGACGTGGACGAGTCCGCGGTGGGCTGGTGCTGGGTTCCGCGAGAGACGTTCTGAGAGGTCACGACCACTCCATCCCCGGGCCGCGAGCAGCCCGGTCCATGTCCTCGAACGCGGCCGTGGAGCGGGTCCCGAAGCACCGACTGTGGCCGCTTCGATCGGGCGCGGTGCCCGATGGGGACAACGTACGTCCGCCCTCCGACACCCCGCCAGCGACACGCGGTTTCCGGCGTTACGGTCACGTGAACAACGTGACTCCGGCAGTTGACCGGTCACGCGCTGTCGGCTGCGGCTGTGCCGCCCGACCGACGGTGACCAGTCGGCGGACGTACGCGGTGCGTCGTGACCGCTCGCGGGTGGCCGACAGGAGGCCCGTGGCGGCCGGGCACCGCGCCTCCAGGCCGCCCGTTGGTCGCGACTCGTCGCGCGGACGGCGTCGAGTGGTCACTAACTGTCGGCTGCGACCGCGCGAGCCGACAGTTCGCGACCACTCGACAGAGGGGAGGCCCGTGGGGGCACCGCCCCGCGCCTCCCGTCCGCCTGTTGACGCGCGCTACTGCAGCGTGGCGTACGAGACGCAGGCGTCCCGGAACATGTCGAGCGTCTCGTCCGTCGTCGAGGCGAACACCGACACCCGCGCGACGCCGAGCCGCGTCGTCGCGGTCACGCCGTGGTTGTGCAGCGCCGCGGACAGCGCGGTCAGGCGCCCCTCGGCCGGCCGCAGCACGACGATGCCGGCGCGCTCGCGCGGGTCACGGCTGGACTCGACCTCGAGCCCGAACTCGTCCGCGATCGCGAACACGCGCTCGACGCGCTCGGTGACGCGCTCCTGCACGGCGGCGACACCGACGGCGGTCAGCCGGTCCAGCGACACCGCGAGGCGGGCCTGCGCGATGGGGTCGATGCGCGTCATCTGGTACCCGGCGGCACCCGGGCGCACGGCGGGGACGTCCACGGGCCAGCCGGTGGTGCCGTGCGGGCCGGACAGCGCCGGACGCAGGCGGTTCAGGGCGCGGTCGCTGAAGGCGGTGAAGCCCGTGCCCCAGCCGGCGTGCAGCCACTTCTGGCCGCCGGTCGCGACGACGTCCGCGATCTCGTAGGGGGCGTCGACGACTCCGAAGCCCTGGATCGCGTCGAGGATCAGCAGGCGGTCGCCGATGACCTCGCGGATGCCGGCGAGGTCGGCCAGGTAGCCGGTGCGCCAGTCGACCAGCGACACCGCCACGGCCGTCACGTCGTCGGTCAGGCGCTCCTGGATGAGCGAGGGGGTCATCCACCCGGCACCGGACTCGATGACGACCGGCTGGACGCGGCCGCCGGTCGCCGAGGCGGCACTCGCCAGCGCGAGCGGCAGCGAGGGGTACTCGTCGGCCGACACCAGCACGCCGCCGGTCAGGCCGAAGGCCGTGTGCAGCAGGCCGGGCGTCGTCGCGGTCTGCGAGACGACCTGGTCCTCGCGGCGACCGACCAAGCGGGCGGCGACCGTGCGGACTCGGGCGTCCTGCTCGTCGAGGGTCTCCATGGCGCCGAAGCGCATGTGCTCCTGGATCGTGCCGAGCACGCGCTGCTCCTCGAGCACGGCGGTCTGCACGGGGCCGAACGCAGCGTGGTCGAGGTAGCCGGGGTCCTCGGAGAAGCCGGCGGCGTACTCGTCGATGTTCACAGGGGTGCACCTTTCACAGTGTCGAACCCTGAGAGCCTACTGGGATCACTGAACGTCAGCGAACCCAGGCCGATCCGCGCAGTAGCGAGGAAGCGTCAGCCGCCGAAGCGTCGCGACCGCAGCCCGAAGTCGCGGACGGCGCGCAGGAAGTCGACCTCGCGCAGGTCGGGGTAGAGCGCCTCGACGAAGTAGAACTCGCTGTGCGCGCTCTGCCAGAGCATGAAGTCGGACAGCCGCTGCTCGCCCGAGGTCCGGATCACCAGGTCGGGGTCGGGCTGTCCCTGCGTGTACAGGTGGTCGCCGATGAGCTCGGGCGTCAGGACCTCGGCCAGGGTGTCGATCGTGCCGCCACCCGCGCCGTGCGACTCCACGATGCTGCGCATGGCGTCGGCGATCTCGCGGCGCCCGCCGTACCCGACGGCCAGGTTGATGTGGAGTCCGGTCCGGCCGGCGGTGCGCTCCTCGGCCTGCGCGAGCGCGGACACGAGCGAGTTGGGCAGCCCCTCGTTCGACCCGACGTGCTGGACACGCCAGTCCGTGGTGTCGGCGAGCACCCCGGCCAGGTCGCCGATGATGCCGACGAGCTCACTGAGTTCCGCTCCGGCACGTCCGGTCAGGTTGTCGGCGGAGAGCAGGTAGAGCGTCACGACCTCGATGCCGAGCTCGTCGCACCAGGTCAGGAACTCCGGGATCTTCGCGGCGCCGGCGCGGTGGCCGTGCGCGGCGGACTCGAGCCCGAGCTGCTTCGCCCACCGACGGTTGCCGTCGACGATCATGGCGACGTGCTTCGGCTTCGCACTGCCCTCGATCTGGCGGCGGATGCGGCTCTGGTAGGCGCGGTAGAGGATCCCTCGTCCTGCCCATCCCACCCTGCCGGTCACGCACCGAGCGTAGTGCACCGTCGGTCGGAGCGTCCCGAGTGCGGCTCCCCCAGAACTCGTGGCATCCGTTCGGGCACGGGGCTTACAGTCGGCACATGCAGGACGAGCACGAGACCGCCACCCTCCCCCACGTCCCGTTCACCGAAGAGGCCGCGACGACCACGGAGGACACCCGCCCCGCCTGGCGCGGGTGGATCCACCTCGGCGCGTTCCCGTTCGCCATCGCGATGGGCATCGTCCTCATCGCCCTGGCCGACAGCACCGCGGCGAAGGTCGGCAGCGCGGTGTTCATGGCCACGTCGCTGGCCATGTTCGGGGTCTCCGCGACGTACCACCGGTTCCCGTGGGGGCCGACCGTCAAGGCGGTGCTCAAGCGCATCGACCACACGAACATCCTGCTGCTCATCGCCGGCACCTACACGCCGATCGCGATCTGCGCCCTGCCGCACACCCTGATGGTGGTCGTGCTCTGGGTGATGTGGTCCGGCGCCGCCCTCGGCATCGCCTTCCGGGTGCTGTGGATCAACGCGCCCCGGTGGCTGTACGTGCCGATCTACCTGGTGCTCGGCTGCGCGGCGCTCGGGCTGCTGCCGCAGTTCTTCGCGGCGAGCGTCCCGATGACCGTGCTCATCCTGTCCGGCGGTGTCGCGTACATCATCGGCGCGCTCGTCTACGGCTTCAAGCGGCCGAACCCGGTGCCCACCCAGTTCGGCTTCCACGAGGTGTTCCACGCCCTGACGGTCGTGGCCTTCGGCGCGCAGTGGGTCGGCGTGCTCATCGTCGCCCTGGACCCGGTGCGCTGACGGTCGCACGTTCCTTCCCAGAACGCGCGCGATGCCTGGTCGTTCCGGGCGTACTCACCCGGAACTTTCGACCAGGTACGCCCGATCCGCCCAGGTACGCCCGGTTCCGTCAGGCTCTAGCGGGTCAACCGCGCTCGGTGTCGTCCCCGACGTCGGCCCGGCCGTCCTCGGCCGCACGCCGCTCCGACTCGTCCGTCGCCGGACCGTCGACCGCGGTGCCGTTCGCTTCCGCCTCGAGACGCTCGCGGATCTCCGACCGGTAGCGCGTCCGGCGGATGCGCCGGGTCATGTCCACGACCAGGACGATCGTCGCGATCGCCACCAGCGCGATGGCGATGAACCCGACGACACCGGGGGTGACGTTCACGTCCGGCACGACGCTGGGGCTGGGACTGGGGGTGGCGGCGAGTGCCGCCGCGATGGAGCTCACGGGGTCGGTTCCTTGTCGGCAGGGATCCCGGCGAACAGATCGGTCTCCGGGAGCTCGGTCGGCACGCGGGCCTCCACGAGCTGGTAGTCCTCGGTCGGCCACACCGTGGCCAGGAGGTCGTTCGGCCAGTAGAAGAACGCACTGTCCGGCGCCACCTGGCTGGCGTGGGCACGGAGCGCCGCGTCGCGCTGGTCGAAGTACTCGTGCACGTCGACGTGCGTGGTGGCGAGGTCGGGTCGGTCGGCGAACCGCTCCACCCACTCGCGCAGCTGCTCGATCGCGGGGCTGTCCGGGTCGCGGTCCTGCAGCGCCTCGAAGATCGTGCGGAAGCGGCGCGGGTTCATCGTGCGCTCGTAGTAGAGCTTCGCGATCGACCACGGTTCGCCGGCCGCGGGGTACGCAGCGGGATCGGCCGCGGCTGCCCAGGCGGCGACGGACACCTCGTGCGTGCGGATGTGGTCGGGGTGCGGGTAGCCGCCGTTCTCGTCGTAGGTGACGAGCACGTGCGGACGGAACCGGCGGATCACCCGGACGAGCGCCTCGGTGCTGTACACGAGCGGCACGGTCGAGAACGTGCCGGGTCGGACGGTCTCGCCCTTCTCGGCGTCGGGCAACCCGGAGTCGTGGTAACCGAGCCACAGGTGGTCGATGCCGAGGGCTGCCTGCGCGGCGGCCATCTCACCGCGGCGGTACCCGGCCATGTCGCGGTGCGCACGGCTCGTCGCGGGCTCGCCGAGCTGGTCGTTGAGGATGTCGCCGGCCTCGCCCCCGGTGCAGGAGACGACCAGCACCTCGTGCCCCTCGGCCACGTACTTCGCCGCGGTCGCCGCCCCCTTGCTCGACTCGTCGTCGGGGTGGGCGTGGACGGCCAGCAAGCGGAACGGCACGGGACTTCCTCACGGGGGTGAGCGTGGGCGAGCGGAGGACGAGCGGGGACGGGAAGTGCACAGCGACGCGTGAACTACCCTGGGATCAGGATAATCACCCCGGGAGCCCCGAACTGTCCGAACAGCACCACACCGCCACCCTCGACGACCGCTACGGCCGCACCCCGGCCCGAGCGCGCCGCAGCAAGGCCGTCGCGATCACCGCCGCCATCGCCGTGGTCGTGGTCTTCGCCGCCTGGGTGATCTGGGCGGGTCTCGACCAGTCCGACCGCGGCCTGACCGACGACGTCGTGGGGTACGAGGTCCTCTCCCAGCACAGCACGGTCGTGCACTCGCAGGTCTCCGTCGACCCGGGCGTCCGGGCGAAGTGCGCCGTCCAGGTCCTCGACAAGAGCTACTCGATCGTGGGTTGGAAGGAGATCACCCTCGCCCCGTCCGAGCAGCGCACCCGCAGTGTCAGCACCGAGGTGACGACCACGACCCGTGGCGTCACCGGCTTGATCCACGACTGCTGGATTCCCTAGACTGTCCTGATTCGCCTCTCGAGACCGACCACTCGGCCGGTCTCGTTTTTCATGGTCGAAGGGACAGAAGATGAGCAACGACACGCAGGTCACCTGGCTGACCCAGGAGGCGCACGACCGTCTCCAGGCGGAGCTCGACGAGCTGAGCGGCGAGGGCCGTGCCGAGATCGCGCGCCGCATCGAGGCCGCTCGCGAAGAGGGCGACCTCAAGGAGAACGGCGGCTACCACGCCGCCAAGGACGAGCAGGGCAAGATCGAGGCGCGCATCCGCGTCCTCACGAACCTCCTCAAGCACGCGACCGTCAGCGAAGCGGTCTTCGACGGCACGGTCGAGCCCGGCACCGTCGTCACCGCGGTCATCGCGGGCGACGAGTCGACGTTCCTGGTCGGCAGCCGCGAGATCGTCGCCGAGGGCTCCGACCTGACGGTCTACAGCCCGGTCAGCCCCGTCGGCGCGGCGATCGTCGGCCTCAAGGCCGGCGACAAGGCCACCTACACGGCGCCGAACGGCAAGGAGATCGCGGTCGAGGTCGTCAAGATCGAGCGCTACGAGCCGTAGGCAGCACCACAGACGGACAGGAGGCCCGGGGCGACACCGCCACGGGCCTCCCGTCTGTCCGCTGGTCGCGTCCACGGCCCCGCTCACCGGGGCGCACCACCGATCCGACAGGACACGCGTCGAACGACTCGTGGATCGTCGCAGGACTAGTGCTCGAGGAGCTCCGGGCGGAAGCCGACCTCGTGCAGGCGCTGGATGACCTCCTGCGCGTGCTCGGGGCCGCGCGCCTCGATCGACAGGTCGAGGGCCACCTCGTTGATGACCAGGCCCTGTCCGTGGCGGGTGTGCAGGACCTCGACCACGTTCGCGCCGGCGTCCGAGATCACCTGGGCGACCCGGGCGAGCTGGCCCGGACGGTCCGGCAGCATGATGCGGATGCCGATGTAGCGCGACGCGGCGACGAGACCGCGCGTGATCACGCGCTCCATCATGAGCGGGTCGATGTTGCCGCCGCTGAGCAGCACGACGGTGCGCCCGGTGTCGCGGACCGCGCCGGACATGATCGCGGCGACGCCGACGGCTCCGGCGGCCTCGACCACGAGCTTCGCGCGCTCGAGCAGCACGAGCAGGGCGCGGGCGGTGTCGTCGTCGGAGACCGTGACGATGTCGTCGACCAGGTCGCGGATGATCGGGAAGTTCAGGTCGCCGGGGCGGGCGACCGCGATGCCGTCGGCGATCGTCGGTGTCGTCGTGATGGTGACGGGCTCGCCGGCGCGGATCGACGACGGGTAGGCAGCGGCGTTCTCGGCCTGCACCCCGATGACCTTGATCGGTCGTCCGAGCCGCTCGGCCATGCCCTTGACCGCGAGGGCGATGCCGGAGATGACCCCGCCGCCGCCGATCGGCACGACGACGGTGTCCACGTCGGGCACCTGGTCGATGATCTCGAGGCCGAGGGTTCCCTGGCCGGCGATGACGGCGGGGTGGTCGAACGGCGGGATGAAGACCGCGCCGGTGTGCGCGGCGAAGTCCTTGGCGGCGCTCAGGGCTTCCTCCACCGAATGGCCACGCAGGACGACCTCGGCGCCGTAGTGGCGGGTGGCCTGCAGCTTCGGCAGCGCGACACCGACCGGGGTGAAGATCGTCGCCGGGATGCCGAGCTCGCGGGCGGCGAGGGCGACGCCCTGGGCGTGGTTGCCGGCGCTGGCCGCGACGACGCCCTTGGCGCGCTGTTCCTCGGACAGGGTCGACAGGCGGTTGTACGCGCCGCGGACCTTGTACGCACCGGTGCGCTGCAGGTTCTCGCACTTCAGGTGCACCGGTGAACCGAGCACCTCGGCCAGGAACTGCGAGGTCTCCATCGGGGTGACGCGCGCGACGCCCGAGATGGTCTCCCGCGCCGTCTCGATGTCCGCGAGGGTGGGGATCGCAGCGAGCGTGTGCTGGGAGGCGCTGGTGTCGGTCACTCCCCCATCATCGTCGTTCCGGGCGTCCGCGGCGAACCCGTGACACGAGGGATCGTTCAGCGTCAGCCTGCCGTCCCCTTGACCGCGGTCGGCTGCTCGTCGGTGCCCGGCTTCGGGACGTCGCCACGGCGCTTGCGCAACTTGAGGACCTTGCGCCGGCGCTTGGTCCGGACGTTCTCGTCGTGCGCGTCCTGCTTGGCCTCGAGCACGTGGTCGGAGTCCATCGTCTTCCACCGACCGCTCGAGATGGTCGTGACCATGGAGTTGACGGTGGCGATGAGCGGGACGGCGAAGAACGCGCCCGCGATGCCGGCGAGACCCGACGCCGCGGTGACCCCGAGGACGACGGCGAGCGGGTGCACCTTGACGGCGCTTCCCATGACGAGCGGCTGCAGGATGTGTCCCTCGACCTGCTGCACGACCAGGATCACGCCGAGCATGATGACCGCCGCCACCGGGCCGTTGAAGACCAGGGCGACGAACACCGCCAGGAACCCGGTGACGATCGCGCCGACGACCGGGATGAACGACCCGAGGAACACGAAGACCGCGATCGGCACGACGAGCGGCAGCTGCAGGAAGAAGGCACCGAGGCCGATGCCGACGGCGTCGACGAACGCGACGAAGATCTGCACCCGGATGAAGCTCGTCAACGTCGTCCAGCCGGCGACCCCGGCGCCGTCGATCGCGCTGCGGGCGTTCTTCGGGAAGAGCCGGACCGTCCAGCGCCAGACGTTCTTGCCGTCGATGAGCAGGAAGATCACCGTGAAGATGACGATGAACAGGCCGGTGAGGATGTGCGTCAGGGACGACCCCGCGCTGGCGACTCCGGACAGGATCGAGCCGGAGTTGCTCTGCAGCCAGT
The DNA here is from genome assembly GCF_015350935.1 of Curtobacterium sp. VKM Ac-2887. Lineage (NCBI taxonomy): Bacteria > Bacillati > Actinomycetota > Actinomycetes > Micrococcales > Microbacteriaceae > Curtobacterium > Curtobacterium sp. VKM Ac-2887. Next base: position 153,666 of record NZ_JADKSB010000002.1, on the reverse strand, counting down.
CGGTCGCCTGGTTGAGGTAGGAGTTCAGGTCCTTCTGGCTGATCCCGAGCCCGGAGCTGAGCACGAAGTCGCGGATGTTGTCGTACTGCGACAGGGTGCGGTCGCGGAGCGACGGGTAGGCGGCGGCGATCTGGTCGACGACGAGCCAGATGAGCGCCCCGACGGCGGCGAGCCCACCGACCAGGCTGACGATGACCGCGAGCCACTTCGGCACGTGGTGGCGCTGCATCCAGTTCGACAGGGGGACCAGGAGCGCGGCGACGACGATGCCGATGAGGAACGGGATGAGGATCTCGCTGAACAGCGTGACCAGGTAGATGACCACCGCGACGACGCCGACCACGACGAGGATCCGCCACGACCACGCACCGGCGATCCGCATGCCGGGCGGCACCGCGTCATCGACGACGACGGGATCCGTGTGCGGTGTCTTCTTTCCCCAGGCCATGGGCCGATCCTAGCGATCCAGACGCCCTCGCGTTCCAGATACGGCATACGTTCGGACGCCGCGCTGTCGGCGGGGTTCGGTAGCGTCGCCGCATGGTCAGGTCCTCGCTCTCCGCCGCCGAAGCCCGCCGCGTCGCCCTCGCCGCGCAGGGGTTCGGTCGGCCACCGGCGACGGACGTCTCGACGCGTGCGGTGAACGCTGCGTTCGCCCGGCTCGGGCTGCTGCAGATCGACTCGGTGAACGTGTTCGAGCGCAGCCACTACCTGCCGCTCTTCGCACGGCTGGGGGCGTACGACCGGTCCACGCTCGACCGACTGACCCTCGGCCGGTCCGGGCCCTACACCGAGTACTGGGCGCACGAGGCAGCCCTCATCCCGCGCGACGACCTGCGGCTGTTCCGCTGGCGGATGGACGCCCTGCGGGAGCGCGACGCCGGTCCGACCAGGATCGACGGCGTCACCCGCACCGCCGGGGTCCGACGCGAGCTGCACGCGCTCCTGCGTGCCGAGGGGCCGATGCGAGCCAGCGCGGTCGAGCACGAGTCGAACGTGCGCCGTGGGCCGTGGTGGGGCTGGAGCGACGTGAAACTCGGGCTCGAGCAGATGTTCCGCTGGGGCGAGGCCGTGAGCGCCGGACGCTCGGGCTTCGAGCGCGTCTACGCCCTGCCCGAGCAGGTCCTGCCGGCCGGGTTCCTCGAGACGGCACCGCCGCGCGCTGCCGCAGTGCTCGAACTCGTCCGGCACGCCACCCGCGCCCTCGGCGTCGGCACCCGAGCGGACATCGCCGACTACTACCGACTGCGGTCGGACGACACCGCCGGCGCCATCGCGGAGCTCACCGCTGCCGGCGAGCTCCTGCCCGTGCGGGTCGAGGGCTGGGGTGAGCGGGCCTGGCTCCACCCCGACGCCCGGGTGCCCCGGCAGGTCACCGCCGACGCGGTGCTCAGCCCGTTCGACCCGGTCGTGTGGTTCCGCCGGCGGGCGGAGCGGATGTACGGGTTCCACTACCGGATCGAGATCTACACACCGGCCCCGAAGCGGGTGTTCGGGTACTACGTGCTGCCCGTGCTGCAGGACGACCGCCTCGTCGGCCGGGTCGACCTGAAGAGCGACCGGCAGCGTGGCGTGCTGCGGGTCCGGACCGCGTGGCAGGAGCCCGGCGAGCACCTCGATGCCGAGCGGCTGGCCGAGACCCTCCGACGCACCGCCGCCTGGCAGGGACTCGACGAGGTCGAGGTCACCGATCGGGGCACGGCTGCAGCCGCGGTCGCCGGGGCGCTCGGCCTCCCGCTGGTCCCGCACGAAGCCGTCGACGACGCCGATGCCCCCGAACCCACGGAGCATCTCGACGCCGTCGAGGCCTGACCGGCGTCAGAAGCGGTCGGCGTTCGCCCGCAACCGTGCGATGCGGTCCGGCAGCGGCGGGTGCGTCGAGAACAGCCGGTCCATCACGCCGGGGCGCATCGGGTCGGCGATCCACAGGTGCGCCATCGACGAGTTCTGCGTCTGCATCGGTCGGCCGTACGCGCCGAGCTTCTCGAGCGCCCGGGCGAGGCCCTCGGGGTGACGGGTCGTCATCGCACCGGTGGCGTCGGCGAGGTACTCGCGCTGCCGGGACACCGCAGCCTGCACGCCCGCCGCGGCGATCGGCGCCACGACGACGGCCACGATGCCGGCGATGAGCAGCACCGGGTTCGCGCCACCGCCGTTGTCCGAGTTGCGGTTCCGGCCGCCGGACAGGCCGCTGAAGATCGAGATGCGCAGGAGCACGTCGGCGATCAGGCCGACGGCGACCACCAGCCCGAACACCATCGTCGAGACCCGGATGTCGTAGTTGCGGACGTGCCCGAGTTCGTGGGCCATCACACCCTGGAGCTCCTGGTCGTCCATGATCTGCAGCAGCCCGGTCGTCGCCGCGACCACGGCGTGCTCCGGGTCGCGCCCGGTGGCGAAGGCGTTCGGCGACGGGTCCTGGATGACGTAGACCCGGGGCATCGGCATGCCGGTCGAGATCGCGAGGTTCTCGACCGTCCGCCAGAGCCGCGGTTCGGAGGTGCGGTCGATCTCGATGCCGCCGGCGATGGCGGTCGCCTGCCGAGCGGCGAAGAAGTACTGCAGCACCGCGTAGCCCAGGGCGACGGCGAGCACGATGACGCCGATCGAGACGTTCCCCGCCAGGTAGCCGCCCAGGAACCCGAGCGCGCCGATGATCAGCAGGAAGACCAGGACGATGACGACGGTGTTGCGCTTGTTCCGCGCGATGGCGCTGTACACGGCAGCTGCGAGGCTGGGGTCAGAACTGGACGCGCGGCGGCTCGGCGATGGCTGCCGGCTCGGCGGTCTCGAAGAACGCCGCCTCGGCGAAGCCCCGTCGCTTGGCGAACGTGGAGTTCGGGAAGACCCGGATCTTCGTGTTCAGCTCGCGCACGCCGCCGTTGTAGAAGCGCCGGGCGGACTGGATCTTGTCCTCGGTGTCGACGAGCTCGGTCTGCAGCTGCAGGAAGTTCTGGCTCGACTGCAGCTGCGGGTACCCCTCGGCGACCGCGAACACGCTCTTCAGCGCCTTCTGCATGTGTCCCTCGGCCGCGGAGGCCGTGCCGGCGTCACCGGCCGTCAGGGTCTCGGAGCGCGCCTTGGTGACGTCGTCGAAGACGGCCTTCTCGTGGGTGGCGTACCCCTTGACCGTGTCGACGATGGTCGGGATGAGGTCGGCGCGCCGCTTCAGCTGCACCGAGATGTCGCTCCAGGCCTCGTCCACACGCACCTTGAGCGTGACGAGCGAGTTGTACGTCACCCAGAGGTAGATCCCGATGATGACCAGGATCACCACCACCACTCCGACGACGATCAGCGTCGTGACGAGTCCGGTGTCCATGCGTGGGTGCTCCTTCTCGCGTTCGGATCCGCGGTGCTGCGTGGCCTGAACGGCCGTCGTGAAGTCTACCGACGCGTCCGCGGTGCTCGCGTCGACCGCCAGGGTTCACGGGCGATTCCCGAGTCACGCACACCGGGCGTTCGGGCTGCGGGGCGAACACGACCGGATGCGGGACATCATCCGCAAGGTGTATTGACCCAGCGGCCCGGATCACGTGGGATGGAGCCGGTGAGCACGCGAGGGGACAACGTGGACGACCGGGCCGTCGGGGGCGACGGCCCTCGTCGTCGTACCCGGTTCGTCGCGCTCGCCTCGGCCACGGCCGTCCTCGCCGCGGCGCTGCTGGCGGCGGCAGCCGCCCCCGCGTTCGCCGGCACAGCGGCCCACGAACGAGCGACCGCCGAACGCGTCAGCGCCGCGAGCACCGCGACCCCCGCACCGGGCGAACTCGTCGGCCCGCCGAGCAGCGGTCGGCCCGGTACCCCCACGCCCCCGCCGGCGTCCACCGGGCGACCGCCCGTCGCACCGACCATCGCCGACCCGGGGGACGTGACGAGCAGCACCGCCCGGTTCCACGGCACCGGGACCCCGGCGCACGTCGTCCGCGTCGCGGGCCCCGCGTCGACCGGTTCGGCCGGGTGCTCGGCTCAGGTGCAGGCGAACGGTTCGTGGTCGTGCCTCGGTACGGTGCGGTCGGGTCCGCAGCAGGTCTTCACGGTGCGGGACGTCACCGCGCCGAGCCAGCCGCCCGCGAGCGCCCCGGCCTCCGACGTCATCGTGCCTCCGACCATCGCGTCCGACCACCCGACCAGCGGCGCGCTCTCCGGCACGGGCTTCCCCGGTTCCACGGTGGTGCTGTCGGTCTCCGGGTCGTCGACGCAGCAGTCGGCGCCGGTCGGTCCGGACGGGCGGTGGACGACCTCGCTCGTGCTGCGGTCCGACACGACCGTCACGGTGACCGCGTCGCAGACCGCGAGCACGGCCCGCGGTTATCGCTCCGACCTGCGCAGCGCATCTTCGGCCCCGGTGCGGATCACGGTCGACCGCACAGCACCGGCAGCCCCGCGGATCACCGCACCCGACGACGGCGACCGCGTCGGTTCGCGTGCCACGGTCGTCCGCGGCACCGGCGAGCCCGGCGCCGACGTGACCGTCTACGTCGACCGCGCACCCGTCTGCCGCGCCGAGGTCGCTGCGAACGGTTCGTGGTCCTGCTCCACCGCTGGGTCGCAACTGCGGGCCGGCGGACACGACCTCACCGCGACGCAGAACGACGCCGCCGGCAACTACTCGCGATCGTCCGCTGCCGTGCAGGTCACCGTGTGGTCGACCTCGGGCACCCCGAACGGCACCCCCGGCACCTCCGGCACCGGCGGGGACGCACCGACCAACGGGACCGGCACCACCGGCACCGGCAACGGCACCGGAACCGGCCCCACCGGCACCACGACCGCACCGGGTGACGGCCAGACCCCCGGTGACGCGGGGACCCCGGCCGGCACCGGAACCGGGAACGCCGGCGGCACCGGCGACGACGGGCCCGGATCAGCAGCAGCGCCCGGCGACGGCACCGACCCGACCGGCACGAGCACCCCCGGGGCCGCAGGCTCCGGCGGCGGCCGCACCGACTGGTCGGGCCCCGCGGGCGACTGGACCGCTGCCACCGCCTACGACCGCACCGTTCCGACGATCCAGGCCGCGTTCTCGTGGCGGACCGTCCTGATCGCCACGGCCGTCGCCGCCGGGTTCCTCCTGCTCATCGCCGCACCCCTCGCGCTCGTCGCCGCCGCTGCCCGCGGGCGCATCCGCTCGCCCTTCGCCGGACTGCTCGGGCGGAACCGCTCGCGCTCGGACCGCACCGGGTCCGACGACGTGCTGCCGACCTGGGTGTCGATCACGGTCGCGGTGGCCGTCGCCGCCCTGTGCACGCTGCTCGGCGTGGGCGTCTCGCTCGAGGCCCGCTACGTCCGCCTCGCCATCGCCGTGCTGCTCGGCACCGCGGTGCTCACGGCGGCCGTGGTGCTCGTGACCCGGTGGGCAGCCGGGCCCGACCACCGTGCGGTGGGCTTCCGGGTGTCCCCGTGGCTGGTGCTCGCGGCGCTCGTGGCGTGCGGGATCACGCGGGCCGCGGACCTCTCCCCCGCCCTGATCGTCGGGATGGTGCTCGTGCCGTCGGGACGCCCCGACCTGGACACCGCCGCACTGCGCCTCGGCTCCGGGATCGCCGCCGGTGCCCGGAGCGCGACCTGGCGGACGATCGCGCTGCTCGGGCTCGCGACCGCGGGGTGGGTGCTCCACAGCCTGACCGCGGGCGGGGGCTTCTGGTCCGCGTTGACGTCGGAGTTCGCCATCACCCTGTGCGTCGGCGGGGTCGGAGCCGTCGTCGCCACGCTGCTGCCGTTCGCGGGTTCCGCCGGCAGTGCGGTCCTGATGGCCTCGCGTGCCCGGTACGTGGCACTCGCGGTCGTCGCGGTGGCGCTCACCGCCGCGGTCTACTCGGGTCCCGCGGGGACCCACGCGTCGCCGGTGCTGCTCGGCGCGGTCGGCGCGGCCTGCGTGGCGGGCGCGATCGGGGCCTGGTTCTGGGCGCGCACCGCGCGACCGGACGCGGCCGCCTGACCCGCACCGGGCCTCCCGTCCGCCGTCCCCGCGCGGCGGATACAGTGACGATCGGTGCGTGACGCGCCGTTCGACCGCCCCAGGGAGCGATGATGACCGAGACCCGATCCGACTACGACCCGACGCGGTTCCGCGAGGTGTTCGAGGGCAGCTACACGTACGCGAACGGCTTCGCGCGGAACACCCACCGCTTCGCGGACCGGCCCGCGCTGCGCGACCCGGACACGGGTCGGTCGTGGACCTACGCGGAACTCGGGGACGTCGTCGACCACATCGGCGGGTGGCTCGTCCGGCACGGAGTCGGTCGCGGTTCGGTCGTGATGGTCGAGCTGTTCAACTCGCCCGAGTTCGCGATGCTCTACCTGGCGTGCCACCGCATCGGCGCGGTGTTCTCGCCGACGAACATCCGGCTCGCCCCCGACGAGGTCGCCTTCATCATCGAGGACTCCGCGCCCGTGGTGCTGGTGCACGACGCGGTGCGCGGCGACGACATCGCCCGAGCGCTCGAGACCGCGCCGCACCGTCCGGACCACATCGTCGTCGTCAGTGGCGACGACCACGCCGCGCACCACGACGACCAAGACACGCACACCGCACACGACGACCCCGAACACGACGCGCGGGTCGCGTTCACCGCGCTCCTCGCCGCCGACCCCGTCACGCCCGCCGAACTCGCCGCGACCGAGCCCCGCAGCACCTACGACGAGACCACCCGGCTCTACACCTCCGGCACCACCGGGCGACCGAAGCCGGTGCCCCTGCCGAGCCTGGTCGAGGTGCTCAGCGCCCACGACGTCGTGATGCACTTCCCGCTCAGCCCCTTCGACAAGACGCTCAACATGTCGCCGCTGTTCCACCGTGGCGGCCTGTACTCGGGCGGCCCGAACCCGGTGTTCTACGTCGGCGCCGAGCTCACCACCCTGCGGCACTTCGACGCCGAGCGGGTGCTCGACCTGGTCGAGTCCGAGCGGCTGACGTTCCTGATCGGTGCGCCGCCGAACCTGGTGCAGCTCGTGAACGCGCAAGAGGCCCGGCCCCGCGACCTGTCGTCCCTGCACGGCATCGTCACGATGGGTGCACCGCTCGACCGCGCCGCCGCACTCCGCTACCAGGAGCTCCTGTCCCCGCGGATCTTCAACGGCTACGGCACGACCGAGACCTTCTGGAACACCTTCCTGCGTCCTGAGGACTTCCCCGACGGTGCCGGCTCCACCGGCCGTGCATCGACGGACGACGACGTCGCCGTGGTGCGCGTGTACGAGGACCGCCTGGCCGACCCGAGCGACACCGTGCCGAAGGACGGCTCCGAGATCGGGGAGTTCGCGGTCCGGACCGTGAAGTCCGGCTACTCGTACCGCAACCCGGGGCTCGAGGCGGAGAAGTTCGCGAACGGCTGGTTCTACCCCGGCGACCTCGCGACGTGGGACGAGCACGAGCGGGTGACGATCGTCGGCCGCAAGGACGACATGATCATCTCCGGCGGCGAGAACGTCCACCCCGTCCAGGTCGAGGCCGCACTCCAGGAGCACCCGGGCGTCGCCGACTCGATCGTCGTCGGGATCCCGGACGAGCGTTGGGGCGAGGTCGTCACGGCGTACGTGGTCCGTGCAGCGGGACGGCTACCGGACGACGACGTCGCAGCCGCCGCCGAGCTCGAGGAGTGGACGGGCTCACACCCCGGTCTCGCCCGCTACAAGCGGCCGCGGCGGTACCGCTTCGTCGACGAGCTGCCCTACAACGCGACGGGCAAGAAGGTGCACTACCTCGCCAAGGCGACGGCAGCGGAGGACCAGGCGGCGGGCCGACTGCTCGAGCCGTAGCGGGCTCTGGACGTGCGCGGCGTCGGACGGGAGGCCCGTGGCGGCCCCGCCCCGCGCCTCCCGTCCGTCAGCCGGTCGCGTCCACGGCCGTGCCTGCGTGCGTTCCTTCCCATGCCGCGTGCGGTGCTTTGCCGGATCGGGCGTACCTGGTCGAAACTTCCGACCAGGTACGCCCGATCCGGCCCGGAACGCCCAGGTACCCCCGGGCCGCGCTACGTGTGGCTCGGCGCGTTCCGGGCGAACAGACCCGGCAGCAACCCACCGATCTTCGTCCCGATGCACAGGCTGACGAAGGTCGCCAGGGGCGTCGCGAGGGACTCGGGGTCGAACGTGGCCACCGCCACCAGCCCGACGGTCCCGGGGACGAGCAGCAGGAACGCCGGGAAGAACGACACCGTCGCCGGGATCGCCGGCACGAGCCGCTCGAGCAACCGCGTCGCGACGAACAACAGCGCCGCCGTCGCCCCGGTCGCGACGACGCTCCCCCACACCGGCGTCGTCCCGCTCACCAGCGCGTAGGCGGTGACCATGACCGCCACCGACACGAGCGTCAGCCGCCAGCCCGAGCGGAACACCAGGCCGAGGCCGACCGCCAGGACCACCACTGCGACCCACGACACCCAGTAGGACGGCACGGACTCCCACCCGGCCAGGTCCGTGCCGACGCCGGCGACCTCGCCGACGAGTGCCGCCGAGGACGGGTCGACGTGCAACCCGGTCAGCGCACTGCCCGAAGCGATGCCGGCCGCCATGAAGCCGAGCATGATGAGCCCCTGGACCAGCCGCGAGGACCCGGTCACGATGTCCGCGGCGGTCAGTTCGAGCAGGGCGTTGGTGATGAGGGCACCGGGGACGAACACCGCCACCGGGGCGCACACGGCGAACAGCGGGACCTGCTCGAACCCGGCACCCGCGGCGACGAGTCCGACGATGGCCGTCGACACGAAAGCGGCAAGGAACGGGATGATCGCGACGGCCTCGCGGAAGCGCCGGAGCAGCAGGCCGATGACCCCGACGAGCGCACCGACCAGGAGCGCGAGCAGGATCGCCCACCACGGGCACCGGAACACGACGGCGAGCCCGGCGGAGGTCAGCGCGTTGCCGAGGATCCACGGCAGTGCGGGCGGCGGGACGGTGCCGGCACGGATGGCCCGGACCCGCGCGGGGATCTCGGCGAGGGCGATCGACCCGCTCTCCAACCCGAGCACGACCCGGTTCGCTCGTGCAGCCTGTCGCGACGACAGCTCGACGCCCTCGGCGTTCACGATCGTCGCCGCACCGGTCGAGACCTCGCTCACCATCACGAGCGCCGGCAACACCCCGATCGCCAGGGTCGGACCGACCCCGGCGGCGTCGCGGGCCTTCTCGAGCGCCGAGCGGACGTCGGTGACGGAGCTGCCCGCGTCGAGCAGCAGTGCACCGAGCGTGCCGAGGAGCATGCCGACGGGGACGGTCTCGCCGTCGACGACCTCGACGTGGGCCTCGGGCCGACGGAGGGCGTTCTTCAGGTTCGCGAGTGCGCTTCCGAGTCCGACCACGCAGGTGATGTTAGCGATCGAGCGTGGCCTCGATGACCACGTTGTCGACCGACGGGGAGCCGTCCGGCCGCTGCAGGCACGTGATGAGCAGGAGCCGGCCGGGCTCGTCCGCCCAGACGTCGGCATCGGCGGCCACGGTCGCCTTCGTGATCCGCTCGGAACCGGTCACCGTCCACCGCGCGTCGCCGATCCGGACGCTGCTGCCGACCACGACCTCGGAGCGTTGCCCGTCGACGTCGATGAGCAGGTTGCCCGGGCCGATCGCACCGTTCCGCAGCGAGTGCATGACGACGAACACGGTGCCGTCCGCGCGGTCCGTCAGCGGGACCCCCAGGTTGCGGACCCGGTAGGCCTCACTGAACCCCGGCGGCGTGATCTGACCGTCGACGGCGTCCAGTTCGCCGAGCGGCACCTCGAGCCCGACCGACGGCACCACGAGCTGGACGCCGGTGTCGGCGACCGCGTTCGAGGCAGACGCCGCCGTCCCCGACTCGCCCGGGTCGAGCGTGACCTGCTTGCCGTCGAGCGACGTGCCGGTGATCGCCGTCGGCGATGCGGCTCCGGTGGTCGCCGTGACCACACCGACCACGCCGACGACGAGGGTCGCCGCGGCGAGCACGGCGATCGTCCAGAGCAGCGCGGTGCGCGGTCGGGTGGGTGGGGCGGTCATCTTCCGTTCCGGGGTGGTGACGGACGTGTCGGACGGGAGGCGCGCCTCCCGTCCGACACCTGGGTGCCGGGATCCGCGTGGCGGGGTCGACCGCCCCGCGGATCCCGGTGCGTCAGTCCTGCTGGGTGACGCGGCGGCGGTACGCGATGAACGCGACCGAGCCGAGGGCGACGACGCCGAAGGCCGACAGCCCGATCCACGGCAGGGCCGAGGTGCCGGAGACGGTGCCTCCGGTGTTCACGGCTGCGCCGGTGGTGACGGCCGTGGTGGTGTCGATCGGGTCGACGACGACGGTGCCGTCCGCGGTGACCGTGATGGCGAGCGAGACCACGGCGGTGCCGTCCGAGGACTCCACCGCGATGGTGTGCGCTCCGGCCGGGGTTCCCGTGGGGATCACGACCGAGGTCGCGAAGGCCCCGTCGGCGTCCGTGGTCACGGTGCCGAGGACGACGGGGTCGCTGTGCAGGACGATCGAGTACTCCGTCGCTGCCGGCAGGCCCTCGGCGCGCAGCGGCACCGAGTCGCCGACCGTGAAGGTGGTGGTGCCACCGGTGCTGATCGACGGGGCCGGGGTCGTCGGCGCGGTGGTGGGCTCCGTGGTCGGGCCGGTGGTGGGCTCCGTGGTCGGGCCGGTGGTCGGGCCGGTGGTCGGGCCGGTGGTCGGGCCGGTCGTGGGCTCCGGGGTGCCCGGCTCGCTCGGCTCGGTCGGCTCGGGCGTGGGTGCCTCGGCTGCCGTGTAGGCGATCGAGATCGGCTGCGGCTTCTTGGCCGCGGCGTCGTTCGCGCCGGACGTGTACCAGTACGAGCTCTGACCGGTCTCGTTCTGGAAGTCGACGAAGTCCGCCGGCCACGAACCCCAGTCGGCGTTCGTCTTGTTCAGGCTCGTCGCCGACGCGGGCTCGACACCCTGCCAGTCCGGGCTCACGGTGATGCCCGAGCTCGTGACGTCGACGTCGGTGAGGGTCGCGAGGTGCACGGTGCGCGGCGTCAGCGGCGCCCAGCTGCCCCCGTCGCGCGAGGCCGCGTAGCCCGAGACCGTCGCCGTGAGCTCACCCGTGCCGTCCGCTGCGACGTGCAGTTCCGGGTCCTCGGCGGACCAGTAGGTCAGGCCGCCGTAGAACGCGACCGTGAAGCCGCCGTCCCACGCGATGTCCGCGGTGCCGGCTGCGGCGTCGACGGTGCCGGTACCCTCGGCCAGGGTCAGGACGCCGGCGGTCGTGGTGCCCGGGCGGACCGTGGTGCCGTCGCCGGTCTGGCACTTCGTGGCGAAGGTCGGGGTCGAGGTACCGCCCGCGGCCTTCGGGTAGGCGATCGAGACGTTGCCGGCCGAAGCGGCGTAGCCGGGCGACGGGTTGGTCGCGGTCCACGGTGCCGAGGCACCCGAGTTGCCGGCGACCCCGGCGGACAGGAAGTTGCAGCCGCCGAAGTAGGCGCCGGCGTTGGCCTCGTTGCTGAGGCTCCAGGACAGCGACGCGTCGGTGACGTCGGCGGAGGCGGCGTTCGCGGGGGCAGCGCCGAGCGCGGCGGCCGCGGCAATCGTCGCGCCGAGGGCGACGGCGGTCGCGCCGGCGGCCAGACGCCGGGCGCGAGGAGAGGACAGGTGCATTCGGGTGGTCTCCAAGTTTGGGTAGCCTTACCTAACTCCCTGAGCATAGGGACAGGAGTTAGGTTAGGCAACCCTAAGTTGAATTCGGCCGGACATGTTCGTGCGCGGACCTGGTGCGCGCACGTCAAAGCGACAGATGTCCGCACGGACGCGCCGTCCTGCCCGCGAAAGCGACAGTGTGCCGCGAACGGTTGGCGGCACGACGTCGCTTTCGCGGGACGCACGCGTGTGACGGACGGGAGGCGCGGTGCGGGCGCGCCACGGGCCTCCCGGCCGGGCTGGGGCCGGTTCACACCCGCCGAAGCGACAGATGCACCCGCGGTCGCGCCGTCCTGCCCGCCAGGGCGACAGTGTGCCGCGAACGGTTGGCGGCAGACTGTCGCTTTCGCGGGACTCGAACTGGTACCCCCGGTGGGACTCGAACCCACAACTCGGCGATTTTAAGTCGCATGCCTCTACCGATTGGGCCACGGGGGCGGGCCGCAACAGCCTACCGATGCGAGAGAGGCGGCCACCCCGAAGGGTGACCGCCTCTCGCGGACTGCTGCTGGGACTACTTGGCGTCGGCCGGGGCCTTCACGGGCTCGGCCTCGTTCGAGACGTCCTTGGCGGGCTCGCCGTACGCCGGGCCGGCGGCACCAGCGGGCTTGCCCTCTTCCGGAGCCGGAGCGGCGGCCGGAGCTGCCGGGGCCTCGGCCGCGGGCTTCGGACGGGACGCGAAGGCCTCGAACGCAGCGCGCGGGGTCTCACGGTCGTCGAGCGACGCGATGTCGCGGCCCAGGAAGAAACCACCGACCCAGTCGCCGACGACGCGCCACTTGCGCTCCCACGACGGCATCGCTATGCCGTGGTAGCCGCGGTGCGCGCCCCACGCCAGGAAGCCCTTCATGGCGAACTTGCCGGACTGGAACACGCCGATGCCGAGACCGAGGCCCGCGACGGCGCCGAGGTTCTCGTGCTTGTAGTCGGTCGTGGCCTCGCCACGGATGGTCGCGACCAGGTTCTTCGCGAGCTGCTTCGCCTGACGGACGGCGTGCTGGGCGTTCGGCACGCAGAAGCCGCCGACGCCACCACCGGTGAGGTCCGGCACGGCTGCGACGTCGCCACAGGCCCATGCGTCCGCGATCACGCCGTTGTCGTCGACGACGCGCAGGTCGGGCTGCACGCGGATGCGACCGCGCTGCTCGAGCGGGAAGTCGGTGCCCTTGACCATCGGGTTCGCCATGACACCGGCGGTCCAGATGATGAGGTCGGACTCGATCTTCTCGATCGCGCCGTCGCTCGTCTTGAGCTCGCAGACGCCACCGACGGCCGAGGCCAGCTGGGTCTCGAGGTGCACGTTCGCACCGCGCTGCGCCAGGTTCTTGAGCACCCAGTGCGAGGTCTCGAGCGAGACCTCGGGCATGATGCGGCCCATCGCCTCGACCAGGTGGAAGCGCGTCTCGTCGAAGGAGAGCTGCGGGTAGCTCTTCAGCAGGTCGGTGACGAAGGAGCGGAGCTCGGCGAACACCTCGATGCCGGCGAAGCCACCACCGACGACGACGACGGTCAGCAGGCGGTCACGCTCGGGACCGGCCGGCAGGTTCGCCGCCTTGTGGAAGTTCGTGAGGATCTTGTCGCGGATCGCCGCGGCTTCCTCGATCGTCTTGAGGCCGATGGCCTCGTCCGCGACACCCGGGATCGGGAACGTGCGGGACACCGCGCCGGCGGTCATGACGATCTGGTCGTAGGACTCCTCCCACGCCTCGCCCTCGGTCGGCGTGATCGTGGCGGTCTTCGTCGCGTGGTCGACCTTGGTGACCTTCGCGGTGACGACGCGGGTGTTCTTGAGGTGGCGGCGGTGCGAGACGACCGCGTGACGCGGCTCGATCGAACCGGCAGCGACCTCGGGCAGGAACGGCTGGTACGTCATGTACGGCAGCGGGTCCACCATGACGACCTCGGCTTCGCCCTGGCGAAGGTGCTTCTCGAGCTTCCATGCGGTGTAGAAACCGGCGTAACCGCCGCCGACGACGAGGATCTTGGGCACGGGGGATGATCTCCTTGGATGGGGGTTTCGGAGTCGAGTCAGACTTCGCCGCCACCCGCCCCGACTCCAGCGTCTGCACCGTCATCATACGCCCGGCACTCACACCGGGAGGGCGACCAGTCCGCGCGCTCGAGCGCGAGGTCACCGATGGGGTTGACGCCGGGTCCGGCGGCGAGGGCGTGACCGACGAGGGCGTGCAGGCACTTCACACGGGTGGGCATGCCACCGGCGCTGATGCCGACGATCTCGTCGACGTGCTCGATCGACTCGCGATCGGCCAGGTAGGACTCGTGGGCCGCGAGGTACGCGGCCGCGGTGGTGTCGTCCTCGAGCAGTGCTGCCAGCTCCGGCATCACCTGGTTGGCCTCGAGGGTGCTGACCGCAGCGGTGGCCGCGGGGTGGCACAGGTAGTAGAACGTCGGGAACGGGGTGCCGTTCGACAGTCGGGGCTTCGTGGAGACGACCGTGGGATTGCCACAGACGCACCGTGCCGCGATCCCGATGACGTCGCGTGCCGGTCGGCCGAGCTGCGCCGACACGACCTGGACGTCGCGGTCGGAGGGCGGGTCGAAGGGAGGGGTCGTCACGGGAACGTGAGCCTACCGGAGACCCGGTACCCCGCGCACCGTCGCGCCGGACGGGTGCGGCTCGGAGCTACTTGCTCTCGCCGGTGCCCGAGACGTCCGGGGCCACGAGGTCGGCGGCGGTCTCGTCGGTGAGCCCGGACTGCAGCACCGAGGACAGCATCGCCTGCACCCAGTCCACCTTCGGCGTCTGGACCTTCGTGCTGACGGGCGTGCCGGAGTCCGTCGTCGGCGTGGTCTCGGCTTTGCGGTCCTCGGCCCCCATCACGAGGTAGCTCTCCTCGCCCGGGTACACGTAGAGCAGGCGGTCGCGCGCCTGCGCCTCGATGTACGCGGGGTCGTCCCAGCGGGCGACGTCCTTCTTCTTCTGCGTGACGTCGGCCTTCTGGCTCGCGACCTCACGCTGCTGCTGGGCGATCTGCTCCTGCTGCTGGATGAGCGTGCGGAGCGACGGGGCGAGCACCACGACGAAGAGCACGATGATCGCGAGCATCAGCAGGCTGAACCCGGAGAAGTGGATCGAGCGGTACCAGGGCTGCGCCGACGTGCTGCCGTCGGGCATCGCCACGGGGACGCGGCGGACGCGGGGCTTCTGGCTGGGCACGTCCCGACGATAACCCGACCGACGCGGTGGGAGCGCCCGGCACGCGGCCGTTCGGTGGCCTCTCAGCGACTCGTGTCGTCCGATCGCTCCGACGGGAGGCGCGGGTCCGGCCCGCCAACCCGTCCCGTACCGGGAGCGGTCACGACCCACCGCCCGGCGCGCGTCCGGCGGTCACGTCCCGTCGGATGAGTCCGCGCCTGCCGACGTCTTTCGACCGCTCGACGCCGCGCACACGACGAGACGCCGCCCTCTCGGAGGAGGACGGCGTCTCGGTGGTGCCGGTGCTGCTGGCCGAGCTGCTTACAGTGACTTGGCGCGCGGGAAGGCCGAGCGACCGGCGTACACCGCGGCGTCGCCGAGCTCTTCCTCGATGCGGAGCAGCTGGTTGTACTTCGCGACGCGGTCCGAACGAGCCGGTGCACCGGTCTTGATCTGACCACCGTCGACCGCGACCGCGATGTCCGCGATCGTGGTGTCCTCGGTCTCGCCGGAGCGGTGGGACAGGATCGAGGTGAGGCCGTGACGGTGCGCGAGCGAGACCGCGTCGAGGGTCTCGGTGAGCGTGCCGATCTGGTTGACCTTCACCAGGATCGAGTTCGCGGCCTTCTCGTCGATGCCCCGCTGCAGACGCTTCGGGTTGGTGACGAACAGGTCGTCGCCGACGATCTGGACCTTGTCGCCGAGCTCGGCAGTCAGGTGCGACCAGCCTTCCCAGTCGTCCTCGGCCAGCGGGTCCTCGATCGTGACGAGCGGGTAGTTCGCGACGAGGTCGGCGAAGTACGCGGTGAACTCCTGGCTCGAGAGCTGCTTGCCCTCGAACGAGTACTTGCCGTCGTGGAAGAACTCGGTGGACGCGACGTCGAGGCCGACGGCGATGTCCTTGCCCGGGGTGTAGCCGGCCTTCTCGATCGCGGTCAGCAGGAAGTCGAGCGCCGCACGGTTCGACGCGAGCTCCGGCGCGAAGCCGCCCTCGTCGCCGAGGCCGGTCGCGAGGCCCTGCTTCTTCAGCTCGCCCTTGAGGGCGTGGTAGGTCTCGACGCCCCAACGGAGCGCCTCGGAGAACGACTCGGCGCCGTAGGGCACGAGGAAGAACTCCTGGATGTCGACGTTGGTGTCCGCGTGGGCACCGCCGTTGACGACGTTCATCAGCGGAACGGGCAGCGTGTGCGCGTTCGGGCCGCCGAGGTAGCGGAACAGCGGCAGGTCAGCCGAGTCGGCAGCGGCACGGGCCACGGCGAGCGAGGCCCCGAGGATCGAGTTCGCGCCGAGGCGGGACTTGTTCTCGGTTCCGTCGAGCTCGATGAGCGCGGCGTCGACGAGGCGCTGGTCGGTGGCGTCGAAGCCCTCGAGCGCCGGGCCGATCTCGTCGAGGACGGCGTCGACGGCCTTGAGCACGCCCTTGCCGCCGTAGCGCGAGGCATCGCCGTCGCGGAGTTCGTACGCCTCGAACGCGCCGGTGGAGGCACCGGAGGGGACGAGCGCGCGGGACACGACGCCGTCGTCGAGGAGGACCTCGACCTCGACCGTCGGGTTGCCTCGGGAATCGAGGACTTCGCGTGCGCCTACGGCATCGATCAGGGCCACGGGGTACTCCCTACACATTGGTTGTGGTGTTTGCGGGACCGATCCTAGCGAGCCGAGGTGAACACGACGTCGACCGTGACGCCCGGTGTGGACAACTCAGTCGAGCGGGCGGAACTCCACACCCTCGAGCGACGTCGTGTCGGCGCCGACGGTCGCGAAGGCGGAGAACCCCTGCGCGGCCAGACCGGCGAGCAGGTTCTTCGTGTTCTTGGTGCGCCGTTCGAGCCGCACGCGCCGGTGCGATGCGAGCGCCTCGGTCTTGAGGGCCGCGAGCCGGACCGGGTCGACGTCCTTGTCGTAGACGAGCACCACGGCGTCCGACTCGGCGGACTCCGGGAGTGTCACGAGGTCGACCAGGCGCTCGAAGCCCAGCGAGAAGCCGACCGCGGGGACGTCCTGCCCGAGGAACCGACCGATCATGCCGTCGTACCGACCGCCGCCGCCCAGGCTGTAGCCGAAGTCGGGGTGCGCGACCTCGAAGATCGTGCCGGTGTAGTAGCCCATGCCGCGCACGAGCGTCGGGTCGAAGCGCAGGTCGACACCGGGCAGCGCTTCCCGCAGGCGCAGCAGGTCGGCGAACGCCTCGGCGTCGAGCCACGCAGCACCCTCGACCGAGGTCCAGTCCGCGGCCTCGAGCGCGCGGATGGTGTCCTCGAGCCCCGGCAGCTCCTGTCCGACGGTGCTGCGGAGCTCGGCGGCGACGCCGTCCGGGCCGATCTTGTCGAGCTTGTCGACCGTGATGAGTGCGCGGTCGGCGGCAGCGGGGTCCGCGATGCCCCACGACGCCAGCAGGGTCAGCAGGATCCGCCGGTCGTTGATGCGGATCGTGGTGCCGGTCACCCCGAGCGCGTCGAGCGCTGCGGTCGTGGCGCGGATGAGCTCGATCTCGGCCAGCTGCCCGGGCTCCCCCAGGATGTCGATGTCGCACTGCACGAACTGGCGGTAGCGCCCCTTCTGCGGACGCTCGGCGCGCCAGACCGGCGCGATCTGCACCGATCGGAACACCGAGGGCAGCTCGGCGCGGTGCGAGGCGTAGAACCGGGCGAGCGGCACGGTCAGGTCGAACCGGAGCCCGAGGTCAGCGAGGTCGAGCGGCGCCTGGGCAGCCTGCAGGTCCTCGGTGCTGAGCCCGCGCTTCATGACCGCGAACGCCAGCTTCTCGTTGTCGCCGCCGAGCCCGGAGTGCAGCCGCGCGGCGTCCTCGACCACGGGGGTCTCGATCTCGTCGAACCCGTGCCGCGAGTAGACGTCGCGGACGACACCGAGCACGTGCTCGCGTCGGGCCTTGTCCGCGGGGAGGAAGTCACGCATGCCACGGGGTGCCGTCACGGTCGTCGCCATGGCGTCAAGTCTGGCAGATGCGCATCGACGAGTTGCGCGGCATGCGTCCTACTGGCATACTGCATTCAGTACCTCGGTTCGGAGCGTGCCTGATCCACTCTCCGGACCGATCGCGTGGGCACCGTGCTGCAGTGTGCCCCGCGACCCGAGCGGGTTCTGCGTGCACACCTCTCCCTGGGGGTGTGCCCACCCGCTCACGGGCGCCCTCCTTTTTCGGGTTAGGAGGGCGCCCTTCTCTTTCCCCGCGCACTCACTCCGCGGCGCGGCCGGCTTCCTCGAGCGCAGCGACCGCCACGCGGAGACTCGCGACGGGGTCGATCCCGTCCCGCACCGCTCCGGCGACCTCTTCCAGCATCGCGATCCCCCACGCCGGGTCCACCGCCCCCGCACCGTCGGCCGGTGCCAGCGACCCGACCGATGCCCGAGCGGTCCCCGCTCCGGGTGCCGCGGCCGACGTGTCGGACGTGCCGCGGGCCTCCCGGTGAGCGACCGAGCCGAACGCGGCGGACGCGACGGACTCGGCGGACTCGGCGGACGCGACGGACTCGGCGGGCGCGGCGGGCGCGGCGGCCACGACCGACGCGACGGCCGTGTCGGCAGCACCGTGCTCCTCCAGGCGCTCCAGCAGCTTGACGGCCCGCTCCAGTGGCGGCATCGCACGCGGGACGCCGTCGAGGGCGCTCGTCCGGGCCGACTTCTCCGCCGCCTTCGCCGCGCGCCACACCCGGACCACGTCGTCGACGGTGTCCGCGGTCTCGTCGCCGAACACGTGCGGGTGTCGACGGACCATCTTGTCGCGGACCCCGGCGGCGACGTCCTCCAGGGTGAACTCCCCCGCGCGTTCGGCGATCCCGGCGTGCAGGACGACTTGGTACAGGACGTCGCCGAGCTCCTCGCGGACGTCGTCCGGGTCGCCGTCGTCGATGGCGTCGACGAGTTCGTAGGACTCCTCGACCGCGTAGCGCGCGAGCGTGGCGTAGGTCTGCGCCCGGTTCCAGACGCAGCCCCCGTCCTCGGCGAGCAGGCGGTCGACGACGGTCACGAGGTCCGGTACGGCGGTCATCGCGCCATCGTCTCACCCACGTATGCTGGTCGTGGTGTGTCGGGAAGTCTGGTCGACGGACTACCACCCGACCCCTCGAGACGGAGATCCATGTCGTCCCTCGTCCGCTCCCCCCGCTTCAGCGCCATCGCGCTCCTGACCGCCGCCGTGCTCGGCCTGGTCGTCGCGAACTCGCCCGCCGGCCCTGGCCTCGAACGGCTGCTCGACGCGCACCTACCGCTCGGAGCCGTCGGCCTCGACCTGTCGATCGCGCACTGGATCAGCGACGGCCTGCTGGCGGTGTTCTTCCTGCTCGTCGCGATCGAGCTGAAGCAGGAGCTCGTCGACGGTGAGCTGTCGAACCCGAAGACCGCGATCATTCCCGCCATCGCGGCGGTCGGCGGTGTGCTCGTGCCGGCGGGCATCTTCCTGCTCGTCACTGCGGGCACGCAGTACACGCACGGCTGGCCGATCCCGACGGCGACGGACATCGCGTTCGCGCTCGGTGTCCTGGCGATGTTCGGTCGTGGGCTACCGAGCGGCATCCGGGTGTTCCTGCTCGCACTCGCGGTGCTCGACGACCTCATCGCGATCATCATCATCGCCGTCGTGTTCGCACACGACACCGACTTCCTCGCCCTCGCCGGTGCCGTCGTCACGCTCGCGGTGTTCTGGCTGCTCGGCCGGATGCTCCGTCCCGGACGCAGCGGGCAGACGCTGCTCATCGTCGCGATGGTCGTCGTCGGGCTCCTGACCTGGTGGCTCGTCTACCACTCCGGCGTTCACGCCACCATCGCCGGCGTCGCGCTCGGGCTCGTGCTCCCCCGCCGTCCGGGCCACACCCTGCACGAGAACGTCGAGCCGTGGTCGAACGCGATCGTGCTCCCGGTGTTCGCGTTCGCGTCGGCCGCGGTGGTCATCCCCGCCGTCGGCATCAGCGAGCTCTCGCCCACGTTCTGGGCGGTCGTCATCGCGCTGCCGGTCGGCAAGGTCATCGGCATCACGCTGTTCGGCGCGGTGGCGACGCGGATCTTCCGCTCACCGGGGCGGTCCTCGTTGTCGTTCTTCTCGATCATCACCGTCGGGGTGCTCGGCGGGATCGGCTTCACGGTCTCGCTCCTCATGAACGAGCTCGCGTTCGCCCGGAACGAGGAGATCCTCGACGAGGGCGTGCTCGCCGTGCTCGTCGGCTCCGGCATCGCCATCGTCGCGTCGGCGGTCGTGGTCACGCTGCGGGCCCGGGCGTACCGCGGGCGGCGCGAGCTGTCCGAGGCCGAGGCGACCGAGTAGCGGGGCGCGGTTCCGGGCCCGCACCACCTTTGCGACGATCCACGCGTCGATCGTCGCGTGGATCGTCGCGAACAGCGTGTGCGCGGTGGACGCGCCCACGAGCGGACGGGAGGCACGGTGCCAGCCCCCACCCTGCCTCCCGTCCGTCGCCGCTCGCGACCACACCGCCCCTTACGCGGCCGGGGCCTCCGCCGGCGTCGTCGCGCCGTACACGGCGGTGAGGATGCTCTCGACCCACTGGATCAGGGCGTCGTCCGGCAGCGCCTGGTCGTGCGGACGCGGCATCGGGATGCTCGCCGCGTTCTGCTGCGGGAACCACTTCGCGCCCGGGAACATCCGCTTGAGCCGCACCTGCGACGAGTCGGCGAGCTCCTTGCCCGCCACGCGCAGGTTCGACCCCATGACCACCACGTCGGACAGGCCGACCTGCTGCGCCATCCGACGCAGGCGGGAGACCTCGACCAGCGTCTGCACGGCCTGCGGCGGCTGCCCGTAGCGGTCGGTGAGCTCGTCGAGCACCATGTCGATGGCGTCCCGCTGGGCCGTCGGAGCCGAGGCCGCTGACAGCTTCTGGTACGCCTCGAGCCGGAGCCGCTCGGACTCGACGTAGTCCTCGGGGATGTGCGCGTCCACCGGGATCTCGAGCCGCAGCTCGGTCTGCCCCTCGGCCACGTCACCGCGGAACTGCGAGACGGCCTCGCCGATCATCCGGAGGTACAGGTCGAACCCGACGCCCGCGATGTGCCCGGACTGCTCGCCGCCGAGCAGGTTGCCGGCGCCGCGGATCTCGAGGTCCTTCATGGCGACCTGCATGCCCGCGCCGAGCTCGTTGTTCGCCGCGATGGTCTCGAGGCGGTCCTGTGCGGTCTCGGACAGGGGCTTCTCGGAGTCGTACAGGAAGTACGCGTACCCGCGCTCGCGCCCTCGGCCGACACGACCGCGCAGCTGGTGGAGCTGCGACAGCCCGTACTTGTCGGCCTTGTCGATGATGAGCGTGTTCGCGTTCGCGATGTCGAGGCCGGTCTCGATGATCGTCGTCGACACGAGGACGTCGAACCGGCGCTCCCAGAAGTCGACCATGACCTGCTCGAGGGTGCTCTCGGACATCTGCCCGTGTGCCACGGCGATGCGGGCGTCCGGCACGATCTCGGCCAGGTGCGCGGCGACGCCCTGGATGTCCCGCACGCGGTTGTGCACGTAGAACACCTGGCCCTCGCGCAGCAGCTCGCGGCGGATCGCGGCGGCCACCTGCAGGTCGGACTGCGGCCCGACGAAGGTCAGGATGGGGTGGCGGTCCTCGGGTGGGGTGGCGAGGGTCGACATCTCGCGGATCCCGGTGACCGCCATCTCGAGCGAGCGTGGGATCGGGGTCGCCGACATCGCCAGGACGTCGACGTTCGTCTTGAACTTCTTCAGCTGGTCCTTGTGCTCGACACCGAACCGCTGCTCCTCGTCGATGATGACGAGCCCGACGTCCTTGAAGGTGATGCCCTGCGACAGGATCCGGTGGGTCGCGATGACGATGTCGACGGTGCCGTCGGCGAGCCCGGCGATGGTCTCCTTCGACTCCTTCTCGGACTGGAACCGGCTCAGGGCGCGCAGGTGCACGGGGAACCCGGCGAAGCGCTCCTGGAACGTCTCCATGTGCTGGCGGACGAGCAGCGTCGTCGGCACGAGCATGACGACCTGCTTGCCGTCCTGCACCGCCTTGAACGCGGCGCGGATCGCGACCTCGGTCTTGCCGTAGCCGACGTCGCCCGAGAGCAGGCGGTCCATCGGGATGGGCCGCTCCATGTCCCGCTTGATCTCGTCGATCGTGGTGAGCTGGTCGGCGGTCTCGGCGAACGGGAACGCCTCTTCCAGCTCGCGCTGCCACGGGGTGTCCGGGCCGAACGCGTGCCCCTTCGACGCCATCCGCGCCGAGTACAGCTTCACCAGGTCGACGGCGATGTCGCGGACGGCCTTGCGGGCCTTCGACTTGGCGGCGGACCAGTCCGAGCCGCCCATCTTCGACAGGGTCGGTGACTCGCCACCGACGTACCGCGAGAGCTGGTCGAGCTGGTCGGTCGGCACGAAGAGCTTGTCGCCGGGGTAGTTCCGCTTCGACGGCGCGTACTCGAGCACGAGGTACTCGCGCTGCGTCTTCACCGCGTTGCGGCCGCCGGAGCTGACCTCGCGGCTCACCAGTTCCACGAACTTGCCGATGCCGTGCGTCGCGTGCACGACGACGTCGCCCGGCTTGAGCTGCAGCGGATCGACCACGTTCTTGCGACGGCTCGCGAGCTTCTTGACGGTGCGCGCGCCCTGCTGGACGCTCCGGCCGTAGAACTCCGCTTCGCTGAGCACGACGATGCGCGGATCCGGGATGGCGAAGCCGTGCTCGACGGTGGCCGTCGTGACGATGGCGACACCCGGTTCGGGAGGCGCGGGCAGGGCTTCGGCACGGGCTGCGACCCCGGCGTCGGCGAGGACCTGCACCGCCCGCTCGACCAGACCCTGGCCCTGGGCGGTCACCACGACCGCCCACCCGTCATCGGTGAGCGCCTTGACGTGCGCGATCGCGCCGTCGGCGCTGCCCGCGAAGCTCGGCACCGCCTCGGCGCGGACACGGATGTACTCCCCCGCCTCGGCTGCTGCCTCGGCGTCGGTGAGCACGCGCGCGGTGTCGCCTTCGTCGAGACCGGAGTCGAAGGGCGACACCGTCCACCAGGTGCGCTGGCCGCGGGTGTTCTTGAGCTGCTGCACGGTCAGGAAGTTGCCGGCGTCGAGGTCGATCGGCGCCTGGGCCCCGGCGACCGCGGCGCTCCACGCGGCCTGCAGGAACTCGGTGTTCGTCTCGGCCAGGCTGTTCGCCCGACCGTTCACCCGCTCGGGCGAGAACACCGCGATGGTGGCGTCCTCGGGCAGGTACGAGGTCATCGGGACGAGGTCCTGCACGAGCGCGGGGGCGAGGGACTCCATGCCCTCGACCGGGATCCCCTCGGCGATCTTCGCGAGCATCTGGGACAGGTTCGGGAACTCGTGGAGCATCTCGCGCGCCCGCTGCCGGACGTCGTCGCTGAGCAGGAGTTCGCGCGAGGCGGTGAGTTCGACCGAGCCGAGGTCGTCCTCGGTCGTGCGCTGGTCGGCGACCGAGAACGCCTTGACGGCCTCGATCTCGTCGCCGAAGAAGTCGACGCGGACGGGGTGGTCCGCGGTGGGCGGGAAGACGTCGAGGATGCCGCCGCGCACCGCGAACTCACCGCGCCGCGTGACGAGGTCGACGCGGGCGTAGGCCATGTCGACGAGCTTCGCGGCGATGGCGGCCAGGTCGTTGCCGCGCGAGTCGGTGCGCAGCACGACGGGTGCGAGCGAGGTCAGGTTTGCGGCGATCGGCTGCAGCGCTGCGCGGACGCTCGCCACGACGATGGTGGTGCGGCGGTCGGCGGCGTCGGCAGTGGACCAGGACGCGAGCCTGCGGAGCGTCGCGATGCGGGTGCCGACGGTCTGGGCACTCGGGCTGAGCCGTTCGTGCGGCAGGGTCTCCCACGCCGGGAACTCGAGGACGTCGGCGTCGGGGACGTAGCTGCCGAGGGCGTCGCGGACCGCTTCGGCTTCACGCCCCGTCGCCGTGATGACGAGCACGCACTGCGGCCCGTTCCGCTCGGCGAGCAGCGCCCCGAGCAGCGGGACCCGCAGGCCGTCGACGACCGAGAAGTCGGCGTCACGAGGCGCGGCACGGAGCACGCGATCGAACGCGGAGGCGCGCGAGAGCGCAGGGATGATGCCCGAGATCGTCACTCAGGAGATGGTACCGGCCCCCACCGACACCGCCCGCGTGGTGCGCGACGGGCGAACACGGCCGGGATCGACCAGCGCGGTCAGGACGGCGCGTGCACCCGCTGCTGCGCGGCGACGAGTCCGACCTCGGCGATCGCCTCGACCGCGTCCGCGGCGTCGGCCAGCAGGATGGGCAGCGACTTCTTCTCGGCTGCGGAGAAGTCACGCAGCACGTAGTCGGCAGGGTCCTGACGACCGGGCGGACGACCGATGCCGACCCGGACGCGCGAGAACTCGTTCGTGCCGGTGGCCTTGATGATGTCGCGCAGCCCGTTGTGCCCGCCGTGACCCCCGCTGCCCTTGAGGCGGACGGTGTCGAACGGCAGGTCCAGCTCGTCGTGCACGACGACGAGGTCGGCCGGGGTGGCGCTGTAGAACCCGAGGACCGACGAGACCGGTCCGCCGGAGGTGTTCATGAACGAGCCGGGCTTCGCGAGCACCAGGCGCGGTCCGCCGGGCACCAGGCGCCCCTCGGCGACCTGGTTCGGCGTCTTGTGCTTCTTGAACCGCGCACCCATGCGGGCAGCGAGTTCGTCGAGGACCATCTGGCCGACGTTGTGACGGTTGCCGGCGTAGTCGGGCCCGGGGTTCCCGAGTCCGACCACGACCAGTGTTCGATCCGCCACAGCGTCGACCAGATGCCTTCGAAGGGGTGTTACTCGGAGTCGACCGGCTCGGAGCCGCCCTCGGCACCGGCTTCGGCACCGGCCTCGGCCGAGGCCTCGTCCGCAGCGTCGTCGTCAGCGGTGCCACGCGGGGTGACGATCTGCACGACGAGCGCCTCGCCGTCGGTCTCGAGCTCGGCGCCCTCGGGGAGGGTGAGCTCGGCGGCCGTGATCTGCTTGCCGTCCTCGAGGCCCTCGACGTCGACGACGACGTGCTCCGGGATGTCGGTCGCGAGGACCAGCAGGGAGACGGTGTTCAGGTCCTGCACGTGGATCGTGCCGGAGAAGGACTCGCCCTCGATGACGACGGGCACGTCGACCGTGACCTTCTCGCCGCGGCGCAGGACCACGAGGTCGATGTGCTCGATGATCTGGCGCACCGGGTCACGCTGGACGTCCTTGACGAGGGCGAGCTGGGCAGCACCCTCGATGTCGAGGTCGACGACCGCGTTGGCGGTACGGACGAGCAGCATGGTCTCGTGACCGGGCAGCGAGATGTGCTTCGGCTCCGTGCCGTGGCCGTAGACCACTGCCGGGATCTTGTCGGCGGCGCGGAGCTTGCGCGCTGCACCCTTGCCGAACTTGGTGCGGACGTCCGCTGCGAGCTTCGTGTAGTCGGCCATGGTGCCTCCTGGTCTCGGGGGTCGACACCGGCGGTCCGGCATCGTGGGGGTCTGTGGTGTTGCAACTCGAACGCGTGCACGCGTGAGGAACGTTCCCTACTGGGCCGGGTCTCCCACCGCGTCGATCACGGCCGCTGTCGCGGCCCTCGCCGAAGTCAATCACCGACTCTACCAGCACCCGCCGGGCGTGTCGTGCCTCAGTGCCCGGCGGCCACCGCTTCCTTCGGCACCCTGAGGAACGAGAGCACCACGAAGGCGAGGACGTAGAGCCCGACGAACGTCCAGACCACGCCGCCGGGCCCACCCCACGGCAGGACGGCGCTGACCACGGCGTTGCCGAGGAAGGTCGCACCGCCGGCCGCCGTGGCGTACATGGCCATCGCGGCGCCGCGGCGCTCCTCGCCGGCGAAGGCGGGGACGATCGCGCCCATGGGCGTGAACCCGGCGAGCATGATGCCGAACACCGTGCCCGCGGCGGTGGCGAGCCAGAAGCCCCA
This sequence comes from Curtobacterium sp. VKM Ac-2887, assembly GCF_015350935.1. Classification (NCBI taxonomy): domain Bacteria; kingdom Bacillati; phylum Actinomycetota; class Actinomycetes; order Micrococcales; family Microbacteriaceae; genus Curtobacterium; species Curtobacterium sp. VKM Ac-2887. Next base: position 128,013 of record NZ_JADKSB010000002.1, on the reverse strand, counting down.
CTCGGAACCGGCCGGCACCAGGTGCGGGACGTACCACCAGGCCAGCAGCCCGATCGCCGAGGCGCCGATGCCGAACCACTTGACGGTGCGGATCCAGCCGATGCGGTCGCCGAGGGCGCCGAAGAAGGCGTTGAACAGGATGTTGCCGGCGTAGACGATCACCGTCATCGTGAGCCACTTCGACTGGCCCCACCCGAGCTCGGTGCCGATGATCGCCGGCATGATCACGAACATGCCGAACTCGGGCGCCGTGTTGACGAGCCGGATCAGGACGGCGAGCAGGACCTTGGGGCGCGTGATGCAGACCTCGATGCCGCTGGCGATGACCCGTGCGGCGGAGTGCGAGCGCGGGGCGATGCGGCCGAGCCCGGTCCGCTCGTGCACGCCGAACCGGACGATCACCCAGCCGGCCACGACCAGGACGAGCGACAGGGCCATCGACCACGTCTCACCCGTGTGGCCGCCGCCGAACGCGGGGATGCTGCCGATCGCGATGAGCGAGCCGAGCGTCGGCAGGCCACCGGTGAAGACGACGTAGAACCAGCCGACGGCCGTGGCGTTCCGGTCCCGCGCCACGGTGTGGTTCACCCAGCAGAGGAACGAGAAGGCGAACAGCGGGAAGCCGAGTCCGCGCAGGAAGTACGTCAGGGCGATCAGCCCGACCGACCCGGTGGGCAGTGCCGCGAGGAACGCGACCTGGAACACCACCCACAGGACGGCCCCGATCGTCATGACGCGGCGCGGGCCCCACAGCTCGGAGAGCACGCCGGCGAAGTAGGACGCCACGAGGACGGCGACGCCGTAGATGCCGATGACCATCGCGGCGCTGTCCGTACCGCCCGAGCCGAGGGCAGCGGCGATGTGCGGAGCGATGAAGTTCGACTCGATGCCGTCGCCCGTCATGAAGACGAGGACACCGAGGAAGCCCCAGCGCAGCGGGTGCGGGATGCCGAGGCGGGCGATGAGGCCCTCGCGCCCGGCAGACGGTGGTGCGGTGGCAGGTGGGGCGGTCGTCACGCCGTTCGGCGGGGTCATGGTCGTGGTGCGGTTGGTGCGGGGTTCCGACATGTGTCGTCTCTCCTGGAGGGGCCCCGGAGTGCTCGACCCGGCATCGCGGCATGTCTCCGGGGTGCGCCGCGCGCCACGCACCCGACCGCCCGCGCAGTGGCTGCGGCCGGTCGGGGCGTCGGCGATGATGCGAGTCCTGTACCCGGGGCGCCCCGTGCTGATGCGGAGACGGATCCCGGCGGACCATCGCCGGCCCGAAGCATGGTGTCCGACGTTAGACCGCTCCAACACTGCTCGTCAAGAACGACAACTGTTGTGTAACGATCGGCGGTCGTGCCGCGCGGAGGCGGTCGTTCCGGGCGTAGTGGGTCGTTCCGGGCGTAGGTGGTCGTTCCTTTTGGCCGAGTACGCCCGATTCGACCTTCCATCGCGCGCGTGATGGGAAGGAACGCTCCGCGAGGCTCAGCGACCGAGGCTGCGCCGGTGCTCCTGCGCGGCCGCCAGCAGCTCGCGGGCGTCGTTGCTCGCGGCCTCGGCGGCGTCGCGAGCACGTTCGAGGGCCTCGATCTCCGCGGTCGCCCGATCGAGCTCGCGCTGCAGGTCGGCCCGACGCTCCTCGGCCTGCTCGAGGTCCGCCTCCGCGGCGTCGAGTGCGGCATCGGCGTCGCGCGACTCGCTCCGGGCGGCGGTCTCCGCCTGGCGTGCGGCCTTCCGCTCAGCGGCCGGGTCACGCTTCGGCTCGGGCTGGGCGTCCGGCTCCGGTCCGTCCTGGGGTTCCGCCTCCGTCGACCGGGAGGCACGGCTCGCCTTCCGCGCGCCCCTCGCCTGGGTGATCGGGATGGGTGGGGCATCGCTGCCGGACCAGGCGTCGGGCACCGCGTCCGGATCCGCGAGCGCCCCGTCCAGGTCGACCGCGTCGAACCCCACGCTCTCCAAGGGCGTCACGAGCAGCCCCGAACGCACGGCGGCTCCGGCGTGCGGGTCGGCCATCGCCGCCTCGATCGTCGCGCGCACCTGGTCGAGCACGGCCGACGTCGCGGGGTGTCCGGCGTCCGAGGCGAGGTCGGCCCCGGCCTGCGCCAGCGCCTCGATCACCTCGGAGCGTTGCTGTCGGAGAGTCCGGATCTCGCCGGGGTCGGCGTCGGCCTGGGCCTTGCGGAGGGCTGGCCCGAGGTCGACCGCGTCGTCGAGGGCGCCGTCGTGCGCGAGCAGGTCCACGACCCACGCTGCCGGGGCCGGCTTCCGGAGCTTCCCGATCGCCGCCGCCAGGGCCCGGTCGTCCTTCCGGACCGCACGCTGGCGGGCCGTGCGCTCGGCGACGAAGTCCCCCGGCGCGACGAGCAGCAGCTCTCGGGCCACGTCCGCGAACTCCATGCCCCCAGCTTGCCCGCGATCCCCTCAGTACCGCTCGAGACGGTCCGCCCGGAGCACCGGGGTATTCGCCGGAGCTGTCACGGTGTACCCGAGTTCCCGGAGCGCCGTCGCCGCGACTTCGGGAGCGTCGTGGACGCCGACCGCCGTCTGGATCGAGCGGAACCGCCGTCGACCGGCGGCGAGTACGTGGCGGGCGTCCTCGGCGTGATCGATCCCGAACTCGTTGACGAGCATCTCGAGGACGTCCTCGATCGATGGTCGGTGCCGATGCCCGCCGAGCGGGAAGTGCAGCGTCGAGATCCGCGTGATCTTGCCGTTGGCAGCGTCCTTCGCGCGACGTTTCCCTCGCTTGGTCCGGGCCATGAGCATCGCCCAGATCACCTCGTCTCGGTGCGCGTGGATGTTCAGGTGCGCAACGGGAACCGACTCGATCGAGTCGCGGACGTAGTCGAAGTGGAAGAACGGCTCGGCGACCTGCTCGACCGCCACGGCGAAGGAGGACTGTTCGACGGCGAGGGAGTTTCCGGTCGTGTTCCACCGACAGCGGAACTGGACGAGCAGGCGGAACATGACGTGTCCGTCGACGGTGAGCGGGACGCCGATCGGATCAGACTGCGAGATCGCGACCTGCGGCCGCGCCGGCGATGTTCCGACCTTGACGTCGAAGGACACCGGCGCGCCGAGGACTGCAGAGAGTGTGTCGATCAGTTCTTGTGCGAACCCCTGGACCCGTGCTGCGAGGTCAGAGGTGCGGTCAGTCATCACCTTCGAGGAAGTCGAGTTCGTCGAGGGCGCGCAGGATCGACTGCTCTTCGGGGTCGAGCTGGAACGTCGCCCCCTTCTTGCGGAGGTCTGCCAAGGGCATGTGCGCGAGGGCAAGCAGGCGTGAACGCTCGATCGCGATCGAGCTCCTGTCCATGAAGGTCACCGTCGGAACCATGTCGTCTCCTTCCACTTGTTGCAGGAACGATACTGCCGGAGGCCACTGACGCAACGGTTTCTGTATGCATGGCGACCGCGAGGTACGAGCACCTCGCGGTCGCGGCGGGGTCACCAGTCGTGGACGGTGCCGTCGGCCAGACGGTTGAACGGCAGGTAGGCCTGCTCGTACGGGTACTTGCCGGCCTCGTCGACGTCGAGGCTGACCCCGAGGCCGGGCTCGTCACCGGGGTGCAGGTAGCCGTCGGTGAAGGTGAAGGTCTGCTGGAACACCTGGTTCGTCTGCGGCCCGTGCTGCATGTACTCCTGGATGCCGAAGTTGTGGATCGCCATCCCGAGGTGCATCTGGGCGGCCAGGCCGACGGGCGAGATGTCGGTCGGCCCGTGGAACCCGGACTTGATCTGGTACATCGCGGCGTAGTCCATCGTCTTCTTGAGCGGGGAGATGCCGCCCATGTGCGTGACGGCTCCGCGGACGTAGTCGATGAGCTGGTCGCGGATGATGTCCTTGAAGTCCCAGATCGTGTTGAAGACCTCGCCGATCGCGAGCGGCGTGGTGGTGTGCTGACGGACGAGCTTGAGTGCCTCTTGGTTCTCGGCGGGGGTGCAGTCCTCGAGCCAGAACAGGTCGTAGGGCTCGAGCGACTTGCCGAGCTTCGCGGCCTGCAGCGGGGTCATCCGGTGGTGCCCGTCGTGCAGGAGCGGCAGTTCGGGTCCGAACTCGTTGCGGACGGCCTCGAACACGGTGGGGACGTGGCGCAGGTAGGCGCGGGTGTCCCAGTCCTCCATGGCGGGGAAGGCCCCACGTTGCGCCGGCTCGAAGTCGTACCGGACGCCCTCGTTGCCCTCGGTGGTCTTGTTCGACGCGATGCCGTAGATGCTCTCGAGACCGGGGACGCCGGTCTGCACGCGGATCGAGCGGTAGCCCTCCTCCTGGTGCTCGCGGATCGAGTCGAACAGCTCGGGGAGTTCCTTGCCGGAGGCGTGCCCGTACGCCATCAGCCCGGTGCGGGATGCACCACCGAGCAGCTGGTACAGCGGCATGCCGGCGACCTTGGCCTTGATGTCCCAGAGCGCCATGTCGACGGACGCGATCGCCGCCATCGTGACCGGGCCGCGGCGCCAGTACGACGAGCGGTACAGGAACTGCCAGGCGTCCTCGATGCGGCTGGCGTCGCGGCCGATCAGCAGCGGCACGACGTGCTCGGACAGGTACGCGGCGACGCCGAGTTCGCGGCCGTTCAGCGTCGCGTCACCGAGGCCCGTGACACCGTCTGCGGTCGTGATCTTCAGCGTGACGAAGTTCCGGTTCGGGCTGGTGACGATCACCTCGGCACGCTCGATGAGCTGGCCGCGGTCGGCCGACGCCCACGTGTCCGGACGCCCGGAGGTGTGCCCGGTCGCCGCGCCGGTGTCGGCGGCGCCCGGCACCGGGGCCGCGGGGTTCGTGGTGGTGTCGGTCATGCGTGGACTCCTTCGTCGGTGCTCGTTCGGGCGGTGCTGGTGGTGGTGCGTGCGGCGGTGCTCGCCGCCCGGATGTCGTCGGCCGCCGCGGTGATCGCGTCGACCACGTCGGTGGTGTCGAGGTCGGGGGCGATGACGCGCAGCACGTCGCGCACGTCCGAGTCTGCCCCGGGGGCTCCGTCGTCGTCCACGAGGTCGGGCTGCGTCGTGACGTGGAGCCACCACGCGGCGATCGCGGTCGCGGCGCCGGGCCCGATGCCGGCGGACGGCTCACGCTCGAGTCGGTGCCGCACGACGTCGACGACCCGGACGGGCAGCTTCTGCGATCCACCGGAGGCGATCTGTCGCAGGGTGTGCCGGATGCGGGGGTTCTGGAACCGGTCCACCAGGGCGGCACGGGCGTCCGTGACCTCGTCGGCAGGCAGGGGCAGTTCGCGGGCGGCCTCGTCCCACAGCTGCTCGACGGCGGCACGGCACACCGGGTCGTCCACGGCCGCGGCGACGGTCTCGTGCCCGAGCTGGAGCCCGAGGTACGCGAGCAGCGAGTGCGAGCCGTTCAGCAGCCAGAGCTTCCGCTGCTCGTACGGGGTGACGTCGTCGACGATGCGCACGCCGGCGGTCTCCCACGCGGGGCGCTCGATCCCGTCGAAGGCGTCCTCGAGCACCCACTCCGCGAAGGGCTCGGTGACGACGGGCACCCGGTCCCCGGCGAGCGCTCCCGGCAGGGCGGCGAGGCCCTCGACGTCGGCGTCGGTGGTCGCGGGGGTGATCCGGTCGACCATCGACGACGGGAACGAGACGTTCGCCTCGATCCACGCGCGCAGTCCGGGGTCGGTGGTGGCGCCCAGCACGGCCTCGCGCAGCACCGCGCCGTTGTGCGTGAGGTTGTCGAGGCTGACCAGCGCGATGCGCCCGCCGCCGGCCGTCCGCCGGGCGTCGAGCCCCGCGACCAACCGGGCGGGGACGTCGGAACCGGACCGGTAGCCCTGCTCGGTGACCGTCAGCGTGACGATGGTGGTCTCCGGGGACGCCACCACGTGCCTCCAGGCCGTGTCGTCGCTGCCCGGGTGGGCGGCCACGATCGTGTCGACCACCTCGGCGGCGTCGCCGGTCGCAGCACGCGTGACCAGCGTGTACCGGCAGTCCTGCGCGGTGAGGGCGTCCGCCGCCGCGGGCGAGCGGCCGGTGAAGGCCGTGATGCCCCACGGCTCCCCCGTGGTGTGGGCCGTGTACCAGGCGAGGTGGGCGCGCGCGAACGCACCCACCCCGAGGTGGACGATGCCGGGGCGGCGATCGGTCATGCCGACACCGGGACGAGGGAGCGCAGGTACGCCAGGTTGTCGGCGGTCCGGGCCTCGAGGGGCAGGTCGGTGGAGAAGTCCTCGATGGTGACCCAGCCGTCGTAGCCGACCTGGCGGAGGGCGTCGAGGTACTCGGAGACGGACGCCTGCCCGGTGCGCAGCGGTGCCCACTCGTTCTGCCAGATCGTGCTGCCGTCGGCGCGGGTGTCGCCGGTGTCGACCCAGCGGGCGTTCTTCACGTGGGCGTGCGCGAGGTACGGGCCGAGGAGCTCGAACGCGGCGAGGTGGTCCTCCTGGCCCTCGATGACCAGGTTGCCGAGGTCGTGGATGACGCCGATGTGCTCCGGGTCGAGGCCGTCGACGAGCCGCAGCGCCGCCGAGGCCGAGGGCGTGATCGTCATGTGGTGCAGCTCGACGAGCGCCTTGACGCCGAGCTCGGTCGCCCGGGTCACGGCCCACTCGAGGTCGGCGCGGGTGCGGTCGAAGATCTGCCCGTACGTCTCGCCGGTGCGTTCCTTCTCCTGCCGGTACATCGGCATCGAGATCCGGACCTGGCGGGCGCCGAGCTCGCTCGTGACGCGGAACATCGTCTCGACGCCCTCGTGGTCCGACGCCTGCTGGTACCCGCCGATGCCGGAGTACTCGAGGCCGGCGGCGTCGGTGATCCGCGCGATCTCGCCGACCTGGTCCTGGATGCCGGTGAACTGCCACGTGGAGTTGTTGCCGGCCCAGAACGAGCGACCGGCGGGCACGACGGTGCCGTCCGCGGGGCGGTCGTCGACGATGCGCCACTCGACGCCGTCCCAGCCCTGCTCGGCCAGCGTCGAGGCGGCCTGCGACGGGGTCCAGTCGGGGGTCGAGGCGGTGAACACGGAGAACTTCATCGGACTGCTCCTTCGTGGGCGCCCACCACGGGCACCACGTCGTCATACTTGCCCTCGATCACGTCGTCGATCCGGACGGGCTGCCCGAGCGTCGCGCTGACGTACAGCCCGCGGACGGTGGCGAGCGACACGAGGGCCGCGTCGACGGTCACGCCGGGCTCACGGCCCTCGCGGATCGCGGCCACGATGTCGGTGTACTGCCGGCCGTGCCCTGCGGCGAAGTGGTCGGGCTCGGCAGGGCCGCCGACGACGTGCTCCGGCGGGACGACGTCGTCCTTCTGGTCGACCGCGCCCGCGACCGCCGAGGCGTTCGAGGTGGTCGACGCGGACTCGAGCGTGGCGGCGTCGGGTGCGATGTGGAAGTAGGCCAGGCGGTCGTCGTCGACGATCGCCGACCCGTGCGTGCCGTACACGGCGTAGCGGGCGGAGAGGCCCGGGTACGCGGCGGTCGTGCAGTGGATGACACCGAGCGCGCCGCCGGCGAACCGGACGGTGGCGACGGCGGTGTCCTCGACCTCGATGCGGTCGTGCGCGAGCAGCCCGGTCTGGGCCGAGATCTCGACCGGACGGCCGAGCGCCCAGACGAGCAGGTCGACGGTGTGTACGCCCTGGTTCATCACGGCGCCACCACCGTCGAGCGCCCAGGTGCCACGCCAGTCACCGGAGTCGTAGTAGCCCTGCGACCGGTACCAGGCGACGCTCGCCAGGCCGGAGGTCACGGTGCCGAACCCGCCGTCGTGGGCGGCTGCGGCGACGGCGGCCGAGGCCGGGTCGAAGCGGTGCTGGCTGATGACGCTCGTGACGAGTCCACGCTCGCGTGCCGCTGCGGCGAGCGCGGCGATCTGCCGGGCCCGGGGCATCGTGGTGTCGAGGGGCTTCTCGATGACGACGTGCTTGCCGGCGGCCAGGGCGGCCTCGGCGAGCTGCACGTGCATGCCGGAGGGTGAGCAGATCGCGACGACGTCGATGTCGGTCTGCGCGATCGCCTCCTCGATGGTGGACGTCGTGACGGGGCGGGTGACGCCCATCGCCTCGATCTCGTCGGCGGCGCTCGTGGCGGCGGCGGGGATCGCGTCGACGAGGGCGACGACCTGCAGGTCCGGGTGGTGGACGGCGACCGTGGCGTGGTGGCGTCCGATGACGCCGGCGCCGACGACTGCCAACTTCAGTGGGGTGGTCATCGCAGGGTGACTCCGATCTGATCGGTGAGGGTGCGGAGGGCACGACCGGCGCGACCGAAGGCCGCGGGGCCGGAGAACCCGCCGAGGGAGGTGAAGTCGCTGAGATGCGGCTCGAGCGAGGCGTAGCCGGAGTACCCGGCGTCGCGCAGCGCGGTGAGGGTCTGCAGCAGTTCGCCGTCGCCCTCACCCGCGGGGACCACCGACGAGTCGGCGGCCAGGGCGTCCTTGACCTGCAGGTAGTCGACGTAGGGCGCGAGCTCCGCCCACCCGTCGGTGAACGGCTTGACGCCGCACTGCACGTAGTTCGCGTTGTCCCAGGCCAGTCGGAGCGCCGGGGACCCGACGCTCTCGACGATGTCGAGCACGCGCGAGGGGACGTCGCCGTAGATGTCCTTCTCGTTCTCGTGCAGCAGGGTCACGCCCTCGCGTGCGGCGAGGTCGGCCAGGGCGCGCATCCGGACGAGGACGTCGTCGCGGACGTCCTCCGGCTGCCGGCCCTCGAAGTAGAACGAGAAGATCCGGATGTTCGTGGTGCCGAGGGCGTGCGCGGCGGCGATCGCGCGACCGAGCCGTCCGACCTCGTGCTCGACGGGCTCGTCGACGGAGACCTTGCCGATCGGCGAGGCGATGGCGGACACGGTCTGTCCGCGCTCCTCGAGCAGGCGGTGGAGTCCGGCGAGCTGGTCCTCGTCGAGGTCGACGACGTTGACGCCCCAGGCGCTGCGGACCTCGATGGCGCTCGCGCCGAGCGCCTGCAGGACCGCGACCTGGACGACGGGGTCTGCGTCGATCTCGTCGCCGAAGCCGGAGAGTTCCCACGTGGGCTGGTCGGTCATGGTGTCCTTTCGTGTCGGACGGGAGGCGCGTGGCGGGGCCGCCACGGGCCTCCAGTCCGGTTCTGGGTTGCGGTGACTGCCGCGCTCACTTGACGGAGCCGGCCGTCAGACCGCCCACCAGGTAGCGCTGGAAGATGAGGTACAGGGCGACGACCGGCACGGCGCAGACGATCGAGGCGGCCATCATCTGGCCGTAGATCGGGACAGCACCGCCCTCTTGCGCGGTGCCGAGCACCTGCAGGACCACGGCCACCGTCCGGGTGTTCGGGGTCGTCATGATCGTGGAGAACAGGACGTCGTTCCAGCCGAGCAGGAAGGCGAAGATCGCCGAGACGACGATGCCGGGCCACGACAGCGGCAGGACGATCTTCGTCAGGATCTTCGTGCTCGAGGCGCCGTCGATGCGGGCGGCCTCCTCGAGTTCCTTGGGCAGACCACGCAGGTAGGTGACCATGACCCAGGTCGAGAACGGCAGGGCGAACGTCAGGTAGGTGACGAACAGACCCCAGCGGGTGCCGATGATCTGCACGCCCGTGGCACTGGCGATGTTCGAGAACACCACGAACACGGGCAGCAGCAGGAGCGTGCCGGGGATCGACTGCAGCGCGAGGAGCCCACGCAGGATGGTCAGGCGACCGAGGAACCGGAATCGGACCAGCACGTACGCGGTGGACACGGCGAGCGCCGCACTCGCGATGGCGACCGCGCCGGCGGTGAGCATCGAGTTGACCAGCCCCTCGCCGAGGGCGACCGTGGACCAGATCTCGACGTAGTTCGACAGCGTGAACTCGGACGGGAAGTACTCGCCGCGGGCGACCGCGACGTCCGAGTTCACCGAGCCGAACAGGATGTACAGGACCGGGACGGCGATGAACGCGATGATGATCCCGATCACCACGATGAGCAGCCAGCGGGGCAGGAGCCGGGTGACGTCGGTGTCGTAGGGGCGTTTGTGGCGTCGACCGGGTGCGGTGATGCTCTCGGTCAAGGTCGACGTCGGGCGGGTCCGGGTGGTGCCGGCGAAGGATGTGCTCTGGGCGCTCATGCGCGTGCTCCGTCGATGTCGGCGGCGGTCGGGGCGGCGGCGAGCGTGGCGCGGTCGGCGCGGCGCTGCTTCCGGTTGGGGCCCGCGTCGTCACCGGTGTCGAGCTTGACGGCTCGCAGGTAGACGAACAGCGGGATGGCGACGATCACGAGGGAGCAGATCGCCATGGCCGCGGACAGACCGAAGCGGAACGACTGGAAGCTCGCGATGTACGTCAGGACGGGCATGACCTCGACGCTCGACGGCAGCGGGATGCCGAACAGCACGAACGGCAGGGTGAAGTTGTTGATGTTGTGCAGGATCGCGATGATCACCGCCAGGCTGAGCGGCCCGCGCAGGTACGGGAAGATGATGTAGCGCAGCTTCGCCCACCAGGTCACCCCGTCGAGCGCGGCGGCCTCGTGCACCTCGTTGTCCACGGCCTGCAGTCCGGCCAGCGACAGCAGGTAGACGAACGGCCAGCTCGTCCAGATCATCACGCCGGCCAGCGCCCAGTACGACGCGGAGCCGTTGAGCCAGAGCACGTCGGTGTGCAGGATCGAGTTCACGACGCCCTGCGGCTGCAGCATCGTGCGGAAGAACGTGCCGACGACGAACGCGGGCAGCACGTAGGGGATCAGGTAGATCGACCGGACGAGGCCGCGACCCGGGAACCGGTTCTGCGTCGAGATCGCCGCCGCGACGCCGATCGGCACGGTGACCGCGGTGACCAGGACGGACAGCGACACCGAGATCCAGATCGAGTGGAGCAGGGGCGAGTTCGTGAAGGCCTCGGTGAAGTTCGCGAAGCCGATGAAGGGGGCGCTGAACCACTGCCGCAGCGTGTACTGGTCCAGGTCGAGCATCGCGATGTAGAAGCCCACCAGGAGTGGCACCACGATGACGGCGAGCATGAGGACCCCACCGGGGATGAGCATCCAGAGCGGACGCTCCTTCTTGTACAGCGGCGTCGTGCCGTGCGGGCGGACCGTCTGCTCCGTGCGCTGCGGCGGTCTGGTCTGGGTGCTGGTCATCACAGACCTCCGTTCTTCTGACGGTCGAGGGTGGACTGGGCGTCCTTCTGGGCGTCCTGCAGGCGCTTGCGGAGCTGGTCGTCGGTGACCTCGCCGCTCTTGAGCGACGGGATCGACTGCACGACCACGTCGACCAGGGCGAGCTGGATGTCGGACCAGGCGCCGGTGAAGGCGGTGGGCTTCGACAGGCGGCCCGCGTCGATGATCGGCTTGAGCTGCGGGTTGTCTGCTGCCAGGTCAGCGGCGGCGGACGCGTTGGTCGGCAGGTTGCCGAACAGGTCGTAGTACTCGAGCTGCGCCTTCGGTGCGCTGAGCTGCTTGACGAAGTCGAAGGACAGCTGCTGCTTCGTGCCGTAGTCGGCCACCACCCAGTTGTCGCCGGACAGGATGCTCGCGGCCTCGATGCCGTCGGCCGGGCGCCTGCTGGCTCCCGGCGGGACGGTGGGGAGCAGGGCGAACTCGTACTTGCCGTCGACCTTGGTGTCCTTGAACGAGTTGATCGCGGTGGTGGTCGTCATCGGGAAGAACGCGGCCTTGCCCTCGGTGAACTGGGCCAGGGCCTGCGCGTTGTTCCAGCCGATCGCGGCCTTGTCGACGACGCCGTCCTTCGTGACCCAGTCGAAGTAGGTCCGGTACGCGTTCTCGACGGCGTCGCTGTCGATCTCGGCCTTCGTGCCGTCGACGATGGTGTTGCCGGCGTTCTGCGCCATGCCCCACACGAACTTCCACGGGTCGAAGCCGTCGGCGTAGGCGATCGCCAGGCCGTGCCGACCGTCACCGGTGGTGGCCTTCGCGTCCTCGGTCAGCTCGTCCCACGTGGTCGGCATGTCGGTGATGCCGGCCTTCGCGAGGAGGTCCTTGTTGACGGCCATCACGAACGGACGGCTGGCGAACGGGATCCCGATCTGCTTCGAGTCGCTCGGACCCGAGATGCCGAACGAGGCCGGGTCGAACTGGTCCTTGCCGCCGATGGCCTGCCACTCCTTCGATCCCATCTCGACGAAGGCACCGGTGGCGTAGGCGGTCGGGGTGAACGTGGTGCCGATGGCGTAGACGTCGGGGCCCTGGCCGGAGATGACGCTGGTCTGGATCGCGGTCAACTCCTCCTGCGCGGACGAGTAGGTCTCCCACTGGATGTCCGCACCGGTGGTGCGCTTGAACTCGGCAGCGGTGTCCTGCTGCCACTGCTTGCGCTCCTTGGGGTACGTGGTGTCCGCGCCCATCATCACGCGGAGGGTGTTCGGGTCGTCGCCGCTGCCGTTCACGACGGCGCAGCCCTGCAGGGAGAGAGCGGCGAGGGCGATCACCGCGACGGCACCGACGAGGGTGCGGGGCTTCAGCCGTGTTCTGTTCATCCGGGGGCTTCCTCCTCGAGACCTCCTCCGGGCGGCGCTGCCCGGTGGCACCACTGTTCCGCCGTTGGCAACATCCGGCAACCGGTTGCCACTTGTTGCCAGACGCGAATACGTTCGGCCTCGTGAGCGACACAGACATCGACGCCTCCGGCGCCGGCATCGGCTTCGGCACGCGATCCGACGCGAGCGCCGACACGAGCGCCGGCGCCGGCTTCAGCGCTGCCCGGCGCGTGACCATCCGGGACATCGCCGACGCGACCGGCGTGGCCCCGTCCACCGTGTCCCGCGCGCTCTCACTGCCCGACCGCGTGAACCACACCACGCAGGAGCGCATCCAACGAGCGGCCCGCGAACTCGGCTACGTCGCCAACTCGCAGGCACGCGCCCTGACGTCCGGCCGCACCCGGGCCGTCGCCGTGCTCGTCTCCGACATCACGAACCCGTTCTACTTCGACGTCATCCGCGGCACGCAGCACCAGCTCGCCGGCGCCGGGTGGACGCAGTTGCTCGTCGACACCGAGGAGTCCGCCGACGCCGAACTCGCCACCCTGAGCTCGATCGGCGCGAAGGCCGACGGCGTCGTCCTCACCGCCTCACGCCTGTCCGACGCGCAGATCGCCCGGTTCGCCGAACGGATCCCCCTCGTCGTCGTCAACCGTCGCCCCGCCGGGGTGCCCTCGGTGCTCATCGACACCCCCGGCGGCGTCGAGCAGGCCGTGCAGCACCTCGTCTCCCTGGGCCACCGCGACGTGCTCTACGTCGCCGGTCCGGACAGCTCGTGGTCGAACGAACGCCGGTGGAAGGCGCTCGTTCGCGTCGCGAAGCGCCTCGGCGTCCGCGTCGCCCGCATCGGGCCGCACGCGCCGTTCGTCGACTCCGGAGCCGCAGCCGCCGACGCCGCCGTGCACGCCGGGGCCACCGCCTGCATCGCCTTCAACGACCTGATCGCGATCGGCATGCTCGCGCGGCTGCGGGAACGAGGCGTCCGCGTCCCCGAGGACATGAGCATCGTCGGCTGCGACGACATCTTCGGTGCCGACTTCTGCAACCCGCCGCTCACCACCATGACCTCGCCGATCGAACGCGCCGGCCGGGTCGCGATCCGGATGCTGCTCGGCCGCCTCGGTGCGATCCCCGCCGACGAGCTGCCCGGTGAGCACATGACCGGCGCCGTCGCACTGCCCACCCACCTGACCGTCCGGGAGTCGACGGGGCCCGCGCCCGCCTGACACCGGCGCGAGCCCGTTGCACCCGCCGGCCCTGCCGCGCCCCGCCGTCCGTACCGTTCTCGAAGGAGTCGATGATGACCCAGACCAGCACCGCCACCCGTCTCGCCCCGCACCCCGACCGGCTGCTCCCCGCCGACCCCGGTGCGCGCCAGGTGGCACGGACCGTCTACGACGCGGTCAAGGACGCACCGATCATCTCCCCGCACGGCCACGTCGACGCGGCGCTCATCGCCGCCGACCAGCCGTTCAGCGACCCCGCGTCGCTGCTCATCACGCCCGACCACTACGTGCTCCGCCTGCTGCACGCGAACGGGGTGGACCTGGCCGCGCTGGGACGCGCCGACCCGTCGGGGACCAGCCCCGTGCCTCCCGGTCGCGCCATCTGGCGGAACCTGGCGGACCACTGGGACGACTTCCTCGGCACCCCCGTCCGCTACTGGTTCGAGACCGAGCTGCACGACGTCTTCGGACTGACGGAGCAGCCGTCGGCGGCGAACGCCGACGCCCAGTACGACCACATCGCCGGCCTGCTGGCGTCGCCCGCCTTCCGCCCGCGCGCGCTGTTCGACACCTTCGGCATCGAGGTCCTCGCCACCACCGACGGCCCCGCCGACGACCTCGCCGCGCACGCGCAGCTCGCCGCCGACCCCACGTTCACCGGCCGGGTGGTCCCCACGTTCCGCGCGGACGCCGTGTTCGACCCGTCGCGGCCGGACTGGAGGCCCGTGGTCGCGTCCATCGGGCAGGCCGCCGGCATCGACACGGGCACCCACGCAGGGCTGTTGGCAGCACTCCGCGCACGTCGCCAGTACTTCATCGAGCACGGCGCGACCGCCACGGACACCGGGGTACTCGACGCCGGGTCCGCGCCCCTGTCCGTCACCGACCGCGAGCGTATCCACGCCGAGGCGCTCCGCGACCCGTCGTCCGTCTCCGAGGCGGACGCCACCGCGTACCGGCACGACATGCTCTACCGCTGGGCCGAGATGAGCGTCGAGGACGGCCTCGTCATGCAGCTGCACCCCGGCGTCATCCGGAACCACCACGCACCGACGCTCGAACGCTTCGGCCCGGACACCGGCCACGACCTGCCCGCCGTCGGCTCCTTCACCACGCCGCTGCGGCCGCTCCTGGAGTCCTTCGGCACCGCGCCGGGCTTCCACCTCGTGCTGTTCACCGTCGACGAGACCGTCTTCTCGCGCGAGATCGGCCCGCTCGCCGGCTTCTACCCCGCCGTCTACGCCGGAGCACCCTGGTGGTTCATCGACACCCCGGCGGCGATCGGCCGCTACCGCTCCGCGATCACCGACTCGGCGTCGTTCACGAAGACCTCCGGGTTCATCGACGACACTCGTGCGTACTGCTCCATCCCGGCGCGGCACGACATGGCGCGGCGAGCGGACGCGGCGTACCTGGCGTCGCTCGTCGTCACGCACGAGATCTCGGAAGAGGACGCCGTCCGCACCGCGCGTCGAATCGTGTCCGACATCCCGCGGGCGACGTTCAAGCTGTAGCGGTGCGGGCCGTGGCCGGGGCCGGGGCTGTGACGCTGCGGACGCGTTCCAGCGCGGAACGGATCTCGGCTTCGGCGGTCTCGGCGTCGAGCGCCCACCGGCACTCGAGCGAGACGGCGCCCCGGTACCCGCCGTCGTGCACGGCGGCGAGGAACTCGTGCCAGACGTCGTCGACCGTGCCGGGTGGCCGACGGTCCGGGTCGCTGAGGTGGACGTGCCCGATCCGGTCGCCGTGGCGCCGCAGGACCTCGAAGGACTCGCCCTCGTTCCGGATGTGGAACAGGTCGGCGACGACGCCGACGCCGTCGAGGGCTGCACCGTCGAGGAACGACACCGTCGCCTCGACTGTGTGCAGGACGTTCGTCTCCGCGCGGCTCAGGGGTTCCACCACGATGCGCAGGTCGTTCGCGGCGGCCACATCGCGTGCGGTCCGGACCACCTCGCCGAACCGGCGAAGGGCGTCGTCGCCCGCCATGCCGTCGGGAGCGTTCCGAGCGGTCCCCGACCCGAAGACGATCGTCGCGCCCGGTTCCGCGACCGACCGCACGATCCGCAGGACCGACTCGAAGTACGACCGGACCGTCCCGAGCTCCGTGGTCAGCAGCGGGAGGTCGCCGGGCACCAGGACGGCGAAGGACGGGAACCGCTGGCCGGCGTAGACCTCGTTCCGCTGCCACCCCGTTCCGTCGCGGACCGCGAGGTTGCCGGCGATCGTCGGCTCCACGTGGTCGGCGCCCGCGCGGCGGACCACCTCGGTCAGTTCTGCCCCGGCCACGACGCCGAGTCCCCTGGACGACATGCGGTCCATGCAACTCGTCCGAGATGCCGACGGCGACTGTTGCCGTCCGTTGCCACCGGCGCCGGTACGGTCGGACGATGGACCTCGACGTGACCGCTGCGTACGGCGACCGTGCGGGCGAGTACGCGGAGCTCCTCGGATCGATGTCGGCAGTCCACGACGAGGACCGGACACAGGTCGAGGCCTGGGCGTCGGGATCCGGTGCTCGCATCCTCGACGCAGGGTGCGGGCCGGGGCACTGGGCCGCACACCTGGCGGATCGTGGGCACGCAGTGATCGGCATCGACGCGGTCGCACCCTTCGTCGAGCACGCACGACGTGCGCACGACGGCGTCGACTTCCGCCTGGGCGCGATCGAGTCCACCGGTCTTGACGACGGCAGCGTCGACGGGGTGCTCGCCTGGTACTCCGTGATCCACCACGATCCGTCCTGCGTCGGCGAGGTCTTCGCCGAGTTCCGCAGGGTGCTCCGGCCGGGCGGCGGCCTGCTGGTCGGGTTCTTCGAGGGGCCTTCGATCGAGTCCTTCGACCACGCGGTCGTCACGGCGTACCGGTGGCCGACGGGCGCGCTGGCGGAGGTCCTCGAGGACCACGGGTTCGACGTGGTGGACGTCCGGGCCCGGGTCGATCAGGGACAGCGGCCGCACGCTGCCATCCGCGCGAAGCGGCGGTGAGGTGCCTCAGCCGGCGGTGCCATCCGCTGAAGCCGTCGTTCAGGCTTCAGCAACCAGCGATTGCAGCACCGCGGAGATGTCCGCAACCGCGTCCAACTCCCCCTCGGCGATGGCGATGATCAGTTCGTACGCCTCGTCGTTCGTCGCGCGCAACCGAAGCCCGTTGACCCCGAGGAACACCACCAGCAGCATCAACCCCAGGCGCTTGTTGCCGTCGACGAGTGCATGGTTCCGAACCGCGGAGTGCACGAGCGCTGCCGCCTTCTCGAGCAACGACGGATAGGCGTCGCGTCCACCGACCGAGGTCGCTGGTCGGGCCACCGCGGCCTCGAGGAGTCCAGCATCTCGGATGACGAAGTCCGGCCCCAACGTCCGCCGAGCGATGTGCAGCGCTTCGTCGATCGTCAGGTGGATCATCGTCCGAGTCGCTCGAGCGCCTCGGCAAAGTTCGGCAACTCGCGGTCGAGGACCCCGTCGATGAGGTCACGTCGGCTGTGGTGCTCGATGTACTCGCGGATCGCTTCCCGCGCGATGTCCTGCATCGATCGGGCTTCGAGGTCGGCCCGGGTTCGGAGCGCAGCCGCCTCGGCATCGTCCAGTCGAAGGGTCATGGCCATGCGCAGGACGGTATCACAGTTGATACCACGGTCATCGATCAGCAGCACCGACCGGCGTCCCTTCGCTCGAGGCGTCGACGTCGATCTCGATGGTGGGGTCGACGCGTGGCGGCTTGATGCGACCTGTCACTGGATTGTTCACTGTCATGATCCGAGTGTTGCGCGGTCGCTTCTCCGCCGGGGGAAGGTCTGGGAGAGGTTGTGGACGATCCCTTGCGAGGACTTCACTGTGGAGAAGTGAGGCTCAGCCGGAAGTGACCGACAGCGCCGCGAGGATCGTCGTCACCGTGTCGTCGACCGGCCCGTCGATGGAGACGTCGACGGCGGCCTCGTCGGCCTGCGGCCGTTCGAGCGTCGCGAACTGGGAGTCGAGCAGCGACGACGGCATGTACTCGTGGTGCCGGTGCGCCTGCCGCTCGGCGATGAGGTCGTGCGAGCCGTCCAGGAACGCGATGACGAGGCCCGGCGCCGACTGCCGGAGCCGATCGCGGTAGACGCGCTTGAGGGCCGAGTTGGCCATCACGCAGCGGCTCCCGGACGCCTCGACGGCGGCGATCCGCGCGGCGCAGGCGTCGAGCCACGGCCAGCGGTCGTCGTCGGTGAGGGGGATGCCCTGCCGCATCTTCTCCTTGTTCGCGGCCGGGTGCAGGTCGTCGGCGTCGACGAACACGGTCGGTTGGCCCTGCTCGGCGAGCGCGTCGGCGAGCGCCTGCCCGATGGTGGACTTGCCGGAACCGGAGACGCCCATGACGAGGACGGGTGGGAGGACAGCGGTGTCGGTCATCCCTCCACAGTATTGACGGGGTGAACAGTGGTCCCCAGTTGCCGTAACACCCGTGCGGTCCCAGGGCGCCGACCGTAGGTTGGTCTCACGTCCGGACAAAGGAGACGACGTGGCAGACAGCACTGGTCAGGCGAACATCGGGGTCATCGGCCTCGCCGTCATGGGGTCGAACCTCGCACGCAACCTCGCGTCGCGTGAAGGCAACACGGTCGCGGTGTACAACCGCACCTACGCCCGCACCGAAGAACTCATCAAGGAGCACGGCGACGCCGGCTTCATCGCGTCCGAGGACATCGACGGCTTCGTCGCCTCGCTCTCGAAGCCGCGCACGGCGATCATCATGGTGCAGGCCGGCAAGGGCACCGACGCCGTGATCTCGCAGCTCGCCGAGAAGTTCGAGGAAGGCGACATCATCGTCGACGGCGGCAACGCCAACTTCCACGACACGATCCGGCGTGAGCACGACCTGCGCGAGAAGGGCCTCAACTTCGTCGGCACGGGCATCTCCGGTGGTGAAGAGGGCGCGCTCAAGGGGCCGTCGATCATGCCCGGCGGCTCGAAGGAAGCCTGGGAGACCCTGGGCCCCATCCTCAAGTCGATCGCGGCGGTCGCCGAGGGCGAGCCCTGCGTGACCCACATCGGTACCGACGGCGCCGGCCACTTCGTCAAGATGGTGCACAACGGCATCGAGTACGCCGACATGCAGCTCATCGCCGAGTCCTACGACCTGCTCCGCCGCGTCGGCGGGCTCTCCGTCGAGGACCTGGTCAAGGTGTTCCAGGAGTGGAACGGCGGCGACCTCGAGTCCTACCTGATCGAGATCACGGTCGAGGTCCTGAAGCAGCGCGACGCCGACTCCGGCAAGCCCCTCGTCGACGTCATCCGCGACGAAGCGGGTTCCAAGGGCACCGGCGTGTGGACCGTGCAGAACGCAGTCGGACTCGGCATCCCGGTCTCCGGCATCGGCGAAGCGGTGTTCGCCCGCGCGGTGTCGTCGAAGCCGTCGCAGCGGGCTTCGGTGCAGCAGGCGTTCCCGGACCGGCCCGACATCGCCGAGGTCCCCGACGGCTTCGAGGACGACGTCCGCGCGGCGCTCTACGCCTCGAAGGTCGTCGCCTACGCGCAGGGCTTCGACCTGATCATCGCCGGGGCCAAGGAGTACGGCTGGGACATCAACCTCGGCAACGTGGCGAAGATCTGGCGGGGTGGCTGCATCATCCGTGCCCAGTTCCTCAACCGCATCGTCGAGGCGTACGACAAGAACCCGGAGCTCGAGTCACTGCTCGTCGACCCGTACTTCGCGAACGCCGTGCAGGAGGGCGAAGCCGCCTGGCGCCGCATCGTCGGGATCGCCGCCGCGTCGGGGATCCCCGCGCCGGGCTTCTCGTCGGCGCTGTCCTACTTCGACTCGCTCGCCTCCGAGCGGCTGCCCGCCTCGCTCATCCAGGGGCAGCGCGACTTCTTCGGCGCGCACACCTACCAGCGCATCGACAAGGACGGCACCTTCCACACGCTGTGGTCCGACGACGACCGCCGCGAGGTCGACCAGGAACCGTCCACCCACTAGACCGCGGCACGACCGCACCCTCGAAGGGCCCTGCCGATCGGCGGGGCCCTTCCCACGTCCGACAGCAGTGCGCTCGGTCACGACGATGTGCTCGGTTCAGGCGACGATGCGCTCGCGCGCGAGGTCGGCGACGAGCCGGTCCAGCCGCTGTCCGCGGCCGAGCAGCCGACGAGAGCCGGGAGCCGTCCGCACGAAGAAGGTCGCGACCGCCGGGGTGTCGTCCGGCCGGACGTAGTGGATCGCGACCGCGCACGCCCGACGGGCATCGGCGCGGTCACCGTCGCCGTGGACGTCCTCGATCCCGACGTGCACCACCCGGCTCCACCGGACCACGAGCAACCGTGTGGCCTTGCGGTCGTCGAGTTCCCACAGGGAGGCCTCGGTCGCCCCGAACGCCCACGTCACACGGGCACCGAGGCTCACCTCCGGCCGGACCTCGGCGATCGCGTCGCGCAGTTCGGTCGTCGGAGCCGCCGGCACGAGCCAGACCGTGGGGTCGATGCGGCGGATGGCGAGCGCGAGGGCCTCGTCAGCGTGCCGGCGACGTACCGCAGCGGCACGGAAGACCGCGACCACGATGACCGTGACGCCCAGCGCGATCGCACCGAACTCGACGATCCCGAACCAGGACAGGTCCACGTCGGGCGCCGTCGCGACGACGATGATCCGCGCGGTGAGGAGCGCTGCCCAGATGCCCACGATCACCCACCGCAACGTGGACAGGCGCTGCGCCGCCGACATCGGCGTGCGGTCGGAGCGGCGGGCGCGGCCGGGGCGCGGAACTGGATCTGGACGCCTCGGCACACCCCGATCCTCGCACGGCCCGATCGGCAGGTGCTGGCCGGGGTCGGTGAACGCCCGGGGAACCGCACGCACAGCGGACGAGCGGCCGGGCGACCTACGCTCGGGCGGTGACCACCGAACGCACCACGGACGTCCCGACGCCGGACGACCCATCGACGGACGAAAGCCCCGCCGGAGCCCCGCTCCGCCGGCCCGCGGTCCTCGCTGCGGCCGTCGGTCTCGTGGCCGCCGCCGCCTTCCTCGGGATCGCTGAGTTCGGCGCGCTGCTCCTCGGTGGTGCCGGCAGCCCGTTGGTGGCCGTCGGGTCCGCCGTGATCGACCTCGCACCGGCCGGGGCCAAGAACCTGATGGTCGCCCTGTTCGGCACCGGCGACAAGGTCGCACTGTTCGCGCTCATGACCGTCATCGTCGCCGCGATCAGCGCCGGGGCCGGGGTCCTCGAGCGCGCTCGGCCGCCCTTCGGGGCACTCGTCTTCGCCGTCGGCGGCGTGCTCGCGCTCATCGCGGTGAGCACCCGTTCCGGCAGCGGTACGTTCGACGGCGCTCCCACCGTGTTCGGCGTGGCGGCCGCCGTGATCACCCTGCGGCTGCTGCTCCGCCGGCTCCGGCTCTGGGAGGCCGCAGCGGCCGTCCCGTCGGCGTCACCGCGACCTGCCTCGACCGAGCGCCGCGCGTTCCTGGTCTGGGGTGTCACGACCGCAGCGGTCGCGGTCGTGGTGGGCACGGCCTCCCGGGTGGGGTCGTCCGCGATGCAGGCGGTCGCCGCTGCCCGACGAGCCGTGCGCCTGCCCGCGGCGGCGACGCCCGCACCGGCCGTGCCGGGCGGCGCCTCGCTCGACGTCGACGGGATCACGCCGTACGTCACACCGAACGCCGACTTCTACCGGATCGACACCGCGCTGCGCGTCCCCTCCATCGATCCGGGTGACTGGAGCCTGCGCATCCACGGCGCCGTCGAGAACGAGATCACGCTGACGTGGGACGAGCTGCTGGCCCTGCCGCTGGAAGAGCACATGGCCACCCTGAGCTGCGTGTCCAACGAGGTCGGCGGCGACCTGATCGGCAACGCGCTCTGGCTCGGGTACCCGATCCGGGAGCTGCTGGCCCGCGCGAAGCCGACCGGGGACGCCGACATGGTGCTGTCCCGCAGCATCGACGGGTTCACCGCCGGGACGCCGTTGGACGTCCTGCAGGACGAGGGCACCGACGCGCTCCTCGCCATCGGCATGAACGGCGAACCGCTGCCGACCGAGCACGGATTCCCGGCGCGGATGGTCGTGCCCGGGCTGTTCGGGTACGTGTCGGCGACGAAGTGGGTGACCGAGATGGAGGTCACGCGCTTCGCCGATGCACAGGGGTACTGGACGCCGCGCGGATGGTCGGAACGCGGGCCCGTGAAGCTCGAGTCGCGCATCGACACCCCGCGGAACGGGACGACCGTGACCGTCGGCGAGCAGGTCGCCATCGCCGGGGTCGCCTGGCAGCCGCACACCGGGGTGAAGGCCGTGCAGGTCCGGGTCGGCTCGGGTGCGTGGCAGCAGGCGGAACTCGCCGAATCGGTGTCGGCGGACACCTGGCGCCAGTGGGTGCTGCGGTGGACGCCGACCGCGGGCTCGCACCGGATCGAGGTCCGTGCCGTGAGCGCCGACGGCGAGGTGCAGACGAGCGTCGAGCGGCCGCCCGCGCCGAACGGGGCTTCAGGCTGGGCGTCGGTGACGGTCGACGCGAAGTAGCGCGGACCGGCGCGGGTCGGGGGCGTCGGGTGGGGCCGTGCGGCGCGCCGTCCGCTGGTCGTCGAGGTTCCGAGATCTCGGCATGTCGAGCGTCCGAACGGCCGTCTGTGCGACCTCGGCGGAACTGAGCGGCGTGTCGCGACCAGTCGGCGAACCAGGCGCCGGCCGAACTCGCGCGGGTCGAGCCCGTGCCGGCCGGACTCGCGCGGGTCGGGTCGTCGGGTCAGACTCGTCGGGTCAGACGGGGAGCGTCGCGACGACGCAGGTGCCGTCGACCTCGTCGTCCTGCTCGACCACGGCCGTGAACCCGGCGGACACGAACGCCGCGACCGACGCATCTGCCTGCGCCACCGACACCTCGATCACGACCGAACCACCGGGGCACAGCCACTCCCCCGCTCCCGCGGCGATCCGCCGGTGCAGGTCGAGGCCGTCCGCGCCACCGTTGAGGGCCACACGGTGCTCGTGCTCACGCGCTTCGACCGGCATCATCGCGATCGACGCCGTCGGGACGTAGGGGGCGTTCACCGCGATGACGTCGACGGCACCGCGGAACCGGTCCGGCAGCGGCGCGAACAGGTCGCCGGCGACGACGATCCCGCGGTCGCCGATGTTCTCGGCCGCGACGTCGACGGCATCCGGGTCGATGTCCGTGGCCACGAGGTCGAGCGCGCCGACCCGGCCGAACAACGCCACCGAGATCGCACCGGCGCCGCAGCACAGGTCGACCACGCGGTCGTAGCGCTGCAACCGACGGGCAGCCTGCTCGACGACGACGGTCGTCCGGGCACGGGGGACGAACACCCCAGTGGTCACCCGGATGCGGTGTCCGTCGAAGGCGGCCCAGCCGAGGACGTACTCGAGCGGCTCACCGGCGAGGCGACGCTGGACCAGGGAACGCAGCCGTACGGGTTCACCGTCGCCTGCTTCGAGGAGCAGGTCGGCTTCGTCCTCGGCGAAGACGCTCCCCGCGGCCCGGAGCCGGGCCGCGAGGGCGTCACGCGCGGGATGGGTCACGAACGTTCCGCAGACACGTCACGTCGACGAGACGGTGAGGCGCCGTCGGCTGTGCCCATGTTCGACGGCTCCGCTACGCTGCGCCGTCGAACATCGACGTGACGGACCCGTCGTCGAAGACCTCGTGGATGGCGCGGGCCAGGAGCGGGGCGATCGGCAGGATCTCGAGACGGTCCCAGCGCTTCTCGACGGGCACCGGCAGGGTGTCGGTGACGACGACGCGGTCGATGAACTCGCTCTGCAGCAGCTCGGTGGCCGGGTCGGAGAACACGGCGTGGGTCGCGGCGACGACGACGCCGATCGCGCCGGCAGCCTTCAACGCCTCGGCTGCCTTGGCGATCGTGCGCCCGGTGTCGATCAGGTCGTCGACGAGCAGGCACCAGCGGCCGGAGACATCGCCGACGATCTCGTGGACCGTGACCTGGTTCGGGACCAGCGGGTCGCGACGCTTGTGGATGATGGCGAGGGGTGCGCCGAGCTTCTCGGACCAGATGTCGGCGACGCGGACGCGCCCCATGTCGGGCGACACGACCGTCAGCATCGACGGGTCGAGGATCTCGCGGAAGTGCTCGAGCAGCACCGGCATGGCGAAGAGGTGGTCGACCGGGCCGTCGAAGAAGCCCTGGATCTGGGCGGCGTGCAGGTCGACGCTCATGATGCGGTGCGCGCCCGCGGCCTTGAACAGGTCGGCGACCAGGCGGGCCGAGATCGGCTCGCGGCCGCGGCCCTTCTTGTCCTGACGGGCGTACGGGTAGAACGGCGCGACGACGGTGATGCGCTTGGCCGAGGCCCGCTTCAGCGCGTCGACGATGATGAGCTGCTCCATGAGCCACTCGTTGATCGGCGCCGTGTGCGACTGGATGACGAACGCGTCGCACCCGCGGACCGACTCGTCGAACCGGACGTACAGCTCACCGTTCGCGAAGGTCCGGGCATCGGTGGGGACCAGGTCGACACCGAGTTCCTCTGCGATCTCGGCGGAGAGCGCCGGGTGTGCTCGCCCCGAGACGAGGACGAGTCGTTTCTGGCCGGTTGTCTTGATTCCGGACAAGTGCGGTGCTCACTCCCTGACCCGTGTGGGGTCGATGTCGACGACCGGTGGTCGCCAGGATCTATTCGCCGTTCGCGTGCCGAGCAGCCTCGGCCGCCGGTGTGCCGGGTCGGTGTTCCTCGACCCATCCGTCGGTGTTGCGCTGTGGGGCGTAGCTGATCGCGAGCGATCCGGCCGGGACGTCCTTGCGGACCGTCGTTCCGGCACCCGTGTACGCACCGTCACCAATCCTAACCGGGGCGACGAACACGTTGTGCGAGCCTGCACGAACGTGCGAGCCGACCTCGGTGCGGTGCTTGTGCACGCCGTCGTAGTTCGCGGTGATCGTGTTCGCACCGATGTTCGAGTCCTCGCCCACCTCGGCGTCGCCGATGTACGACAGGTGCGGGACCTTGCTGCCGCGCCCGATCTTCGCGTTCTTCGTCTCGACGAAGGTTCCGATCTTGCCCTGGTCGCCCAGGATCGTGCCCGGACGCAGGTACGCGAACGGCCCTACCGAGGCACCGTCACCGATGACCGCGAGGGTGGCGTCGACCCGGTTCACCGTCGCGCCGGCGCCCACCTCGGTGTCGCGCAGCGTGGTGTCCGGCCCGACGACGGCACCGGCGGCGATGGCGGTCGCGCCGAGGAGCTGGGTGCCGGGCAGGACCTCGGCATCCGCTTCGATCGAGACGTCGAGGTCGATCCAGGTGGTGGCCGGGTCCTGCACGGTGACGCCGGCGAGCTGGTGTCGGCGGACGATGCGGGCGTTGAGCTCGCGGGCGGCGTCGGACAGCTGCGCGCGGTCGTTGATGCCGGCGACGAGCCACGGGTCGGTGAGCGTGACGACGTCGATGCGCCCGCCTCGCGCACTGATCAGCGCGGGGGCGTCGGTGATGTACTTCTCGCCCTGCGCGTTCGCCGTGGTGAGCGACGGCAGGACCGCCCGGAGGCGCGTCACGTCGAACGCGTAGATGCCCGCGTTCGCCTCGACGATGGCCAGCTGTTCGGCTGTCGCGTCCTTGTGCTCGACGACCCCGACGAACGCGCCGTCAGCATCCCGCACGATCCGTCCGAGGCCGGTCGGGTCCGGGGCGATCGCACTGACGAAGGTCGCACCGTTTCCCCCGCCGGCGTGGGCGTCGACGAGCAGGCGGAGCGACGCCGCGTCGAGCAACGGGACGTCGCCGGAGAGCACCACGACGGCTCCGTCGAAGTCGGCGGGGAGTGCCTGGACCGCGACCTCGACCGCGCGGCCGGTGCCGGGGACGTCGTCCTGGTCGACGACGATGGCGTCGGGCGCACGCTCGGTGATCTCCGCTGCGACCAGGTCACGCTCGTGCCGCACGACCACGGCCACGTGCTCCGGCCCGAGGGACGACGCCGTCCGCAGCACGTGCGCGATGAGCGGCAGCCCGGCGAGCCGGTGCAGCACCTTGGGGGTGGACGACTTCATGCGCGTGCCCTGCCCGGCGGCGAGGACGACGACGGCGATGCGCTGGTCGGTCATGGGTCCATCCTGGCGCACCCGCGCTGCGGAGTCCGGTGGAACCGCGGCCCTGGGCAGAACCGTGCGCACAACCGCACCGGTGACGTTCCTTCCCATCGACCTCGGGATGGAAAGCGGGATCGGGCGTACCTGGCCGGAACAAACGACCAGCTACGCCCGAAACGACCAGCTACACCCGAACACCTACGCGCGCAGCACCCGCGGCTCGGCCTTCACGAACGCCATGAGCACCAGCCCCACGACGAGCACCACCACGATCCCGAGGATCCCGAAACGCGTCGAGCCGCCGACCGTCACCGCGACACCGAACAGTGCCGGCGCCAGGAACGACGCCGCCCGGCCGGTGGTGGCGTAGAGGCCGAAGAGCTCGCCCTCGCGGCCGGGGGTCGCCAGCCGCGCCAGGTACGCCCGCGACGACGACTGCACCGGTCCGACGAACAACGCCAGGGTCAGCCCCAGCACCCAGAACCACTCCGTCCGACTGCCGACCGCCAGGACGCCGAGCCCGCAGGCAGCGAGGCCGATCAGCGACACCATGATGAGCGCGCGCGAGCCGAAGCGGTCGTCGAGCCGTCCGGACACGAAGGTGGCGATGCCGGCGACGACGTTCGCGGCGATGGCGAACAGGATGACCTGCGAGGCGCTGAACCCGAACACCTGCGCCGCGATGATGCCGCCGAAGGTGAACACCGCGCCGACGCCGTCGCGGAACACCGCGCTGGCGACCAGGAACGCGAGCACGTTCCGCCGTTCGCGCCAGAGGCGGGCGATGTCCCGACCCAGGTCGCGGTAGGCACCGAGCACACCGCCGGTGTGCCGGTGGTCGGGCGCGGCCTCGGGCACGACGACGAAGAGCGGGATCGAGCTGACCGCGAGCCACACGGCGGCGATGCCGATGGCGACGCGGACGTCCCACTGCCCGGTCGCGACGGTGGCCGGCAGCTGCAGCAGCCCGCCGACGACGCCGTCACCGCGGAAGTCCTGGATGCAGAGCACGAGCAGCAGCACGAGCAGCACGATGCCGCCGAAGTACCCGGCGGCCCACCCGATCGCGGACACCCGTCCGGTGCGCTCCCCCGACGCGACCTGCCCGATCATGGCGTTGTAGCCCACGCTCGCGATCTCGTACGCGACCGTGCCGATGCCGAGCAGCGCCGCCCCGAGCACGAGGTACGGCTGGCTCGGTGCGACGAAGACCATGCCGCCGATGGACAGCACGATGCCGATCGTGGCGATGAGCACGGACCGGCGGCGGTGCCCGGACGAGTCCGCCAGGCGTCCGATCGCCGGGGCCACGAGCGCGACGACGATGCCGGCGATCGTGAGGGCCGTGGAGACCACCGCTGCGTTGTGCGCGAGTTCGCGCTCCACCAACGCCGTGCCCGCGGCGGAGGTGTCGGCGACCTTCGCCGGGTCGACGAACGCCCGGCTGGCCAGGTAGGTGCTGAACACGAACGTGGTGACGACGGCGTTGAACGCCGCGGACCCCCAGTCCCAGAGCGCCCAGGACACGAGCGCGCGCCGGTCGGTGCGCTGCGGCACGACGGCGGCCGGTGAAGCGGTCATGCGCGAACCGTAGCGCGTCCCGGTGACGCACCGGTGGCCCCGTTCCGGGTCACGTGCCGGTCGGGAGGCGCGTGGCGGCCTGACCACGGGCCTCCCGTCCGCACCGTGCGCGCGCCGTCACCCCGTGCGAGCTTCCGCGCACCGTGCCCGCCGCCCACAGGGCGACACCATGCCGACGACCGTGGACACAACGACGAACCTCGCACCGTGCGCCAGCCGTCAGCCGCCAGCCGGACGGGAGGCGCGTGGCGGCCTGGCCACGGGCCTCCCGTCCGCACCGTGCGCGCGTCGTCACCCGGTGCGAGCTTCCGCGCATCGTGTCCGGTCGCAACCCCGCACGTGGCACGCAACGCGGCACGGGGCGGCGAACCGCGCACCGTGCGCGCTCAGGCGGGCACGCCGCCGGGGTAGACGACCGACTTGAGGGACTCCGGGTCGGTGTCGCTCTCGAGTGCCTCGCGGACCTCGTCGAGGCCGAACCGACCCGTCACGAGCGAGTCGAGGTCGATCTGTCCAGAGGCGACCAGGCCGATCGCGACGGGCCACGTGCCGGTGTAGCGGAAGATCCCGGTGACCGTGACCTCGAGGTTCTGGATGTGCTCGACGGGCAGGGTCATCTCGGAGTTGCCGAGCCCGACGAGCACTGCGGCGCCGGCCGGTCCGACGGCCTTGATGCCGTCGGAGACGGCTCGGGGAGCACCACTGGCGTCGATGAACGCGTCGACCGGTGCGATGTCCGAGGCGACGGACACCACGGTCGGGTCGACGACCTCGGTGGCGCCGTACTGCAACGCACGCTCCCGGCGCTCGGGCACCAGGTCGCTGATGACGATCCGGGTGGCGCCGAAGGCCCGCGCGGCCTGGGCGCAGATGATCCCGATCGGACCGGCACCGGCGATGAGCACCGAGGAGCCGGGGACGATGCCGGCCTTGCGGACCGCGGCGATCCCGACGGACAGCGGTTCGAGCAGGGCACCGGCCTCGAACGAGACGGAGTCGGGCAGGACGTGGGCGAACTCGGCCTCGATCGTGACGAACTCGGCGAAGGCGCCGTCGACCGGCGGGGTCGCGTAGAAGCGCATGTGCGGGCAGAGGTTGTAGCGGCCGGCCAGGCACTGCGCACAGCGGTGGCACGGGCGCTGCGGTTCGACGGCGACGCGCTCCCCGACGCGGGCGGGGGCGACGCCAGCGCCGACAGCGGTGATCGTGCCGGACAGCTCGTGACCGAGGACGAGGGGCTCCTCGACGACGAAGTCCCCGATGCGGCCGTGGCGGTAGTAGTGCACGTCGGAGCCGCACACCCCGACGGCGGCGACCCGGACGAGCACGTCGCCCGGTTCGACCTCGGGCACGGGGCGGTCCTCGACGGTCAGGTCCTGGGTCCCGAGCAGCACGCTGGTGCGCTGGCGCTGGATGGAGGTCATGGGGTTCTCGCTTCCTCGGCCGCGGCGTCGCGGTCGGACGTGGGGGTGGTGGAGCGGTCGGGCGTGTGGGTGGTGGAGCGGTCGGGCGTGTGGGTGGTCGTGGAGTCGGCTGGAGCTGGCCTCGGGACGAGCCGGGCTGCCGTCGGGTCGCGCAGCAGGTCACGGAACCCGAGTTCGGCGGCACCGCGGAGCAGCACGTCGGCACCGAGCGCCGCCGGAGCGATCCGCAGCCGTTCGGTCACGGCGGCCATCGACTGGGCGCGGACCTCGACCTCGATGCGGTCGCCGACGTGCTCGAGCAGCACCCCGAGGAACCCGCCGAGGACGACCACCTCGGGGTTGACGGTGTGGATCGCGTTGCGGAGCGCGGTGGCGAGCGCCGTCACCTGGCGGTCGACCACCCGCTCGACCTCGGGTCGGCGTTGCGCGAGCACCGCGGCGAGCGCGGACGGGTCGTCCGGGGCGACACCGGCCGCCGCGACGAGGGCGTCGCGCGAGGCCTCGGTCTCGAGGCACCCGACGGCCCCGCAGTGGCAGCGGACACCGTTCGCCGCGACGAACGTGTGGCCGAGCTCGCCGGCGTAGCCGTCCGCGCCGCTGAGGGGCCGGGCGGCGCTGATGACACCGCCGCCGATACCGCTCGCGCCGCCGTTGAGGTAGATCAGGTCGTCGACTCCGCGGCCGCTGCCGTACAGGCGCTCCGCCCAGGCACCGGAGTTCGCGTCGTTCGTCGCACGGACCGGCAGGCCGGTGCGCTCGGCGAGGGGACGCGCGATCGGTTCGTCGTGCCAGCCCAGGTGGGGCGCGGAGCGGACCACGCCGTCCTCGACCCGTACGGTCCCGGGCACGGCGACGCCGATGCCGGCGATCCGGGCGGGTGCGGCGTCCCTGGCGACCAGCTCGTCCAGGAGTCCGGCGATGGTCTCGACTGCCTGGGCAGCGGTCGGGGCCGAGCGACTCGACGCCACCGCACGGTCGCGCACGCTGCCGTCGAGCCCGACCAACGCGACGGTGACGGCGTCCACCTCGACCGTGACGGCGACGGCGACCACCTCAGCCACGGCACGGACGACGGGACTCGGACGGCCGACGCCTGCGGTCGCGCCGCTCGTCGTGCCTCCCGTGCCGCCGGTCGCGCCTCCCGTTGCAGGGACGTCCTCGTGCACGAGTCCGCGCTCCACCAGTTCACCGACGAGCGTGAGCGTGGTCGACCGGTTGAGTCCGGTGCGTCGGGTGATCTCGGCGCGGGTGATGGGACCGTCCTCGTGCACCAGGCGGAGGACGCGCGCAGCGTTGCCGCGTGTCGGGGTCTGCGCGACGACGGGTGCCGCTGTCAGGCGAGCCATCGGGTCCTCTCGGTCGTGCTCCGTGTGTGCTGGCCCATCCTCGCGTGTTCGGTCCTTCCCAAAACGCCCGCGATGGGAAGCGGGATCGGGCACACCTTGTCGAAACGAACGACCAGGTACACCCGGATCCGGCAGGTACGCCCGGAACCGCCGGTCACCGCGACTGCGAGAACGCGGCGTCGAACGAGGCCTCCGGCGGCGCGATCGTGCCGAGCTGCCGCACGAACGCCAGCGCCTCGGGTCCTCCGACGAGTCGGTCCATGCCGGCGTCCTCCCACTCGACGCTGGTCGGGCCGGTGTACCCGATGTGGTTCAGCACGCGGAACACGCGCTCCCACGGCACGTCACCGTGTCCGGCGGTCACGAAGTCCCAGCCGCGGCGCGGGTCACCCCACGGCAGGTGCGAGCCGAGCCGGCCGTTGCGCCCGTCGAGCTGCTTCACCGCCTCCTTGCAGTGCACGTGGTACACCCGGTCGGCGAAGTCGAGCAGGAACGCGGCGGGGTCGAGGTCCTGCCAGACGAAGTGGGAGGGGTCGAAGTTGAACCCGAACGCCGGCCGGTCCGCGAAGAGCTCGAGCGTGCGCTTGGCGGTCCAGTAGTCGTAGGCGATCTCGGACGGGTGCACCTCGAGCGCGAAGCGGACCCCGACCTCCTCGAACACGTCGATGATCGGCGACCACCGGTCGTGGAAGTCCTGGTACCCGGCGTCGATCATGCTCGGCGGGACCGGCGGGAAGCCCGCGACGGTCTTCCAGATCGACGACCCGGAGAACCCGGTGACGGTGTCGACCCCGAGTGCCGCTGCGGCGCGTGCGGTCCACTGCAGTTCCTCGGCGGCACGCTGTCGGACACCTTCGGCCTCGCCGTCGCCCCAGACGTGCGGCGGCAGGATGTCCTCGTGCCGCTGGTCGATGGGGTCGTCGCACACGGCCTGGCCGACCAGGTGGTTCGCGATGGTCCAGACCCGCAGCCCGTTGCGTTCCAGGACCGCCTTCCGCTCGGCGACGTACGAGGGGTCCGTCGCGGCGCGCCGGACGTCCAGGTGGTCGCCCCAGCAGGCGATCTCGAGTCCGTCGTACCCCCAGTCGCCGGCGAGCCGGGCGACCTCCTCGAAGGGCAGGTCGGCCCACTGTCCGGTGAACAGCGTGATCGGCCGGGAGGCCCGGGTCGGCTCCGCCTGGTCGCTCGCGTCCGTCGTCGTCATCGTCATCGTCCTTCCGTGCGGTGGTCGGGGTCCGTGCTGTGTTCGAGCTGCGTGCTGTGGTCGAGGTCCGTCACCATGACCCGGGTGCGGACCCGGCGGGGACGGTGGCGGGGCGGTCGACGCGCGAGCGCACGTCGACGACCGTGTGGTCACGGGCCGCGGCCGAGACGGCCTCCATGACCTCGAGCACGTGGAACGCGAGGTCGCCGGAGGCCCGGTGCGGACGGTCCGTGGTGATCGCGTGCGCCAGGTCGGCGAGCCCGTAGCCGCGACCGGCGTCGGCGTACCCGGCGGAGACCGGCAGCTCGCGCCACTCGCGGTCGTCCGCCGTCGCGATCGACACCGGGTCCGAGAACCGGTTCGGGTCCGGCACACCGAGGGTGCCGGCCGTGCCGTACACCTCGAAGAGCGGTGCTCGGGTGGCCCAGACCTCGAACGAGACGGTGACGGTCGAGACGACACCGTTCTCGTGTTCGAGGATCGCGACCACGTGGGTGTCGATGTCGACCGGGATCGACGTGCCGGCGTTCGGTCCGGTCGCGACGGTCCGCTCGCGGGTGGAGCGGGTGGCACTGCCGCTCACCCGGACGACCGATCCGAAGAACGTGACGAGGCTGGTCAGGTAGTAGGGGCCCATGTCGAGCAGCGGGCCACCACCGGGCTGGTAGTAGAACGCGGGTGCCGGGTGCCAGAGCTCGTGGCCGGGGGCGCTCCAGGCGACGGCCGCGCCGACCGGGGTGCCGATCAGGCCGTCGTCGAGGGCGGCCCGCGCGGTCTGGATGCCGGTGCCGAGCACGGTGTCCGGGGCGCTGCCGACCCGCAGGCCCGCGGCTCGGGCGGCCGCGAGCACCGGTTCGGCCTCGGCCGTGGACATCGCCAGGGGCTTCTCGCCGTAGACGTGCTTGCCCGCGGCGAGCGCCCGGGTCGCGACGTCGGCGTGGGCGGCGGGGATCGTCAGGTTGAGCACCACGTCGACGTCGTCGGCCGCGAGCAGCTCGTCGACGCTCGTGCCGCGCACGCCCTGCGCGGCACCGACCGCCTGCGCCCGGTCGACGTCGAGGTCGGCGACCGCGACGAGCGACAGTCCGGGCAGGGACGGGAAGTGTTCGAAGTACTGCTGGCTGATCACGCCGACGCCCACCACCCCGACGCGGAGGACGGGTTCGTTCACCGTGCTGCCCACAGGAGGCCCCTCTCGATGATGGTGCGGAGTGGCTGCGACTCGACGACCTCGAGGCGGTGCCCGGGTGCGGAGACGAACACGCGACCCTCGCCCCACTGCCGTGTCCAGATCGCCGGGGCGGTGACCGGACGGTTCCAGGCGTCGAAGTCGCGCGCTTCCTGCGTGGTGGTCGCGAGGACGTCGTTGTACTCGTCGGACAGCACCCAGTACTGCTCGGTGACGAGGTCGAAGTCCTCGATGCCCTGCGTGATCGGGTGCGATCGTCCGAGGTCGGTGAGGTGCACCGTGTACGGGATGTAGTTGTCGGACTGCTCCCCGACGCGCTCGTCGGGGTGCTTGCCGGCGTGGTGGGCGAACTGGCCGCCGACCATGTGCAGGTAGTCGGCGGTGTTCCGGAACGCGTCCGCGATCCCGCCGTGCCAGCCGGCCAGTCCGGCGCCGTTCAGCACCGCGCGCTGCAGCCCGGCGAACTCGTCGTCGGCGATGGTCGACATGGTGACGACCTGCACGATCAGGTCGACCTCGGCCATGACGGACGCGTCGGCGTAGACGGCCGTCGAGTCCGACACCCGGACCGCGAACCCGTTGTCGCGCAGGAACGGGACGAACAGGTCGGTGGTCTCGACGGGCTGGTGACCGTCCCAGCCCCCGCGGACGACGAGCGCCTGGCGTGTGCCGTCGGCGGCGGTCACGCGGTCACCGTCCAGCTGCTGCCGTCGGCGGCACTGCGTTCGACGGCGTCGAGCACGCGCTGCACGTGCAGGCCGTCCTCGAACGAGGGCGACGGGTCGGTGCCGGCCACGATCGCCTCGACGAAGTCCTTCACCTGGTGGCTGAAGGTGTGCTCGTACCCGATGAGGTGTCCGGTCGGCCACCACGCCGCCATGTAGGGGTGCTCGGGTTCGGTGACCAGGATGCGGCGGAAGCCCTGCTCTCCCGCGGGTGCCGACGACTCGTACAACCGCAGTTCGTTCATGGACTCGAGGTCAAACTGGATCGCACCCTCGGACCCGCTGATCTCGAGCGTCAGGCCGTTCTTCCGGCCGGTGGCGTAGCGCGTGGCCTCGAACGTGCCGATCGCGCCGTCGGCCGCACCGCCGCCGAGTCGGGCGGTGAAGAACGCGGCGTCGTCGACGGTGACCTGCCCGCGCTCGCTCGACGCCGTGCCGGAGAGTCCGACGCCGTCGGCGAGCAGGGGGCGCTCGGTCACGAAGGTCTCGAGCAGACCCGACACCCGGGTGAGCTCGGCGCCGGTGACATGCTCGACGAGGTCGATCGCGTGCGCGCCGATGTCTCCGAGCGCACCGGAACCGGCGAGCTCCTTGTCGAGGCGCCAGGTCATCGGGCCGTCCTCGTCGGCGAGCCAGTCCTGCAGGTAGAGCGCGCGGACCTGGCGCACGGTGCCGATCCGGCCGTCCTGCACGAGCTGTCGGGCGAAGGCGATGGCCGGCACCCGGCGGTAGCTGAACCCGACCATGGCGCGGACCCCGTGCGCCCGGGCGGCTACGGCAGCGGCGGTCATCGCCTCGGCCTGTTCGACGGTGTTGGCGAGCGGCTTCTCGCACAGGACGTGCTTGCCGGCCTCGAGCGCGGCGATCGCGATCTCGACGTGCGACGACCCGGGCGACACGATGTCGACGACGTCGATGTCCGGGTCGGCCACGACGGCGCGCCAGTCGGTGGATGCCGACTGCCAGCCGTACTGCACGCGAGCCGCCTCGGTGCGTTCCGGGTCGCGCCCGACGATCACCGCCATCTCGGGCTCGACCCCGAGGTCGAAGAACCTGGGGGCGGTCCGCCACGCCTGTGAGTGTGCGGCTCCCATGAAGCCGTGCCCCACCATGGCGATCCGCAGTCGTTGCTGCGCCGTCGAAACACTTGCCATCCGCTCGCTCCTTTGCGATCACGTCCTTGCCACAGCCAACACTACCGCTTATGTTGGGCGCGGCAACATTTTGTTTCGACGACGAACGGTGACCACCATGGCAACGACGCCCACCCGTGCAGACAAGTTCTCCTTCGGTCTCTGGACCATCGGCTACAACGGCTCCGACCCCTTCGGCGGGCCGACCCGTCCGGCCCTCGACGTGGTCGAGGCGGTCGAGAAGCTCGACGAGCTCGGCGCCTACGGCCTGACCTTCCACGACGACGACCTGTTCGCGTTCGGCTCGACCGACGCCGAGCGGCAGACGCAGATCGACCGCCTCAAGGGTGCGCTCGACTCCACCGGCCTCATCGTGCCGATGGTGACGACGAACCTGTTCTCCGCACCCGTGTTCAAGGACGGCGGCTTCACCTCGAACGACCGGCAGGTCCGCCGCTTCGCGCTCCGCAAGGTCCTGCGCAACATCGACCTCGCCGCCGAGCTCGGTGCGTCGACGTTCGTGATGTGGGGCGGCCGCGAAGGCTCCGAGTACGACAGCGCGAAGGACGTGCAGGCCGCGCTCGAGCGCTACCGCGAGGCCGTCAACCTGCTCGCCGACTACGTCACCGACAAGGGCTACGGCATCCGCTTCGCCATCGAGCCGAAGCCGAACGAGCCCCGCGGCGACATCCTGCTGCCGACCCTCGGCCACGCGATCGCCTTCACCGAGACCCTCGAGCGCCCCGAGCTGTTCGGCATCAACCCCGAGGTCGGCCACGAGCAGATGGCGGGCCTGAACTTCACGGCCGGCATCGCCCAGGCGCTCTACCAGGGCAAGCTCTTCCACATCGACCTCAACGGTCAGCGCGGCATCAAGTACGACCAGGACCTGGTGTTCGGCCACGGCGACCTGCAGAACGCGTTCTCGCTCGTCGACCTGCTCGAGCACGGTTCGCCGCAGGGCGGCCAGGCCTACGACGGCCCGCGCCACTTCGACTACAAGCCGAGCCGCACCGAGGACATCACGGGCGTCTGGGACTCGGCGGCCGCGAACATGCGCATGTACCTGCTCCTCAAGGAGCGCGCGCAGGCCTTCCGCGCCGACCCCGAGGTGCAGGCCGCGCTCGAGGCCTCGAAGGTCGGGGAGCTCAGCACGCCGACCCTGAACGACGGCGAGTCCTACGACGCCTTCCTGTCCGACCGCTCGGCCTACGAGGACTTCGACGCCGACGCGTACTTCGGCGGCAAGGGCTTCGGCTTCGTCCGACTGCAGCAGCTCGCCATCGAGCACCTGCTCGGCGCGCGCTGACAGGCTGCGGGGATGACACAGCTCGTCGCCGGCGTCGA
The DNA here is from genome assembly GCF_015350935.1 of Curtobacterium sp. VKM Ac-2887. NCBI lineage: Bacteria > Bacillati > Actinomycetota > Actinomycetes > Micrococcales > Microbacteriaceae > Curtobacterium > Curtobacterium sp. VKM Ac-2887. Next base: position 92,401 of record NZ_JADKSB010000002.1, on the reverse strand, counting down.
CTCGTCGACCCAGTCCTGCAAGGTCACGATCCGCGACGCGGCGACGGGTGCCGTCGTCCGTGAGGGACGTGCCGCCCACCCGGACGGCACGTCCGTCGATCCCCGCCACTGGTGGGACGCCCTCGGCACCGCGGTCGCGGAAGCCGGCGGGCTCACCGACGTCGGCGCCGTCGCGATCGCCGGGCAGCAGCACGGCATGGTCGCGCTCGACGCCGACGGTCACGTGGTCCGCGACGCCCTGCTCTGGAACGACGTGAGCAGTGCGGATGCAGCCGCGCAGATGGTCGAGGAGATCGGACGGGAATCCTGGGTCGCCCGGACGGGACTGGTCCCGGTGGCATCGTTCACCGGTACCAAGCTGCGGTGGCTCCGCGACGCCGAGCCGGACAACGCCGGCCGCGTCGCAGCCGTCGCGCTCCCCCACGACTGGTTGTCGTGGCGGCTGCGCGGGTACGGCCCGGCCGACGAGAGTCCGCTCGGCCCCGACCTCGACGCACTCGCCACCGACGCCTCGGACGCCAGCGGCACGGCCTACTGGGACCCGGTGCGCCGGGAGTACGACCCGGAGCTGTTCGAACTCGCGCTCGGTCGCCCGATGCGCGTCGCCGGCTCCGAGCCGACCGCGGACACGGTCGTCGTGCCGCGCGTGGTCGCCCACGACGAGGCGATGGGGACGCTCGACGTCGACGTCACGCTGCCGAACGGCTCGGTCGCACCGTCCGGACTGGTCGTGGCCGCCGGACTCGGCGACAACGCCGGTGCGGCGCTCGGACTCGGACTCGCTCCCGGGGACATCGCGGTGTCCCTGGGGACCAGCGGGACCGTCTTCGGCGTCACCGCGACCGAGGTCCTGGACCCGAGCGGGACCGTGGCGGGCTTCGCCGACGGGACCGGGTCGCGCCTCCCGATCGTCACGACGCTCAACGCAGCCCGCGTGCTCGAGGTGATCGGCGGCCTGCTCGGCGTGGACCACGACGCGCTCGGCGAGCTGGCGCTGCAGGCGCCGGCCGGGGCCGACGGCCTCGTGCTGGTGCCGTACTTCGTCGGCGAGCGCACGCCCAACCGGCCGGACGCGACCGCGTCACTGCTCGGGATGACCCCGGGCACGACCGACCGACCGCACCTCGCGCGCGCCGCGGTGGAGGGCATGCTCTGTGCCCTGGCCGACGGGCTCGCCGCGGTCGAGGGGACCGGCGTGACCGTGTCGCGACTGCTGCTCATCGGCGGGGCCGCGCGGAACGAGGCCGTCCGGACCGTCGCGGCGCAGGTGTTCGGGCGCGACGTGCTCATCCCGGAACCCGGCGAGTACGTGGCGTCCGGGGCCGCGCGTCAGGCAGCCTGGGCGTTGACCGGCGCGCTGCCGTCGTGGGACATCGCGACGACGACCGTGCCGGCGGACCCGCACCCCGAGGTGCTGGAGCAGTACCGCGCCGCGGCGCGCTGACCGAGGAGACCCATGGCACGCACCGACCTCCCGCTCGACGAACTCCGTCGACACCGATCCGAGGTCCGGCGACCGGCCGACTTCGACGCGTTCTGGGCAGACACGATCACCGCGGCCCGGGCGGCCGGAGCGGAGGCGGCTGCCGTCCTCGCTCCGGCCGACACCCCGGTGACCGGACTCGTCGTCGAGGACCTGACGTTCCCGGGGTTCGCCGGCGATCCGGTGCGCGCCTGGGTCTCGCGACCGCTGGCCGGTCGTGACACGGCGCTGCCCGTCGTGGTCGAGTTCCTCGGCTACGGCGGTGGCCGCGGGCGCCCCGGCGAACGCGTGCACTGGGCCCTCGCCGGGTACGTGCACGTCGTCATGGACACCCGTGGCCAGGGCAGCGGGTGGGCCGGCGGCGACACCCCCGACCCGCACGGCTCCGGACCGCACGCGAGCGGGTGGATGACGAGCGGCATCGGCTCCCCCGCGGACCACTACTACCGCCGGGTGTACACCGACGCCGTCCGCCTGGTGGATGCCGTGCGGACGCTGCCCGGTGTCGACCCGTCACGCATCGCCCTGACCGGCGGCAGCCAGGGCGGGGGCATCGCCATCGCCGCAGCTGCCCTGGTCGAGGCCCACGTCGGACCGATCACCGCGGTGCTGCCCGACGTCGCGTTCCTGTGCGACTGGGAGGGCGGCACCGACATCGCCGTCGGGGGCCCGTACCTGGAGCTCGCGACCTACCTGTCCGTGCACCGCGACGCAGCCGACACGGTGTGGGACACCGCGGCGTACTTCGACGGGGTGAACCACGCCGCCGGCATCACCGCCCCGGCGCTGTTCTCCGTGGCCCTGATGGACGACGTCGTGCCGCCGCGCACGACCTTCGCCGCCTTCAACGCACTCGGGGCGGACGACACGTACGCGCTGGCCGACCGTCAGATCGAGGTCTACCCGTACAACGGGCACGAGGGTGGCGGCTTCCGGCACTGGGAACGGCAGGTGGCGTTCCTGCGCGCACGGGCGTGACGGCGACGGCCGCGTAGCGTGACCGACGACCACCCGGGCCGCCGCGGTCGCTCGCCGCTCACTCCCCCGAAGCGCGCTCGATCCGCTCGAGATGCTCGACGCGCTCGAGACCGACCCGGCACCGGTCGACGTACTCGGCGTACAGGTCCGGCCGCTGCTCCCGCGCCCACCGGGTCACGTCGACGAGGTGCAGCGCGGTGAGCGACGCCAGGATCGCGTGGTCAGCCGGAGTGGCCAGCCCGGCGGCAGCGGTGAACTCGTCGTACTCGGCCCGCGAGATCGTCGCGTCGACGAACGCCCACTCGAACACCCGACGAGCGTCGGTCCACGGTGACGGACCGGTCTCGGCAGCGCCCCAGTCGATGAGCACGGGCGCACGACCCGGTCCCCGTGCGATCAGGTTCCGCGGTGCCAGGTCACCGTGTGCGAGTCCGAACGCGAAGTGCTCCGCGGCCAGCCGCTCGAAGTGCCTCCGGAGCGCGCCGGCCGAGTTGTAGGCGCCGTCCCGGCGGAGTGGATCGTCCGCGACGAGCGCTGCGCTGTTGTAGGCCAGGTGCGCCGACCACGCCCGAGCCAGGTCGGTGCCGAAGCGGGTGAACAGCGACGCCGGCGCCTCGCCCAGGTCGATCGAGGCGACGGTGCGGGCGGATGACCCGAGCCACGTCCAGGGGTGATCGATCGGCCGCGGGTCGGGTTCGACGTACTCGGACACGATGAAGGGGACGCCGTCCTGGATGCCGTGGTCGAGGGGCCGAGGGACCTCGATGCCCGCTGCGGCAGCCGCTCGCGCGGCCCACGCCTCGACGGGGAACTCGTCCGAGCGCAGGGCGTCGACGGGGAACCGCACGACGACGTCGGCACCGACCGCTCGCCGCACCCGGTACGTGTGGTTCACGGATCCGCCCAGCAGCCGTTCGGCCTGGTCGTCCGAGCTCCCGACGGCACGAAGGACCGCGTCCAGTCGGTGGCGGTGGGTGTCGTCGTCGAGCACGCACCCATCATGGCCGTCGGGGTGTCACGCCCGCCGCATCGTGTCCCGGGGGTACTCGCCGTGGCGCTCGAGGTAGGCGGCCGAGAACCGACCAGCGTGGGCGAACCCCCACTGCCGGGCGACGTCGGCGATGCTCGTCCCCGCCGGGTCGGCGTGCACGAGCTCGTCGCGCACCCGGTCGAGACGGACCCCGCGCAGGTAGCCGTTCGGGCTCACCCCGAGCTGCCGCTGGAACGCCTGCTGCAGGGCACGCAGGCTCAGGGAGGCCACCTCGGCCAGGTCGGTGCTCGTGATCGGCAGGTGGGCGTGCTCGTGCACGTACTCGACGGCCCGGCGGATGTGCGCGTTGCGCGGGAGCAGCAGTTCGTCCGGCAGCGTGGCCGAGACGACCGGGTACAGCTCGAGCAGCGCCAGCGCCCCCAGCCGACCCATCTCGGCCTGCAGCAGCGGTGAGACCTGCCGGTCGAGCACCGTGTGCGAGATGAGCTTGACGGTGTTCCGCCACATCGTCACGGCCCGGTCGTCGGGTTGCACGGTGTGGTCGAGCTGCACGCCGCCCGACGCCGCGCCGCGCTCGCCGGCGACCTCCTCGAGCGATGCCCGGTTGATCTGGACGAGACGCTGGTCGTAGTCCTGGTACGTGAACGCGGCGCCGTCCTGCGGCCACAGCTGCGGCCGGCCCACGGCGCTCACGAGGCGGTCGTCACCCTCGCCGATGAAGCCGGTACCCCTGGTGATCCACTGCACGACGAAGTCGTCCGACGGCGTCATGACGCCGTCGAGGTGCCCGTCGAACCGGATCGCGCGCAACGTCATCGTCGAGTCGCCGACAGCTGAGTACCGGAAGGTGAAGGGCTGCGCGGTCGTCTCGGCGCGCCACTCGGAGGCGTCGTACGCCCCGACCAGGAAATCGCGTGCTTCGTCGACGTCGGCGGACCGGACGTCGTCCTGCACGCGAGCTCGTTCGTCTGTCATCGGTTCACCGAGAGCAGTGTGACCGAACGGACACGCGTCGTCCGTGTCGCTGTCCGAGAAGCGCTACCGACGATCGTCGTCGCGTGGACCGGATGCTCCTGGCGACGGGACGATGTCCGGATTTCGACCGCCGGGCCGCTCCCGACATCCGCGATCCGTCGAGTCATCGGTCCTGGCGCGCACCGACGACCCCGCTGCTCGTACGGTCGTGTCATCCAGCGGCAACGGGCCGCTCAGGAGAACACGAGGACGACATGACCGCCGTGACCGCAACTCCGGTCCACCCGATCAGCGCACCCAAGCAGGCATTCGAAGCGACGTCGGCGTCCGGCCGACGCAACCGCCACCGCGGCGGCTTCAGCGAACTGCGGGACGCCCAGCGACAGCGCACGCTGCAGATCGCCGCGGTGAGCACCGGCATCGTCTCGGTGAGCGTCCTCGCGTCCGCCGCCGCCGTGCTCGGACTCTCCGCGTGATCCGCGAGGGATCCACGTTCGAGGACGTCCGCACCCAGGCCATCGACATGACCGCACTCTTCGCAGAACAGGAACGCCACGATGCTTGACCAGAGCACGCTCGAGCAGCTCCGCAGCAACCCGGTCGAGTGGCGCCGACGGGGCTTGACCCCGCCCGCCGACCTCGACGAGATCGTGCAGGCCCGTCTCAGTGCGCACATGGGTCACGCCGACCCGTCCTACGCGGACTTCTTCGCATCCTGAGCTCTCGACCGCCGTCCGAACCGATCGATAGGGTGATCCACACTTCCCCATGACGCTCCTCACACTCACGCCCCCGGCCGTCGAGACGACCGCGCAGCGCACCGCATCCAAGGCCGCCGACGACCTCTTCACGGCACACGGCGTGATCCCGGTGCGCTTCGAGGACGTCGCCGCGCACGCGGGCATGAGCGTGGACGAGCTGACGGCGGCCTACCCGTCCAAGCAGGCGCTCGTGGTGGCGGTCCTGCGACGCTGGCACGGCGCGTGGCGTCGAGCCCTGGACCACATCGCCACCACCTCAGCGGATCCCCGCGACGAGATCCTCGGCATCTTCAACTACCTCGAGGAGTGCTTCGCGGACGAGGGGTGGCGCGGCTGCGCGTTCATCAACGGACACGCCGAGCTCGGACGGCAGGACCCGGAGATCGCCGCGCTCGCAGCCGAGCACTTCCGCGACGTCGAGAGCCACCTCACGTTGCTGTGCACCCGTGCGGACATGCCGTCGCACATCGCCGAGACCCTGTCGCTGCTGGTCGAGGGAGCCCGGGTGGAGTCAGCCGTGCAGGGCTCGGCGAAGCCCGCCCGGAGCGCGCGGCTCGGTGCGGCCATGATCATGTCGGTGTTCGAGGAGCGCACGACGTTCTGACCGGCGGCCGGACGTATGATCCGGGGAACCACTCGTCACCGAAGACGGAGACCGGAATGACGCGCACCGAGCCCACCACCGCCGCTCACCACGGCACCCCCAGACCGATCCGAGCCACCGCCTCGGTCGCCGCGATCCTGGCCGAGTCCGCCGCGCGGTACCCGGACGACGTCGCCGTGATCGTCGGCGACCACCGCACCACCTACGCCGAGCTGTGGTCCGAGACCCTCGCCTACGCCGGAGCGCTCCGGGCCCGCGGGGTCACCGAGGGATCGCGCGTGGCGATGCTCGTGCCGAACGTCGCGGACTTCGCCCGCGTCTACTACGCAACCCTCGCACTCGGCGCCGTCGTCGTCCCCGTCCACGCGCTGCTCAAGCGGCGCGAGATCGAGTACCTGCTGCAGGACAGCGGCGCCATGCTGCTCGTCTGCGCTGCCCCGCTGCTCGCCGAGGGCGCAGCCGGTGCCGAGCTCGCCGGCGTCGACGTCATCACCGTGCTCGCACCGGCCGACCACGACGACCGCGACGACCACGACGGCCACGACGGCCCGGACCGCCTCGAGGCCCTGGCCGCGGCAGCCGAACCCCTCGAGACCTACGTCCCCCGCGACCCCTTCGACACCGCGACGATCCTGTACACGAGCGGGACCACCGGCAAGCCGAAGGGTGCAGAGGGCTCGCACTTCGCCCTGCTCGAACAGGTCAACACGAACCTGATGAGCACCTTCGACATGCACCGCGGCGACGTCCTACTCGGGGCACTCCCGCTGTTCCACACATTCGGTCAGACCTGCACGATGAACACCGGGTTCCGCGCCGGCGCCACCATCGTGATGCTCCCGAAGTTCGACGGCGACGCAGCGCTGTCGGCAATGGTCGAGCACGGCTGCGAGATCTTCATGGGAGTGCCGACGATGTACATGGCACTGCTCGACGCCGCGACCCGCAACGACGCACGCCCGGACCTGCGCTACGCGATCTCGGGCGGGGCGTCGTTGCCGTTGGCCGTCCTCGAGCGGTTCCAGTCCGTGTTCGACGCGCCGATCCACGAGGGCTACGGCCTGACCGAGACGTCACCCGTGGCGACCTTCAACCACGTCGGCCGAGCGCCGCGACCGGGGACGATCGGGACGCCCGTGTGGGGTGTCGACGTCGAGATCGCCGACCCGGCCACCCCGGACGCGATCGTGCTGCTGCCGCACGGCGAGATCGGCGAGCTCGTCATCCGCGGGCACAACCTGATGAACGGGTACCTGGACCGGCCGGAGGACACCGACGCGGCGATCGTCGACGGCTGGTTCCGCACCGGCGACCTCGGCACGAAGGACGACGACGGGTTCCTGACGATCGTCGACCGCACGAAGGACATGATCATCCGCAACGGCTACAACGTGTACCCGCGACAGGTCGAAGAGGTGCTGGCGACGCACCCGGACGTCACCATGGCGGCGGTCTTCGGCGTCCCGCACGAGCTGCACGGCCAGGAGATCGAGGCCGCCGTGGTGCTCCGCGCCGGCGCGACCGTCAGCCCGGACGAGCTCGTCCACTTCGTGTCCGACGAGATCGCGGCGTACAAGTTCCCGCGGGTCGTGCACGTGGTCGACGCCCTGCCCCTCGGACCGAGCGGCAAGGTCCTGAAGCGGACGCTGGTCGAGCAGTTCAGCACACCGGTCGACGCGGCGGCTGCTCCGGCCTGACACACTCGGAGCGTGATCACCAGGCCGCGTTCCGTCCTCCTCGCCGTCACCCTGACCGCGGGCCTCGTCCTGACCGGCTGCACCGGCCCCGCGAACGCCGAGTCCGGCACACCCGACTGGTTCGACGTCACGGGCTTCCAGCCAGAGGGGGCGGACCCCGCGCTGATCGACGCCAACGCATCGGCGATGGACGTCGTCGGCGTCGACGGGCTGCTGCTGAGCCGGACCGGCACGCGCGTCAGCACCCCCTCCCGCGAGGCGAGGACGCAACGCAACCGGGCGCACGCCAGCGGGCTCGAGGCGCAGCTGCTCGTCAGCAACTACGCCGACGGCGACTTCAGCGAGCCGATCGCCCGGAGGATGCTCCGGTCCCCCGCCAACCGGTCCCACGTCGTCCGCGCGCTCTCGACCGACGTGCGATCCGGCGGGTGGGACTCGGTCATGATCGACCTCGAGGCGTTGACCGCAGCCGACACGGCGGGGTTGACGGCCTTCGCGCGGGAGCTCCGTGCGGCGGTCGGCGACGACGTCCGGCTCGACATCGCCCTGTCGGCGTCGACGACCGCGTCCGGGTACGCGCGCATGGGGTACGACGTCCGGGCACTCCGCGCTCCGCTGGACCACCTCACACTGATGGCCTACGACCAGCACGGCCCGTGGGAGCCGGACGCACCGGGGCCGGTCGGGTCGTTGCCCTGGGCGTCGAAGTCCGCCAGGGCGCTCGCCACCCTCGCGCCCGCCGACCAGATCGTGCTCGGCGTCGCCGGGTACGGCTACCACTGGAAGGGGCCGCGACCGGCGGGGCAGCTGTCCGACGACCAGGCCCGTCGTCGCGTCCGGAAGGCCGGCATCACCCCGACCTGGAACGCGACAGCGGGCGAGTGGACGGCGACCCTGCCCAGCGACGAGGTGCTCTGGTGGTCCGACGCGCGGTCGCTGCGCGAGCGCGTGGCGCTCGCCGAGCGGCTCGGCCTGACAGGGGTCGCCGTCTGGTCCCTGGACCTGTCCGACACGCTGGACACCGTGCACTGACGGCGACCGACGAGCGGACGGGAGGCCCGGTGCGGGCCCGCCACGGGCCTCCCGTCCGCCGCCGCACGACGCAACCGCCGTGGCGGGCTTGACAGCGTCGGCTAATGGTCTTAGCTTTTAGCTAACACACTTAGCCATGGAGGCAGTCATGCTCGAACACCTGCGCACCGACGAAGGCACCATCGCGTACGACGTCAGCGGCGACGGACCGCTCGTCGTCCTCGCACACGGCATGGGCGACAGCCGGCACGCCTACCGGTTCCTGGTCCCCGAACTCGTCGCCGCCGGCTACCGGGTGGCGAACGTCGACATCCGCGGGTGTGGCGACTCGAGCACGGGATGGGCGTCGTACCAGCGCGCCGACATCGCTCGCGACCTGATCGCCGTCGTCCGGCACCTCGGCGGCCCCGCGGTCATCGTCGGGCAGTCGATCAGCGGCGGGGCGGCCACCATCGCCGCCGCCGATGCCCCCGACGTCGTCACCGGCATCGTCGAGCTGGCACCGTTCACGCGGAAGCAGTCGTTCGACCTCGGCGGCCTGCTCCGGAACCGCCACCACCGCGCCGGCACGCTCCAGCTCGCCAAGGTGATGACGACCGGGAGCCTGACCGGCTGGCTGGCCTACCTGGACCTCGCCGTGCCGACGAAGCCGACCGACTGGACCGAGGAACTGGGCCGCATCGAGTCGACGCTGCAGCAGCCGGAGCGGATGGCGGTGCTGCGCGCGATGACGAAGACCTCGCCCGCCGACGCCGGTGCACGGCTGGCGGACGTGCGGTGCCCCGTCCTGGTGATCGAGGGCAGCGCCGACCCGGACTGGGCCGTCCCGCGTGCCGAGGGCGAGCGGGTCCTGGCCGACCTGCCCGACGGGCTCGGCGAGCTGGCCGTCATCGACGGTGCCGGCCACTACCCGCACACCGAGACCCCGACCGAGGTCCTCGCGCTCGTGCTCCCCTTCCTCGGCCGCACGCTCGCGCCGGTCGGTGGCCACCGTGGCTAGGGCAGGACTCGACCCCGCCGCCGTCACCACCGCCGCGGCGGGGCTGGCCGACGAGATCGGGCTCGCACGGCTGAGCATGAGCGTCGTCGCCGAACGGCTCGGCGTGAAGTCGCCGTCGCTGTACAAGCACGTCGACGGACTCACCGACCTGACCCGCCGGATCGCGATCCTCGCCGCGAACGAACTCGGCGACGACCTGCGCGACGCGATGCAGGGGCTCGCCGGGCGCGATGCCGTCGAGGCGGCCGCGCAGACCGTCCGCCGGTACGTGCAGCGGTACCCCGGTCGGTACGAGGCGACGGTCGGGATCCGTCCCACCGGGCCGGACGACCCGTTGGCCGTCGCCCTGGAGCGCACCCTCGCCTCGTTCGCAGCGGCGCTGCGCGGCTACGGGCTCGACCCCGCCGACGAGGTACACGCGCTCCGCCTGCTGCGCAGTGTGCTGCACGGCTTCGCGACCATCGAGACGTCCGGTGGGTTCCAGATGCGCACCGACGTCGACGCGAGCTTCGAGTGGATCATCGCGTTCCTCGACCGGGGGTTCCGCGCGACGACCGCCGCCCCCGGCCATGGTCACGATCCGGACACCATGAACCGGTAGGGTTGTCACGAGCCAACATTCACTGCGGAAGGTGTGCCATGCCCCTCGACGATGAAGCCCCGGGTCGCGTGCTCGCACCGGGCCAGACCTGCCGGATCCGGATCTGGCACCGAGCCGACCGCAGCGTGACCACCGTGCACGAGTCCGCCGAGCGGCTCTACGAAGCGCCGAACTGGACCGCCGACGGCCGTCTCGTGCTGAACGGCGACGGGGTCCTCTGGACGATGCCGTCCGACGGCGCCGCAGCTCCGGAGCACGTCGCGATCGAGGGCGTCCCGCCCCTGAACAACGACCACGTGCTCGATCCCGACGGCGTCACCGTGCACGTCAGCGCGAACGACTTCCAGATCTGGAGCGCCCCGCTCGCCGGCGGCGCAGCGACCCGGGTCACCGCGGACGACGGCGGTCTGCACTTCCTGCACGGCGTCAGCCCCGACGGCTCCGAGCTCGCCTACGTCCGGCTCGACCCGTCCGGTGACGCCGTCTGGGCCTCGGGCACAATCCGGGTGATGGGCGTCGACGGCAGCTCGGACCGCGCCGTGACGACGGACCCCTCCGCGGCCGACGGCCCGGAGTGGACGCCGGACGGCGCGTGGATCCTGTTCAACACCGAGCAGTTCGAGTCCGCGCCGGGGCACGCGCAGATCGCCCGGGTCCGGCCGGACGGCACCGGGATCGAGCAGCTCACGGTCGACGAGCGCGTCAACTGGTTCCCGCACCCCGCCCCAACCGGCGACGCCGCCGTCTACCTGTCGTTCCCGCCCGGCACCGAGGGGCACCCGGCCGACGAGCGCGTGCGGTTGCGCCTCGTCACCGGTGACGGATCCGTCAGCGCCTGGGGACCCGAGGTCTGGCAGGCAGCCGAGACCATCGTCGAGCTCGACGGCGGGCAGGGCACCCTCAACGTCAACGGGTGGGCTCCCGACGGGTCCGCCTTCGCCTTCGTCGACTACCCCACCGGAGACCCCGCATGATCGTCCACACCGTCTGCTTCACGCTCGTCCACGCCGCCGGCTCCCCGCACGAGGCAGCGTTCCTCGAGACCGCCCGCGACACCCTGCCGGCGATCCCCGGCGTGCAGGACTTCACGGTGTCCCGCCAGGTGTCCACGCAGAGCGACTTCCGGTTCCAGTTCTCGATGGCGTTCGCCGACCAGGACACCTACTCGGCGTACGACGCACACCCCGCGCACCAGCGCTTCGTCGCCACCCGCTGGGCGGACGAGGTCGCATCGTTCCAGGAGTTCGACTTCGTGCCCCTGCCCGCCTGAGCGCGCGTCCACTGGGCGCCCCCAGGTTCCGAAATCGTCGCATCTCGGGGCACCCAGGGGCCGTCCGCGGAACCTCGGGGAACGTGAGCGGCGGGTCGTGGAACCTCACGGGTCGCGGACGGGACCGGGTGACGGGCGGGAGGCGCGGTGCCAGCTGGCACCGTGCCTCCCGTCCGCATCCGGTCGCGTCAGGAACGCGAGGCGAGGAACGCGCGCAGGCCAGCGACGACCAGGTCGTGGTCCTCCATCGAGGACAGGCCGGACGCCGTCACGGCCGCGACCACCCCGGCGCCGCGGACCCGGATCGGGAACGACCCTCCGGTCACGGCGTACTCGGCGCCGAGCCACCCGATCGCGGCGGGATCGACCCCGGCGGCAGACAACCGGGCGTCGACGAGAGCACTCGACTGCTCCATCCGGAGCACCACCGCGGCCTTGCGGTCGATCCAGACGTGCTGGTCCGGGGTGATCCCCGGGGTGGCGGCGCGGAACAGCCCGAGGCCGGGACGCCGGATGTCGATGCCGACGGCGTGGCCGGCCTCGTGGGCGATGCCGCGGATCAGGGAACCCAGCTCCCAGGCGTCGTCGTGGGTGAAGGCGTCGAGCACGAGGTCGCGCTCCTGCTGTTCGAGGGTGGTGATGCGGTCGGACATCGTCGTCTCCTGCTCAACCCGCGGCGATCTGCGCGCGGGCGGTGTCGATGGTCTCGAGGATCGAGATCGTCTCGTCGAGGGTGTGGAACGGGGACTCCGTCCGCCCCTCACCGACGAAGCGTGCCAGGGCGGTGGCTTCCCAGGCCAGGGCGGCGAAGCCCCGCAGTGGTGTCGGGTCCTGCCAGTGCAGGGCGTGCGAACCGTGTGCTGCTGCCGAGATCGTGAAGGTCGTCGGGTTGTAGAACGGTCCGGCGAAGTCGATCGTGCCCTCGGTGCCGGCGATCGACGCGGTCGTCGGCGTCCGGGCGGCGATGGTCGTGTGCAGGACGGCCTGGGCGGCGCCGTGTTCGAGGACGAGTGAGCCGGAGGCGTCGACGCCGGACTCGGTCATCCGGCCCCGTGCCGTGACGCAGTCCGGGGACCCGAGCACCATCGAGGCGAACTGCACGGTGTAGATGCCGAGGTCGAGCAGCGCTCCCCCGCCGAGCTCCGGACGGAACAGCCGGTGGTCCGGGCCGAACGGGATCGCCTGGCCGTGATCGGCGAGCACGCTGCGCACCTCGCCGAGCGCACCGTCCGCCAGCAGGGTGCGGAGCACCGAGGCCTGCGGCAGGTAGCGGCTCCACATCGCCTCCATGACGAACACGCCGGCTGCGCGGGCGGCATCGGCGACCGCTCGGGCTTCGGCAGCGGTCACCGTGAAGGGCTTCTCGACCAGGACGTGCTTGCCGGCGGCGATCGCGGCGAGGGCGGTCGGCGCGTGGTCGCTCTGCGGCGTCGCGATGTACACGACGTCGACATCGGACCGTGCCAGCAGAGCATCGACGCTGCCGAGCGCGTTCTCGATCCCCCGTTCCGCGGCGAACCGTTCGGCCCGGTCGAGCGAACGTGCGGCCACCGCGACGACGCGTTGGGCGGTGTGGGCACCGAGCGCGTCGGCGAACTCACCGGCGATCCAGCCGGGGCCGACGATGCCCCAACGCAGGGCGGGCTCGCCGGAGTCGGCGGTGAAGACGTCGGGTTCAGGCAGGGCGCTCGGGATCATGGTGGCGAGGTTAGCACGAGCCAAAACGACGTGTGGGCGATGCGGAACGACATCGTGGACGTCGTGCGACGACCACGATGTCGTTCCGGGTCAGCGCGCGACGGGACCCGTCGACTCGCGCACCACGAGGCCGGTCGGTGTCGCGACACGACGTCGCTCCCCACCGTTCCCCGAGGTCCGGTCGAGGACCGCAGCGAGCGCCGCGTCGACCGTCGCCTCGACGTCCTGGTGCACCGACGTCAGGCGGTGGTAGCTGAGCGACGCGAGGTAGCTGTCGTCGAAGCCGACCACCGACACCCGTCCCGGCACGTCGACACCGTGCTGCGCGAAGACGGCGAGCAGGCCGGTGGCGCACTGGTCACCGCAGCAGACCACGGCGGTGGGCAGGTTGTCGCGGGCGACGAGCGTGCGGGCGGCCGCGGCGCCACCCTCTTCGCTGAAGCCGCTCGACACGACGTCGGTCTCGGCTGCGAGTCCGACGCCCTGCATCGCGTCGCGGTAGGCGGTCGCGCGATCGAGGCCGACGAGCCCGTCCTCGCCACCGACGTACGCGATGCGTTGGTGGCCCAGGGCGACCAGGTGCTCGACCGCCGCGCGGAGTCCGCCGGTCTCGTCCACGTGCACGTTGTCGGCGTAGGGGGCGTCCGTCCACTCGCCGAGGAGCACGACCGGCACGAGACGGCTCGCCTCCTCGAGCGCGGTCGCGTCGGGGTCGGGGTTGAACACGACGAGGGCCTCGACGCGCTCGCCGAGCAGGTCGGCCACCACCTGGTCCGTGGTCCGCTCGGCGCCGGCGGGACCGAGGGCGACGCCGAAGCCCTGCTCGGCGGCACGGGCGAAGAGCCGTTCGACGAACCGGACCTGGAACGGGTTGCGCATGCTGAAGACCGCACCGATGAGCCGCGTGCGGCCCTCGCGGAGCAGCCTGGCAGAGGTGTGCGGGCGGTAGCCGAGCTCAGCGGCCGCGGCGAGGATCCGGTCGCGGGACTCCGCGCTGGGTCCGGGCGCACCGCGGAGCACGAGCGAGACGAGCTGCCGGGACATCCCGACGTGCTCGGCGACGTCGCGCATCGTCGGCAGGCGGCCGCCGGTGGGGCGCCGCTCCGGCAGGTCGTCGGTCCCCGTTGTCACCCGGCCAGTCTGGCACGTGCGAAGGACGCACCGAGCAGGAGGCCCGTGACGGTCAGGTGAGCCCGACGTTCCGCAGCCACCGGTCGACGTCGTCTCCGGCAGCGCGCTCGCGGACGTCTTCGCCGCGCACTGCGAGCCCCTCGCCGAGCGTCGCCCCGGTGTCGAGGTCGCGGTAGAAGGACTCGGTGGAGCCCAGACCGCTCACCGCGTACGTGACGACCGGCAGCAGCCGCTTGCCGGACAGGTCGACGGCCTCGACGAAGGTCGCCATGATCATCGGCGGCTGGACGTTCCAGATCGGGCTCCCGAGCAGCACCGTGTCGTAGGCGCGCAGATCGGGCAGTTCGCTCGCGATCTCCGGACGGGCGTCGTCGTCCTGCTCCGTGCTGTTGCGCGCCACGGTGGCGTCGTAGCGGTCGGAGTAGGGGTCGGCGGCCTCGATGCGGACGACGTCGCAGTCGATCCGGTCACCGATCAGACCGGCGACGACCTCGGTGTTGCCCGTGTCGATGGTGCGCCGACCGCCGTTCCAGTAGTTCTCGCCGGGTCGGGAGAAGTACGCCAGCAGGACGCGGTCGTCGCGCGCGGTCGGGGACACGGTGCTCCTCGGTGTGGTGGACGGAGTGGGCGCGGTGGTGCACGCGGCCAACAGCCCACCCACGGCGACACTGAGCGTGCTCGCTGTGGCGGTCCGCAGCACCTGGCGGCGGGTGGGCTGCCGGCCGGGCACGCAGATCAGGCTTCGGCGCGGCCGGTGAGCCAGCGGACCATGTCGGGGTCGACGTGGGAGAAGAACTGCGACTCACCGGCCTCGAGCTCGGCGATCGTCGCCATCTGCTCGTCGGTGAGCTCGAAGTCGACGACGTCGAGGTTCTGCTGCATGCGCTCGGGCTTGACGGACTTCGACACGACCACGACGCCGCGCTGCACGAGCCACCGGAGCACGACCTGCGCGACCGACTTGCCGTGCGCCGCACCGATCTCGGACAGGACCGGGTTGGTGAACAGATCGTTCTTGCCCTCGGCGAACGGCGCCCACGCCTCGAGCTGCACGCCCTCCTTCTGCAGCAGCTCCTGGTAGTCGGCCTGCTGGTGGAACGGGTTCGTCTCCATCTGGTTCACCGCGGGCACGACGTCGGCGAACGCGATGAGGTCGACGAGTCGGTCGGCGGCGAAGTTGGACACGCCGATCGCGCGGAGCCGGCCGTCTCGGTGCGCCGCTTCGAGGGCACGCCACTCGCCGTAGTAGTCACCGAACGGCTGGTGGATCAGGTACAGGTCGAGGTAGTCCAGGCCGAGCTTCTGCAACGACGTGGTGATCGCGTCACGGGCGCCGTCCTCGCCGCGGCGCTGGATCCACAGCTTCGAGGTGATGAACAGCTCCTCGCGGGGCACACCGCTGGCGGCGATGCCCCGGCCGACGGCTTCCTCGTTGCCGTACGAGGCGGCGGTGTCGATCAGTCGGTAGCCGGACGTGATCGCATCGGTGACGGCCCGCTCGGTCTCGTCGGCGGGGATCTGGTAGACGCCGAAGCCGAGCTGCGGCATCGTCGTACCGGTGTTGAGGGTCACTGTGGGAGTCGTGTTGGCCATGACTCCATGAGACTCCCGCGGCGGCGTGCGTGGGAGGGCGGGCTCTTCCGTGTACCAGCAGTCACTCCTTCACGACAGCGCGTCGTCGTACGGTGAGGAGTATGGACAACCAGGCCGAGGTCAGCGACTTCCTCCGCACCCGGCGTGCTCGCATCACGCCCGAGCAGGCCGGCCTCATCAGCGGCGGTCGGCGGCGCGTCCCCGGGCTCCGTCGCGAGGAGGTCGCGATGCTCGCGGGGACGAGCATCGACTACTACGCCAAGATCGAGCGCGGGAACCTCTCCGGGGTGTCCACCGAGATCCTCGAGGCGATCGCCCGTGCGCTGCAACTGGACGACGCCGAGACCGAGCACCTGCACGACCTCGCCCGCGGCGCGGCTCCGACCCCGCTCCGTCGGCGGACCACCACGTCGGAACCGGTCGTGCGTCCGAGTCTCCAGCGCTTCCTCGACACGGTCACCGGGACACCGACGTGGGTGCGGAACCGGCAGATGGACATCGTCGCGACGAACCCGCTCGGCCGGGCGCTCCTGGCGCCGGTCCTCGACGCCCCGGGCGCGCAGGGCAACAACGCACGGTTCACGTTCCTCGACCCTGCGGCCCGGACCTTCTACCCGGACTGGGTGGCGGGCGCGAACAGCATCGTCGCGACGCTCCGACAGACCGCCGGACAACACCCGCACGACAAGGACCTCACCGGACTCATCGGGGAGCTCGTGACCCGGTCCGACGAGTTCCGGGCCCGCTGGGCTGCCCACGACGTCCGGTTCCACCGCACCGGCGCGAAGCGGATCCACCACCCCGACGTCGGCGACCTCGAGTTCACGTACGAGGCGTTCGACCTGCCCGACAGCCCCGGGTGGACCATGTACGCCTGCACGGCGACAGTCGGGTCCCCCACCGAAGAACGTCTCACCCTGCTCGGCAGCCTGTCGGCGACCTCCGCCACGAGCTGACCCGGGTACCGTCACTTCCGTGCCCGGTCGTCGCCTACCGCACCGTCTCCATCGCGGAGTACTGGGTCACCGGCCAGGACACCCCGAGCGTCTCGCTCGAGACCGCACCCACGACGACGACGGTGACCCGCGGTCTGCACCTGGCGTTCGAGGCCGCGAGCCACACCGAGGTCGACGCGTTCCACCGGGCGGCCGTCGCAGCCGGCGGGGTCTCGCGCCACGAGCCCCGGTACTGGCCCGAGTACCGCGCCGACACGGCGTTCGTGAGCGACCTCGACGGCAACGACGTCGAGGCGCTCGTCAAGGAGCACTGACCGCGGCGACGGGCCGTGCATCCTGAACCGTCCGCACGGCCCGCCCCGTCGGCGCGGCCCGGCTCAGCCCACCGTCCACTCGACCATCCGCGGGTCGTCCAGCGTGACCTCGTGCACCGGCCCCGTCACCATGACCGTGGCACGCTCTGTGGCGGAGCCGGGGACGGGCCGTCGGACCGGCCCGCCACCGGACGCGACGATCCCACCTGCCGGCACCGGGCCTCCCGGTCGTGACGCCGCCGCGTGGGACGCGACCCAGACCTGCACGTCCCCGGGTTCGACGACCCGGCGCATGCGACGGTCGGTGAACGCGAACCGCTGCACGGGGACGCGGAAGCGGACCCGGGCGGACTCCCCCGCGGCGAGCGCGACGCGCGCGTAGCCGAGCAGCTGGACCTCCGGGCGGGTGACGCTGCCGCGCACGTCGTGCCCGTAGAGCTGGACGACGTCCTCGCCCGCGTGTGCGCCCGTGTTCCGGACGGTCACCGAAGCGTCGAACAGCCCGTCGGAAGGCACCGACGTGTCAACGACCAGGTCGTCGTACGCGAACGTCGTCCAGCCGAGGCCGAAGCCGAACGGGCGGACCGGCGTCGAGTCGGCGGCGGTGACGTCCGAAGGACCCCCGAGTCGCGGGTGCAGGTACGTGTACGGCTGGGCGCCGGCGGCACGGGGCAGCGAGACGGGCAGGCGGCCGGACGGTGACGCGGCGCCGGTGAGCAGGTCGGCGATGGCGGTGCCGCCCTCCTCGCCGGGGAAGAACGCCTGCACGACCGCCGCGGGTCGGCGAGCGCCAGCGGCGACTCGGCTCGCGCCGGCCGGGCCAGCGGCGACGACGCCGTCGTCGGCTTCGACACCGTCGCCGTCGAGCGCCCATCCGATGGCGTACGGCCGCCCGGTCAGCAGCACCACCACGGTCGGCGTGCCGGTGGCGACGACCGCCTCGACGAGCGAGCGTTGCACACCCGGCAGGTCGAGCGACTCGGTGTCGTTCCCCTCGCCGACGGTGCCGCGGCCGAACAGGCCGGCCTGGTCGCCGACGACGACGACCGCGACGTCGGAGGCAGCGGCCACGGCGACGGCGTCTGCGAAACCGGCACGGTCGGAGCCGGTGACGGCGCACCCCGCGGCGAAGCGCACGGCGTCGTCGCCGAGGGCGTCGACCATCGCCTCGCGCACGGTCGGGATGGCGAAGCCGAGCGGCAGGTCGGGGTGCGACGCGAGCACGTGGTTGGCGAACGAGTAGCAGCCCTGCAGAGCCTCGGCGCGGTCGGCGTTGGGGCCGATGACGGCGACGGACGCCCCGGCGCGCAGCGGCAGGACCGGGACGCCGGTCGGCCCGTCGTGATTCGACAGCAGCACCAGCGACCGCGCCGCCAACTGCTTCGCCAACGAGCGGTGCAGCGGGGTGTCCAGGTCGATCCCGGTCGGCGGCTCGTCCTCGAACGCCTGCGGGTCGAGCAGCCCCAGTCGCTCCTTCTGCCGCAGCACCCGCAGGACCGCACGGTCGACCAGGCTCTCGTCGAGCAGACCGGCCCGCACCCGCTCGACGAGCGGCGCGAGGTACGCGTCCCCGGTGGGCAGCTCGACGTCGATGCCCGCCTCGAGCGCGAGCGCCGCTGCTTCACCACGATCGGCGGCGATGCCGTGCATCACCTCGAGGAACGCGACCGAGAAGTAGTCCGCCACGACGGTGCCGTCGAAGCCGAGCTCGTCACGCAACAGGCCGGTCAGCAGTTCACCGTTCGCCGCGACGGGCACGCCGTCGATCTCGGCGTACGAGTTCATGACGCTCCGGGCGCCCCCGTCGCGCAGGGCCATCACGAACGGCGGCAGGTACACGTCGGCGACCTCGCGCGGTCCGGCGTGCACGGGTGCGTGGTTCCGCCCCGCCTGCGAGGCCGAGTACCCCAGGAAGTGCTTGAGGGTCGCGTCGACACCGGCCGACTGCAGCCCCCGTACGTAGGCGGTCCCCACGGTGCCGACCAGGTACGGGTCCTCGCCGATGCACTCGTCGACCCGCCCCCACCGCGGGTCGCGCACCACGTCGAGCACCGGGGCGAGCCCCTGGTGCACGCCGAGCTGCCGCATCGACGCGCCGATGGCGGCGCCGACCTGCTCGACCAGGTCGGGGTCGAAGGCCGCACCCCACGCCAGCGGGGTGGGGAACGTCGCGGCCTTCCACGCTGCGAGCCCGGTCAGGCACTCCTCGTGCACGAGCGCAGGGATCCCGAGCCGGGTCTCGCGCTTGAGTCGCCGCTGTTCCGCCCACAGCCACGCCGCGCGGTCGTCGGGTTCGACCGGTCGGGTGCCGTAGACGCGGGTGAACTGGCCGATGCCGTCGCGGGTGATGTCCGCCAAGGTGCGGCCGTCGGCGGCCGCCGCCATCTCACCCTGCATGGGCGCGACGACGCCGGTCTGGTCGAGCCAGTAGCCGACGAGCTGCGCCGCCTTCTCGTCGAGCGTCATGGCGGCGAGCAGGGCGGTGGCGCGGTCGGGTCCGGTCGCGTCGGGTGCGTCGGGTGCGTCGGGTGCGTCGTTGTCGTCCTGGAGGCGCGGCTGGCGTCCGGTGTCCCGGGTCGCGTCCGTCGTCGTCACCCCTTCACCGCCCCGGTCAGGCCGCCGACGATGCGGCGCTGGAAGATGGTGAAGAACACCAGTGCCGGGATCATCGACATCGACGTGAACGCCAGCACCTTGGCCGTGTCGACCGAGTACTGCGACGAGAACGCCTGCACGCCGAGCGGCAGTGTGTAGCTGCCCTCGTTGTTCAGGATGAACAGCGGCAGGATGTAGCTGTTCCAGCTCGCGATGAACGCCAGGATGCCGACCGTGACGACGCCCGGCAGCGACAGCGGCACGACCATGCGGAAGAAGAACCCGAGGCGGCTGGCGCCGTCGATCGACGCTGCCTCTTCGAGCTCGTCCGGGATCGCCCGCAGGAACGGCACCAGGATGATGACCGTGGTCGGCAGCGCGAAGGCGATCTGCGGCAGGATCACGCCGGCCAGGCTGTTCGTCAGACCGAGGTCCTTCACGAGCAGGTACAGCGGCGTGATGGCGACGGTGATCGGGAACATCAGACCGGCGGCGAACAGGGCGTACAGCGCACCGCGGCCGGCGAACCGGTAGCGGGCGAGCACGAAGCTCACCATCAGTCCGAGCACGACGACGCCCGCGATGGTGGTCACGGCGCTGATCGTCGAGTTCGCGAGCTGCTGCCAGAAGATCCCGCTGGACAGCACGGATCCGTAGTTGCCGAGCTCGAACGGCGCTGGTAGCCCGGCCGGGCTCGTGGTGATCTGCGAGTTCGTCCGGAAGCCGCCCAGCACGATGTACAGCACCGGGACGAGGTTCGCGGCGACGAACAGGATCGCCACCAGGTAGGTGAGCGGGTTCGCGCGACCGATGGCCGCGCTGGACCGCCGCTCCCGCGTGGCCCGCCGCCCGGGGGCGACGATGCTCGTGGTGGCCATCAGTTCTTCCTCTCGGTGAGTGCACCCGCGGTGTCGCGGCGGAGCACGAAGCGCTGGTAGATCAGGGCGACGGCGAGCGAGATCACGAACATGACCACGGCGACGGCGCTGCCGAAACCGAAGTTGCCGGACGTGCGACCGTTGGCGACCATGTACGTCGCCATCGTCGAGGTGCCGGCGGTCGACGAGATGTACTGCCCCCAGATGATGTAGACGAGGTCGAACAGCTGCAGTGAGCCGATGATCGACAGGAACGCCCAGATCCGGATGGTGGGGCCGAGCAGCGGCAGGGTGATCCGCCGCTGGATCTGCCAGTAACCGGCGCCGTCGATGGCCGCCGCCTCGAACAGCTCCTCGGGGATGCTCTGCAGGCCGGCCAGGAACAGGATCACCGCGAAGCCGATGTACTTCCACGAGATGATCACGAGCAGGGTCCAGATGGCGATGTCCGGGTTGGACAGCCAGTCGGCCCGCAGCCCGCCGAGGCCCATGCCCTGGAGCAGGTCGTTCACCGCGCCGTTCGACTGGAGCATCAGGCTCCAGCCGGTGCCGACGATCACCTCGGAGATGACGTACGGCACGAACACGAGCACGCGGACGAGCCCGCGGCCGTGCATCTTCTGGTTGAGCAGGAGCGCGAGCACGATGGCGATCGGCCCCTGCAGCACGAGGGACAGCACGACGATGAAGCCGTTGTGCATGAGGACCGCGTGGAACGCCTTGTCCTGGAAGATGATCAGGTAGTTCTGCAGCCCCACGAAGTCGGTGGGCGGCCCGTAGCCCTGCCACTTGAAGAACCCGTAGTAGGCGGCGAGCACCACGGGCAGGATCACGAAGGTGACGAAGACGATGACCGCGGGGCCGGCGAGCACCGCGATCTCGACGCGCTTCCGCCAGTCCGCGATGCGGCGCGTGGACCGCCGTCCGGCGGGGAGCGGCGCACCGCTCCCCGCCGGGGACGTCCCCGCGGCCGTGTCCGACCCGGTGGCCGGTGTCGTGCCGAGCGAGGTGTCGAGGGTCATGGTCAGCCCTTGGCCGCAGCCTGGTTGGTGGTGTCCACGATGTCCTTCGCGCTGCCCTTGCCGGCGAGCAGGTCGACGACGCTGGTGTTCAGCGCGTTGCCGACGTTCTGGCCGTACAGGGTGTCCAGGTACTGCGAGACGAACGGCGCGTCCTGGTAGGCGGCGAGCGCCGACTTCAGGTAGTCCGCGTCGACGACCGACTGGGCCTCCTGGTTGACCGGGATGGCCTGGAACGCCGTGTAGTAGGCCTCTTGGTTGTCCTTCTGCACGATGAAGTTCAGGAAGTCCGTGCAGGCCTTCTTCGGAGCCTTCGCCGAGCAGGAGTTGCCGTCGACGCCGCCCATCATCGACTTCGGGTCACCCTTGCCCCCGTCGATCGTGGGGAACGGGAACCAGCCGAGGTCGGCCAGCGGCTTGCCGTCCGGGGTGAGCGAGCTGATCACGCCCGGGTCCCACGCGCCCATGAGTTCCATGGCGGCCTTGTGGTTGGCCAGGAGTCCGGCGGAGCTGCCGGCACCCTGCTGGGCAGCGGTCGTCAGGAAGCCGTCGTTGAACGGCTTCGTCGCGGTGAAGTCCTCGAGCTGCTCGCCGGCCTTCGTCCAGCACGCGTTGTCGAACTTCAGCGACTTCGCCGCGCCCTCGAGCGTCTTCTGGCTGCACTCGCGCAGCGCGAAGTTGTAGTACCAGTGGGCGGCGGGCCAGGCGTCCTTCGCACCGACGGCGACGGGGTCGATGTCGGCGGCCTTGAGCTTCGCGATGTCGTCGTTCAGCTCGTCCATCGTCGTCGGGGTACGGTCGATGCCGGCTTTCTGGAACAGGTCCTTCGAGTACCAGATGCCCTCGGGGAGCACGGCACCGGGCATGGCGTAGGTCTTGCCGTCCTTCTCGTAGCCCGCGAACGTCCCGGCGCTGATCGACTTCTTCGCGTCGGCGCTGATGGAGCCGGAGATGTCCATGAGCTGCCCGGCGGCGATCATCGCGTCCATCTTGCCGCCGCCGCGCTGCAGGAAGACGTCCGGCCCGTCGCCCGAGTTGAGCGCGGTCTGCAGCTTGCCGTCCAGGTCCTCGTTCTGGATGGCCTGCGTCTTGATGGTGACGTTCGGGTACTTCGCCTCGAACGCCTTGACCGTCGAGGCCCAGTAGGCCTTGCCGGGTCCGGTGGTGGAGTTGTGCCAGAAGGTCATCGTGACCTTCCCGTTGCCGTCGTCGGCCGCGTTGCCGCCTGCCGAGCAGCCCGTGGCCACCAGTGCTGTCGCCCCGATCAGCGCGATGGCTGCCGCGGCACGGATCTTCCTCGTCATCGTGGAACTCCTCGTGTCGTCGTTGACATGCAGCGACATCCACTGCCGCTGCGGAGAGCGTGCCAGGTGCTCCTGCCGCTTGTCAATCGATATCGATAACGTTTTCTACGCCGTTTCGACACGCCATCAGCGGTACGGTGAGCACATGGACTCGGCACTCGGCGCGCGTCCCGGTGCCGGCCGGGTGACGATCGGCGACGTCGCACGGGTCGCGGGGGTCTCGATCCCCACCGTGTCGAAGGTCATCAACCAGCGCGACGGCGTCGCCGCGGCCACGATGATCCGCGTGCAGCAGGTCGTCGCGGACCTCGGCTACGAGACGTCCTTGGTCGCCCGCAGCCTGCGGAGCTCCCGCACCGGGGTCGTCGGGATCCTGGTGCCCGAGTTCGAGCCGTTCTCAACCGAGCTCCTGCGCGGCATCTCGAGCGCGACGACCGGTACCGGCTACGAGCTGCTCGCCTACGCCGGCCTGATGACCGGCGCCGACCGCCCGGGCTGGGAACGCCGGTCGCTGTCACGCCTGTCCGGCACCCTCATCGACGGCGCCATCGTCGTCACGCCGACCACGGCCCTGTCGAGCTCGTCGATCCCGGTCGTCGCGATCGACCCGCACACCGGACCCGAGGGGCACGCGACGGTGGATGCCGACAACGAGGGCGGGGCCGTCCAGGCCGTCGAGCACCTGCTCGCGCTCGGGCACACCCGGATCGCGCACCTGCGGGGCCGCGTCGATCTGGCGTCCGCCCAGCTGCGCGAGGCCGGGTACCGCTCCGCACTGACCGCCGCCGGACTCCCGATCGACGAGCGGCTCGTCCGCGACGGCGACTACCAAGAGGAGCAGTCCGCGGCCGTGGCGCGGGACCTGCTCACGATGGACGAGCGACCGACCGCGGTGTTCGCCGCGAACGACTCGTCAGCCGTCGGTGTGCTGCGGGCCGCGGCAGAGCTCGGCCTGCGGGTGCCGGAGGACCTGTCCGTCGTCGGGTTCGACGACGTCCCCCAGGCGTCGATCACCACCCCGCCGCTCACCACCGTGTCGCAGCCACTGGCCGAGCTCGGGTCCCGCGCGGTCGAGATGCTGCTGACGATGCTCCGTGGCGAGGCCGCGTCGGACCACGTCCGTCTGTCGACCACGCTGCGGGTGCGTTCCAGCACCGGCCCCGCGCCGCGGGCCTGACCCCCGGCTAGCGGCGCAGGGTCTGCTTCGGGTACTCGCCGAACCTGGCTGCGTACGACGCCGAGAACCGGCCGAGGTGCGCGAACCCCCAGCGTCGGGCGACGTCGCCGATCGCTCCGACCTGCGGGTCGAGTGCGAGGAGTTCGCTGCGCACGCGGTCCAGACGGACGTCCCGCAGGTAGGTGAGCGGCGACACGTCGAACACCCGACGGAACGACTCCTGCACCGACCGCACGCTCAGGCCGGCCACCGCGGCGAGGTCGGCGATGGTCACGGTCTCGGACGCGTGCGCGTGGACGTACTCGACGGCGGCGCGCAGCCGGGCGTTCCGCGGCAGGGCCAGTTCGGCCGGCAGGTCGTCGAGCTGCGGCGGGAAGGTCTCGAGGAACGCGGCGATCGCGAGCGACTTCGCCGCGACCCAGGTGTCGGAGTCCGGACCGCCGACACGGAGCGCGCGGGACAGCGCGGCGAGGGCACCCTGCCACCGGCCGTACATCGCGTTGTCCGGTTCGCGCGTGTGGTCGAAGCGCAGCGGGCGGTCGCCCAGGTCGAGCTGTTCGCCGGCGACCCGGTGCACGAGCTCCCGGTCGAGGTGCACCAGACGCTGGTCGTGGTCCTCGGCCGCGAAGACGAACGCGGTGTCGCAGGGCAGCAGCGTCGGCACGTTCCGGTGCAGGTCCACCCGCTGCCCGCCGACGTCGAGGTGGGCGCTGCCGCTCGTCATCCACGCGACGATGTAGTCGGTGCTGATCGGCATCGCACCGCGCAGGACGCCGCGCATCTGGGACCGACGGATGCTGATCTCGGTGTCGCCGACCGCGGTGTAGCGGTAGAGGAACTCGCCGCCGGTCTGCTGGGCGGACCACTGCTCGGCGCCGTGCACCGTGGCCAGGTCCCGCGCCGCGGACTGCGGATCGATGCCGGACACCTCGAAGCGCACCGGCTCGCTTGCGCGTCCGCCGGCGCGCGGGGCCTCGTAGGTGTCAGTCACGGTGCATCGCCCCCGTGCCGGACACCCGAACCTGACCGCGCGACTCGTTATGTGGATACGCTGACCCGGTGAGCACGGCGTACGGTGGCGCAGACCCGACCGGTTCGAAAGGGGCGCTCCCGTGAGCGATCTCGACCTCGTGGCGGCACTGACGCGACTCGAAGCAGCGGTGTCCGCGCTGCGAGCGCGGCTGCGCGAGCAACTCGACGTGTCCGGCAGCGACCTGACCGTGCTGCAGTTCGTGTCCCGCGCCGAAGCGGCCGACCGGACCGTCCGCGTGAAGGACCTCGCGAAGCACCTCGGCCTGACCGGACCGGCGGTGACCGGCATGGTGGACCGACTCGAGCAGAGCGGACACCTCAGCCGTGTGCCGAACCCGGCCGACGGACGGAGTCGCCACATCGAGCTGACCGAGACCGCCAGACGCGACTACTCGATCGCCATGGACGGCACGAACAAGCACCTGCACGAGCTCTTGGCCTCCTTCTCGGAACGGGACAGGGTCCGGTTCGTCCGGATCGTCGACCGCATCATCGCGGCCGTCGACCTCGGCGCCCCGAGCCCCTGACGGCAGGTTACGGGCGGTCAGCATGCGGCTCCGGTGATTGTCCACCATGCGCAGCTAGGTAACGATGCTACCTATCTCGGGTACGGGCGGCATCGATGAGCGACACCGAGTTCGGCCCCACCACGGCGCTGGCCAGATCGACGCGGGCCAGTCCCCCGGGCACCAGGGCGTCCGCGATCGACAGGCGGAGTGCGGTCTGCGTGTACTGCCCGGTCGTCGCACGGCCGGCCTGGGTCGGGGCGGCCGCGAGGTCCTGCTGCACGTTCACCCGGAGCGAGAGCACCCCGGGCAGCCGCGCGAGGACCGTCCCGAGCGCACGGACCACCGGGCCGCCGATCGTCGTCGTCAGCGTCGTGCCGAGCGTCCCGACGAGCGCGAACAACCGGGTCGTGAGCGTCCCCACCACCGCCTGGGTCAACGGGTTCACGAGCGACGTGGCGAGGCCGGTCACGATGCCGAGCAGGCCACCCAGGTCGAGTCCGAGCAGCGCGACCCCGACCGACAGCTTCGTCTGCCCCGCCATGAGCGCCGCGACCCCGGTGTCGACGCCGATCGACAGCGTGGCGATCTTCACGCGGATGCCGAGCACCAGGGGCGCGCTGAGGTCGGCGGCGAGCGCGATCCGGACGTGCAGGGACCCGAGCGCGGTCGTCAGGGCGGTCGTGATCTTCCCCGCCCAGGCGTCCACCACCTGCCCGAGCCGGTCGGCCAGCGCACCGAGGGTGACGGCGTCGAGCACCACCTCGTGGTTCGGCGGCAGGTCGTTGAGCCCGTGCTCGTCGTCGCCGAGCAGATGCGCGAGGTCGACCCGGACGGATCCGGCCGACAGGTCGAGCGACAACGTTCCGCCGGCGTCCTGCACGGGTTCGGCGAGCAACGGCGCGACCGCGCCCGCCAGGTCCGGCCCGGTGATCTCGACGGTGCCCCCGATGGTGCCGAGCCCGAGGCTGCCGGTGAGCCCGCCGAGCACCCCGAGCACGCCCTGGTTGATCGTCCGTGCGAGCACCCCGTCCGTGCCACCGAGCGCGTCGACCGTGGCGTCGAGCTGCACCACGGTGTCGTTCACGGCCGTGACGAGCGCACCGACGAGCGGGCTGTCCACACGGAGGTCGAGGCTCGCGATCCCGTAGTCGCGCTCGAGCCCGGCGGGCCCGCTGTCGGCTGCCACCTGCTGCACCGCGGCCCGCAGGTTCGTCGCGAGCGTGCGCTGGACGACCCCGCCCCACACGTCGTCGCTGATCGCGTCGCACCCGGCGAGCTGCGCACTCGCACCGACGGCTCCGACGTCGAGCCCCACGTCGGTGACGTCCGCGATGCCCGGCAGTGCGCGGCCGAGCGTGATCGACGCCGGGTCGGGCAGGTCGCCGGACGGGGTCGTCGGTGTGACGAGCACGCCACCGGAGTCCGCGACGAGCCCGGATGCCGCCACCGCGTCACCGGTGCCCGACGCCGTCGCGACCTGGTTCACCGCGCCCGCCGAACCGGCCGGCAGTCCGAGGCCGAGACCGGTGAGGTCGATGCCCGCCACGTCGCCGAGCAGCCCGACGTCGAGCGGGTTGCCGAACGCCTGCGTGAACGGGCGGCCGCCGGTGCCGAGCTCGGGCGCGGTGGCCGGCTCGACCGATGCCGGTGCGGCGCCGGTCTTCGCGACGTCGACGCCGCGCACGGTGGCGACGTCGTCGAGGTCGATGCCGGCGATGCTCCCGCCCAGGAACCGGCTCGAGGCCGTCGACGTGTAGTCCGCGTCGGTGCCGCAGTCGAACGACGACGTCCCCACGGCCCCGTGCGCCCACTCGCGGTCCGACCACGACGCGGTGCTCGGGACGGCGGTGGGCGTGACCAGGGCTGCTGCGACGACGATGCCGGTGACGACCGCGATCCGGCCACGGCGCAGGTGCAGCGGACGCCGGCTCACGACCGGCTCCTGGGGCGCCGGAGTCGGAGAGCGACGCCGGCGAGGACGGCCGCGACCGCGACGAGCACCGGCCCCGCGAACCCGCCACCCGTCATCGCGAGGACGACCGGGCCGACGCCAGCGCCCTCGCCGTCGCCGTTGCCGCCGCCGTGTGCCGGGCGTCCGGACACGACGGGGTCCCCGCCGCGGGCGGTCACGCCGACGCCGACCTCGGCGGTCCGGGGCACCGTGGTCGCGGCGTCACCGAGGGACAACCGGACGAGCAGGTACGCCGAGCCGTCGCCGTCCGGGTCGGGCACACGGACCGACGGCGCGGTGGTCGCCCAGTCGACGAGGGGGACGGCGTCGACGAGGGCGGCGGTCTGTCCGCCGCACGTGGGGGCTCCCGACGGGTCCTCCCACGGCTGGTCGCACGTCGCGACCGTCACGAGCACGCCGTCGGTCCCGCCCGGCAGGCCGCCCCGCCCCGTGAGCTGCAGGTCGAGGGTGACCGGGCCGGGCGCGTCGACGCTCGTCCGCACCTGCCACGTGACGTCCGCGTCGTTCCCCGCCCCGGGCAGCTCGAGGGGCTCCGGACCGGTGTGCAGCACCAACCGGCCCGGCGTGCCGGTCTCGGCCACGGGCCTCCAGTCCGTCGCGGCGACCGCCACCGCCGTCGTGCCGATCCCGGTCGCACCGACGAGCACCGCGGCGACCGCCGCGGAGGTGGCGAGGACGCGGGTCACGAGTCCTCCCGCCGGGCCGGCCAGAACGCCCACGCGACGAGCACGCCGACGAGCGCGACCGTCAGCCCTCGGGCCGGGGCACTCGTGACCACGACGAGCACCGAGCCCAGGCCGGGGGCGTGCGCCAACACGAGTCCGGCGTGCCGGACGACGTACGGGTCGCGGTCGTCGGAGGCGTTGTCGTCGCCCCGCAGGGTGAGCGACCGCGCCGCGGTGTCCCCCGGCACCCGGTCCACCGCGACCACCCGGTGGGTGACGGGCAGGGCCGACCCCGCGCGCGGGACCGTGACGACGTCCCCGTCGGTGATCTCGGCCGCGGGCACGCGGTGCGTGATGGCGAGCCCGCCCGCGGGGATCGTCGGGGCCATCGACCCGGTGGTGACGACGACGAACGACAGCCCGGTGAACGCCACGGCGGCCCAGGCGAGCAGGCACGTGAGCCCGATCGCGCCGGCGACCGTCAGGACGACGGTGCGGATGCGGTCGGCAGGACGACGGGGCGGCGCCGCGCCCTCGTCGGAGGACGTCGGCGCGGTGGAGCCGCGCACGGCCGCGCTCAGTCGGACTCGGCGGCGAACTGCCACGCGGGCGCGGCCGTCCGCCCCTGGAGCGCGTCGACCGACGTGCCGGCGGGCAGGGTCGGCGACGCGGGCAGCGAGACCTCGAAGCAGTACACCTGCGTCGAGCCGCCGGCCGCGGCGAGGGGCCGCGCGATCGTCGCGGCAGCCGTGCCGAGCGGCCCGGACGCGACGCTCGTCCACGGCACGTCGAACGCGGTGGCGTCGCACACTGCGGTGGTGTCCGTGATCGCGGCGACCCGGACCTGCAGGGCGTTCCACAGCACGTCGTCGGCGTCGGAGACCGTGACCCCGGACGCCGGGACCGCTGCCCGGAGCACCAGGTCGCCGGCGATCGAGTCGGCGGTGGTGCGGAGCGCGACGGGGGCGTAGGTCGCGGTGCCCGGCGACAGGGCGAGCGCGTCGACCGTGAACCGGAGCGCCTGGCCGGGGTTCGTCTCGTCCGAGGTGAAGCCCGCCGCGGCGAACGGCGCCGTGACGTTCTGCTCGACCTCGAACCCGGACGTCCCCACGCCCGGCCCACCCGAGCCGTTGCCGCCGAACACCCACTCGGTGTCCGTCCACGACGCGAGCGTGTAGCCCGCGCCGCCGATGACGAGGACCCCGCCGGCAGCGAGTGCGAACACCCGGTTGCGACGCCGGGAGCGGCGGGCGGTGTCGTCCGTGGCGCGACGGCCGCGGTTCCGGGCGCGCGGGGGCGCAGTGCTGTCAGCCATGACGTGTCTCCTGATCCGTGACGCCGATCGGTGGCGGCGACGGCCGGGGTGGTTGGTCCTGGCCGTCGCCGTCGACGTCTGCTCCGATCCTGGCGGACTATCCCTCAGGAATCAATGGACGCGTCACCCCTTGACGGCACCGGAGGTGAGCCCCGACACGATCGAGCGGCGGAACACGAGCACCAGGATCACGATCGGCACCGTCGCCGCGACGCTCGCCGCGAAGATCTGCGCGAAGGGCACCGTGAACTGCGTGCCGAACAGCGCGATGCCGACCGGGATCGTCCGGAACGAGTTCTCGCTGTTGAACGTCAGCGCCATCAGGAACTCGCTCCACGACGCCGTGAACGTGAAGACGCCGACCGTGAACAGGCCCGGCTTCGCCATCGGCAGGATCACGCTGAGCACGGTGCGCCACGCCCCCGCCCCGTCGATCTCGGACGCTTCCTCGATCGTCGAGGGGATCCCGACGAGGTAGTTCCGCATGATCCAGATGGCGAACGGCAGGTTGAACGCGACGTACGGCACGATCAGGCCCGGGTACGAGTTGAGCAGTCCGAGGTTGCGCTCGAGCAGGTACAGCGGCGTGAGCACCGCGATCGCCGGGAACACCGACAGCATGAGCAGCGACGTCATGATCGCCGTGCGGCCCTTGATCCACCGACCGGCGAGCGCGTAACCCGCCAGGAACGCCAGCGCGAGCACGATCACCGTCGTCGACACCGACACGATGACGCTGTTCACCATGTACTGCCCGAGCGCGTTGTCGCGGAAGGCCACCACGAAGTTGTCGAGGGTGAACGACTGCGGGAACGCGGTGGGCGGCGACTGCCCGATCTCGGACGCCGGCTTGAGCGACGTCGACACGAGCCAGTACAGCGGCAGCGCCGTGAGCACCGCGATGACGACGCCGCTGACGTTGACGGTGTTGACCCACTTGCGCCAGCCCTTGCGCACACGTTGACGGGGCATCAGGCATCCCCTCCCTTCGCCTGGTTCCGGAACGCCCGGAGGAACAGCAGACACCCGGCCGCGACGATGATCGCGGTGGACGTCGCGATCGCCGCGCCCGGGCCGATGTTGATGTCCTGGAACAGGACCTTGTAACCCATGATCGCGAGCGACTGGGTGGCGGTGCCCGGTCCGCCGTTCGTCAGCACGAAGGGCAGGTCGAAGACGCCGAACGCCTGCAGGATGCGGAACAGCACCGCGATCGTCAGCGTCGGGGTGAGCTGCGGCAGCACCACCCGCCAGAACGTCTGCCAGGTGCTGGCCCCGTCGAGTTCCGCGGCCTCGTAGTGGTCCTCGGAGATCTGCACGAGCCCGGCGAGCAGGATGATCGCCACGAACGGCGTCGTCTTCCAGATGTCCGCGACCATCAGGCCCGTGATCGCGGGCACCGGTTCGCCGAGGATCACCGGGGCGTCCCCGAACAGGCCGAAGAACCACGTCGCGACGCCGTAGGTGCTGTCGTAGATGTACTTCCACAGCTGCGCGTTGACAATGGTGACGAGCGACCACGGGATGAGCATGAGCGCGAGCATCCAGCCGCGGGTGGCCCCGAGCCGCTCGAGCACGAGGGCGACGAGCATGCCGAGCACGAGTTCCACCGAGACGGTCACGACCGTGTAGAGCACCGTGAAGCCGAGCGCCCGGTACCAGTCCGCGCTCTGCAGCAGGGCCGCGTAGTTGCCGAGCCCGAACGACTGGATCGTGAACCCCTCGTAGCCGACCTCGACGTCCGCGAAGCTCAGGACGATCGAGTAGACCACCGGGAAGATCGTCACCGCCGCGACGACCAGGAGCGCCGGGGCCGCGAAGCCCCACGCGCCCCGCGCGCGGATGCGGTCGAGACGCGACCGCCCGCTCAGGCGGGGCGGCGGGTCTTGGCGACCCGTGCCTCCCGGCCTGGTGCCCGACCGTGTGGCCGTGCCGGCGCTCACAGCGCCTCCCCCTGCAGGGCGAGCGCGATGGCCGAGGCCATCGTGCTCGTGCCGCCGTCGACGGACGCCTGTCCGCCGAGGATGCTGTTGCCGTTCTGGTACACGCCCTGCGAGACCTTCGGGTAGTACGCGGTCGACGTCGGACGGGGCACGAGCGTGATGCCGGCAGCGGTGTCGTACGTCGGGCGCTTCTGCTGCTTCGCGTCCTCGCTGACGAGCGACGCGCTGCGGGCCGGCAGGACGCCGCCCTCGCGGGTCAGGAACTGCTGCGCCGTCTCGCTCGACATCCAGCGTGCGAACGTCAGTGCCGCCGCGGGCTGCTGCGTGTGCGGGTTGATGTAGTTCCCCCACCCGCCGATGGTCGAGTGGTGCTCGTCCTGCCCGTCGAACGTGGGACGGGCGGCGAGCCCGACCTTGCCCGCGACCCGGCTGTCCGGCCCGTTGGCGATTCCCCACGCGTACGACCAGTTGCGCAGGAACGCCGCCCGGCCTCCCGAGAAGGCGTCGTTCGTGTCCTGCTCCTGGTACGTCAGGGTGGCCCGGGGGCTCGCGCCGTCCGTGATCAGGGACCGCATGAACTCGAAGGCGCGCTTCGTCTCCGAGCTCGTCGTCTCGGGCTTCGTCAGGTCGTCGTTGAGCAGCGAGCCGCCGGCGTCCGCGACGAACTCGGTGACGTTGCAGGTGAGGCCCTCGTACACGTCGCCCTGGAACGCGAACCCGTAGCTGACGTCACCGGTGTCGACGAGCTTCGCGGCCGTCTCGCGCACTTCCTCCCACGACCCCGGCACCTGCAGGGAGTGCTTCGCGAGCAGGTCCTTCCGGTACAGGAAGAACGACTCGTCGATGTAGAGCGGGAACATGTAGTACGTCCCGTCGACGCTCGCCGCCTGCCGCAGGCCCTCGGGGAACTGGCGAAGAAGTCCTCGCCCACGAGCTGGTTCACGGGGGTGGCGAGCTTGTTCTTCGCGAACTGCCCGGGCCACGCGACGTCGCCGAGGTAGACGTCCGGCGTGCTGCTGCCGGCAGCGATCTGCGTCGTCAGGCTCGTCCGGTTCGTGTCCGTGTCGCTCGGGGCACTGACGATGCGGACACGGATGTTCGGGTGTTCCTTCTGGAACTCGGCGATGAGCCGGCGCCGCAGGTCACCGCCGTCCTTCGAGGCGACCTGGCCCGCCCACCAGCTGATCGTCGCCTCGCCCTCTGGCGGGTCGGTGGGCCAGTCCTGGACCAGCGTGCGCTCGGGGCGCGTGGAGCAACCCGCGAGGAGCAGCACCCCCGCTCCCCCGAGCAGGAACATCCTGCGGTCGATGGCCATCCGTCCTCCTCGACGTGTGGTGCTGCGAACCTGTGCGTCCACACAACCAACGGACCCTGAGCGCCCGGTGGGCGCGCGGCGGCGGCGGCCGCGGCATGGCCGAGTCTCGGGGTGGGCGACAGTCCGCGGGGCTGACGGCGCGAGGCGAGTCGCTGTGCGCGAGTCTCGCGGGCGGGTCATGTGACCATCCGTCGGACGGGAGGCGCAGTGCGGGCCCGCCCCGCGCCTCCCGTCCGTCTCCTGGCCACGTCACGGGCGCGGGCGAGTCTCGGGGCGGGCGACAGTCCTCGGGGGCGCCGGCGCGAGGACTGTCGCTGCGCCCGAGTCTCGGGGACGCGGCGCCGAGACTCGGATGGGGTCGGCAGGTGGTCAGGCGGGGGCGGGGGCCGTGGACTCCGCGGTGCGGAGCGTGCACGGCAGCAGGAAGTGCGGCAGGTCGTCGGACGTGCCGTCGAGCTGCTCGATGAGGGCGTCGGCGGCCCGGATCCCGAGCTCCTGACCCGGGGCGACCATCGTCGACAGCCGCGGGTAGTGCTGGTCAGCGTTGGCCTCGGACGACGCGATGCTGAGCACGGAGACGTCCTCGGGGACCCGCCGCCCGGCGGTGTAGAGGCCGACGAGGACGCCGGCGGACGAGTCGTCCTTCATCACGAGCAGCGCCGTGACGTCGGGGTCCGCCGCGAGCAGGTCGCTCGTGGCCTGCCGTCCACCGTCGCTGCCCGGCCCGGCGGTGACGACCGTCCCGGCCAGCCCGCGCTCGGCGATCGCGCGCCGGAAGGTCGCCTCGACGCGCAGGTGTGGCGCGTAGCCGGCCATCGGGGTGCCCTCGAGGTCCTCGAGCACGAGTCCGAACCGGCGGTGCCCGAGCGTCTCGAGGTGGTCGAGGCTGTCCTCGATGGTCGTCTCGAAGTCGATGTCGACGAAGGGCAGACCGCTGCTGTCGCGGGTCCGGCCGATCAGGGTGAACGGCACGCCGAGGTCGGTGAGGACGGCGACGCGGGGGTCGTCCATCCGCACCTCCATCAGGATGACGCCGTCCACGAGCCCACCCGACACGAGGTCGTCGAGGTCGTCTCCAGCGGGGTCCACCGGCCAGAGCACGAGGTGGTAGCCCCGCTCGGACGCCCGTTCCGCCGCACTCATGAAGAACTGCGAGGTCGTCGGGCTGAAGCGGTTGCCGGTGGTCGGGAACAGCAGCGCGATGATCCGGGTCCGCCGGCTCGCCAGGGCCCGGGCGACGACGTTGCCGCGGAACTTCAGCTCGCGCATCGCGGTCTTCACCCGCGCGGTCGTGCCGGGGGTCACGTACTTCGTCCCGTTCACCACGAAGGACACGGTGGCGATCGAGACCCCCGCCCGATCGGCGACCTGCTGCATCGTGGCCATGGCGCTGATCCTAGCGCGCACGAAGTCAGAAAAGCGCTTTACAGGTGAAGCGCTTATCTGTTAGCTTCTCGCCCCAGGAGCACAGCGACGATGACGTCAGCGGCCTCGTCGATGCGTGCCTGCCCCAGCACCCGTCAAGAGAAGAGCTCTGCAATGAAGCAAAGATTCCCCTCCATGTCCCGCCGGACGCGCGCCCTCGTCGGCGCTGTCGCCGTCGTCGCCACGATCCCCCTGGTCCTGTCCGGCTGCTCCGGCTCCGGATCGGCCTCGTCGGGCGGCAGCAAGGCCCTGACGATCGAGGACTACTACGACGCGAACTACAACCCGGTCTACAAGACCTGCGCGAAGGAGGTCGGCGCGACGGTCACGATCAACCACGTCGCCGGCGCCGGTCTGATCGCGAAGGTGCTGCAGCAGGCATCGTCGAAGACGCTGCCCGACGTCCTCATGCTCGACAACCCCGACGTCCAGCAGATCGCCTCCTCCGGTGCCCTGTCCGACCTGTCCGACTACGGGCTCGACGCCGACGGCGACGTCCCCGGCGTGAAGGCGGCGAGCACCTACAAGGGCAAGCTCTACGGCCTGCAGTCGAACACGAACTCCATCGCGCTCTACTACAACAAGAAGCTCCTGGCGGACGCCGGCGTCCAGCCGCCCAAGACGTGGGACGAGCTCAAGGCCGCGGCGAAGAAGCTCACCAAGGGCTCGACCTACGGCTTCGCGATGAGCAACATCAACACGTACGAGGGCACCTGGCAGTTCCTGCCGTTCTTCTGGTCGAACGGCGGTGACGAGAAGGACATCGCCACCGCGGACGCCACCCAGGCGCTGCAGCTCGTCGAGGACCTGCAGGACGACGGCTCGATGTCGAAGAGCTCGATCAACTGGGCCCAGGCGGACGTCAACAACCAGTTCCTGGCCGGCAAGGCCGCGATGATGATCAACGGTCCCTGGCAGCTGCCGGCGCTCAACGAGAAGAAGAGCCTCGAGTTCGACAGCGTCCCGATCCCGACGCGCACCGGCGAGGCCACGGTCGCACCGCTCGGCGGCGAGGCGTTCACCGTCCCGCAGACCGGCGACAAGGACAAGATGCAGCTCGCCGGCAAGTTCGT
Organism: Curtobacterium sp. VKM Ac-2887; assembly: GCF_015350935.1. Lineage (NCBI taxonomy): Bacteria > Bacillati > Actinomycetota > Actinomycetes > Micrococcales > Microbacteriaceae > Curtobacterium > Curtobacterium sp. VKM Ac-2887. Next base: position 57,095 of record NZ_JADKSB010000002.1, on the reverse strand, counting down.
CGGCTGCCTCCACTCGCAGAAGATGCAGAAGACCCTGTCCGAGGTCAGCGGCAACGTGCCGACCAACCTCGAGGCCGGCGCCGCCTGGGCGAAGGACCACCCGCAGGTCGCGTCCTTCGTCACCACGGTGCAGACCGCTCGCGCGCGCACCGGTGAGCTCGGACCCGACTGGCCCAAGGCCGCCACGAAGATCTACACCGCCGTCCAGCTCGCCCTCACCGGCAAGGCCAGCCCCGAGGCAGCGCTCAAGCAGGCGCAGTCGCAAGAGCAGTAGTCCACGGGGAGCCGGCCGACCGGTCGGCTCCCTCCGGCGTGCAGGAAAGGACCCCGGCGTGAGCGCCTCGACACAGACACGACCACGGACGATCCCGCCCGTGACGACACCCCGACCCGGGCAACGACGCGCCCGGTTCCGATCCGGCGTGACCCGATGGCTCTTCGTGGTGCCAGCGGCGGTCTTCGTGGCCGTCTTCTTCGGCTACCCCGTGGTGAAGAACATCATCATGTCCTTCCAGGACTACACGACGGCGACCTTCTTCACCGGCGAGGCCCCCTGGGTGGGACTCGGCAACTACATCTCGGTGTTCCAGAGCTCGGTCTTCACGACGAGCCTCGTGAACACCGCCCTGTTCACGGCCGGCTCGATCATCCTGCAGTTCGTCATCGGGCTGAGCCTCGCGCTGTTCTTCCGTCGGCACTTCCCGCTGTCGGGCTTCCTGCGGGGGCTCCTGCTCCTGCCGTGGCTCCTGCCGCTCATCGCCTCGAGCGCGGTGTGGAAGTGGCTGCTCGACCAGGACAGCGGGGCACTCAACCAGCTCCTCGGCCTGGTGGGCATCGCCCCGGTCCCGTGGCTGGTCAGCCCGAGCCTCGCGCTCATCGCCGTCATCGGCGTCAACGTGTGGCTCGGCATCCCGTTCAACACGACGATCCTGTACAGCGGTCTGCAGTCCGTCCCGCCGGAGCTCTACGAGGCCGGGTCGCTCGACGGCGCCACCGGGTTCAAGGCGTTCTGGTACATCACGTGGCCGAGCATCCGGTCGGTGGTCAGCGTCGTGGTCGTGCTCGGGGTCGTCTACACGTTGAAGGTCGTGGACATCATCCTCGGCCTGACCGGCGGCGGGCCGGCGAACTCGACGCAGACCCTCGCCACGAACGCGTACCACCAGTCGTTCATCAACTTCCAGTTCGGCATCGGAGCCGCGGTGAGCAACGTGCTCATCGTCGTCTCGTTCGTCTTCGCGATGGTCTACATCGCGATCTCCCGGAAGGCGGTCGACGAATGAGCGTCGGACTCGCGAACCAGACCGTCACCGCCACCCGCGCGATCACGACGAAGCGGACCACCCGGGCACCCCGCCCGCGCGGTTCCGCCAAGGGCATCCCGTTCACGATCCTCGGGTGCGTGTTCCTCGCGATCATGGTGTTCCCCGTCTACTGGATGGTGAACACCAGCCTGCAGGCGACGTCCGGGGCTGCCACGGCGACGTGGTTCCCGTTCTCCCCCACCTTCGCCGGGTACGAGGCCGCGTTCGCCCAGCAGGGGCAGAACTTCCTGTCGAGCATGATCATCGGCCTCGGAACCGTCCTGCTGACGCTGGCCATCGCGACGCCGGCCGCCTACGGGCTGGCCCGGTTCCGGATGCGCGGCGGCCGGGTGTTCCTGCTCGTGCTGCTGATCACCCAGATGATCCCGGCGATCGTCATCGCGAACGCGCTGTACACGCTGTTCAACAACATCGGGCTGCTCAACAGCTACGTCGGGCTGATCCTGGCCGACAGCGCGGTCCAGGTGCCGTTCGCCATCCTGCTCATGCGGGCGTTCATGGAGTCGATCCCGCCGAGCCTGGTCGAGGCCGCACTGGTCGACGGCGCCAGCGACTTCCGGGCGTTCGTGTCGATCGTCGTGCCGATCAGCCGGAACGCCATCGTCACCGCGGCGCTCTTCACGTTCCTTGGCGCGTGGGGTGACTTCCTCATCGCCCTGACCCTGACGTCGACGACCGCAGTGCGACCGATCACGCTCGGCATCTACAACTACATCGGCTCGAACGTCACCGACTGGGGACCCGTCATGGCGACCTCGGTGCTGGCGTCCCTGCCCGCTGCCGTCCTGCTGATCTTCGCGCAGAAGTACATCTCCGCTGGTGCCCTCGGCGGTGCCGTCAAGTGACGGCCCCGGACCGACGCCACCACGCAACCCAGCCAGAAAGGCACACCATGACCACCACCCCGCTGCGCATCACCGTCTGGGGCGAGAACGTCCACGAGCAGGTCGAGCAGCACGTCGCCGAGCGGTACCCCGACGGCATGCACGGCGCGATCGCCGACGGCATCCGCGAGAACCTGCCCGACGCCGTCGTCCGGACCGCCACCATGCAGGAAGCCGAGCACGGCCTGACCGACGAGGTCCTGGCCGCGACGGACGTCCTGACCTGGTGGGGGCACGCCGCGCACCAGGACGTCGACGACGCCGTGGTCGACCGGGTGCACAAGCACGTCCTGTCCGGCATGGGGCTGGTCGTCCTGCACTCCGGCCACTGGTCGAAGATCTTCGGCAAGCTGATGGGCACCACGTGCACCCTGCGCTGGCGGAGTGAACACGACCAAGAACTCGTCTGGACCGTCAACCCGCAGCACCCGATCACCCGCGGCGTCCCGAACCCGATCGTCATCCCCGAGCAGGAGATGTACGGCGAGTACTTCGACGTGCCGACCCCCGACGAGCTCGTGTTCATCTCGGGCTTCACCGGCGGCGAGGTGTTCCGGAGCGGCATGACGTACCGCCGCGGCCTGGGGAAGATCTTCTACTTCTCGCCCGGCGACCAGGACTTCCCCGTGTACCACCACAAGGACGTCCGCCGCGTGATCGCGAACGCCACCGAGTGGGCGCGGCCGGAGCGCGAGCGGGAGATCCCGACGCTCCGCCGCTACGACCTGGGCGAGTACTTCGAGGGCCAGCACTACCGCGGCCCGTTCGACGACGCGCCCGTCGACGACGCTCCCGTCGACGACGCCCCCGTCGACGACCACGCCGGAGCGCAGGCGTGACCGCGCTCCGCGTCCTGCAGGTCGGCGCCGGCGGCATGGGCCGGGCCTGGCTCGGCACCGTCGCCGCCGATCCCGACGTCGAGCTGGTCGGCATCGTCGACCTCGACCTCGACGCCGCCCGGGCCGGTGCCGAACACGCCGGCGACCCGAGCATCCCCGTCGGCACCGACCTGACCGTGCTCGCCGCCGAGACCGGTGCACAGGCGGTGCTCGACATCACCGTCCCGGTCGCGCACCACCCCGTCACGCTGCAGGCCCTGCACGCCGGGCTCCCCGTGCTCGGCGAGAAGCCCGCAGCGCAGACGGTCGCCGAGGCGCTGTCGCTCGCCGCGGCCGCCGAGGCCACCGGCAAGCTGTTCATGGTGTCGCAGTCGCGGCGATACAACGACCAGCTCGTCGCGTTCCGCCAGCACGTGCGCGGCCTGGGCGCGATCGGCGGCCTGGGCACCCGGTTCGCCAAGGCCCCGCACTTCGGCGGCTTCCGCGAGCAGATGGACGACGTCCTGCTGCTCGACATGGCGATCCACGCGTTCGACTCCGCCCGCTACGTGCTCGAACGGGACCCGGTGTCCGTGTACTGCGAGTCGTGGAACCCGTCGTGGTCCTGGTACCGCGGCGACGCGGCGGCGGCAGCGGTCTTCGCCTTCGAGGACGACATCCGGTACGTGTACGACGGCTCGTGGTGCGCACCGGGGGCCGAGACCTCGTGGAACGGCGACTGGCGGGCCTCGGGTGCGGCCGGCACGGCGCTGTGGGACGGCGACCACGACCCGTCCAGCGACCTCGACGGCACCGCGGGCACGCCGTCACCCGCCGCCGGCGTCGGGCACGAGATCGCCGGGGCGCTGACGTCGTTCGTGCACGCCGTGCGTTCCGGCGAGACCCCGGACGGTGAGGTGCACGGCAACGTCATGAGCCTCGCGATGGTCGAGGCGGCGATCGCGTCGACCCGCACCGGGCAGCGCATCGTCATCGACGAGGTGCTCCAGCGCGCGCACGCCGAGGCACTCGCCGCCGAGCAGCACGACGCGGTCCGCGACCGCCTGGCGGCGTGGAGCTCGGTGCGCAGTGCGCTGAGTGCGTCGGTGCCCACGTCGTAGGGCGCACGACCCGCCCGGCACGCCCGCGCGTGTTCCCCCGAGGTTCCGAGATCTCGGCATGTCGGCGGCCGTCAGGCTCCCGATCGGAACCTCGGCGGACGTGCGCGGCGAGTCGCGGGACCGCGACCGCTCCTGTCGGGCGCGGCACGTGCGGTGGACGCGACCGAGGACGGACGGGAGGCCCGTGGCGACGCCGCCACGGGCCTCCCGTCCGCCTGTTCCACGATCACGGCGCGCCGGTTACGGTGTCCCTGTGCAGGGACAACGGTCGTCGGACAGTGGCACGACCGCGCAGCCGGTCGTGGTGGTGGCCGCCGACCCGCGGCGACGGACGGGGCGGACTCCGTGGGGGCGCGTCCTCGTCGGGGTCGTCCTCGCCGCCGTGGTCGGCGGCGCCGCCGTCGCGACTACCGGGGCACTCGTCTCCCAGCGCATCGCCGAGTCGTTCGCCGTCCGCGACGCCACCACCGACACCGCGGCGTTGGCACGGGTCGTGGTCGAACCGGCGCTGCTCGACGTGATCGCCGACCCGGCCGCGAACGACGCCGATCACGCCGCCGCCCGAACCCGACTGGACGACGCGGTCGCCGGCGAGCTCCGGGCCGGATCGGCCGTGCGCATGAAGCTCTGGGCGGCGGACGGGACCGTCCTGTGGTCCGATGAACGGCGGCTGGTCGGCGAGCGGTTCCCGCTGTCCGCCGAGGACCTCGAGGCACTGGAGTCCGACCGGTCGGACGCCGAGGTGTCCGACCTCGACGAGCCCGAGAACCGCTACGAACGCGGACACGGGCCGCTGCTCGAGGCGTACCAGGCGGTGCACACGCCCTCGGGGGAAGCGCTGCTGTTCGAGGCGTACCAGCCCTACGACGACGTGCTCGCCCGAGCTGCGGACCTGCGGGGGTCGTTCGCCGCCCTGGCGTTCGGCGTCGTCGCCGTCGTGCTCGCACTGCTCGTCCCGTTGCTGCTCTGGCTGCTCGTCCGCATCCGTTCCGGCCAGCGGCTGCGCGAACGGCTGCTCGGCCGCGCGCTCGACGCCGAGGCCGCCGAACGTCGCCGGATGGCCGCGGAACTGCACGACGGCCCGGTGCAGGACGTCGCCGGCCTCGCCCTGTCGCTGGGCGCCGACCCCGCCACGCGCGACGCCGCGGTCGTGCTCCGGTCGGCGGTGTCCTCGCTCCGGACGTCGATGTCGACGATCCGTCCAGCGGCCCCGACGCCCGACGGACTCGCTCCCGCGCTCGAGGACGCCTGCGCACGGGCTCGCGCCGCCGGCCTGACCACGGTCATCCGCTCGCCCGACGTCGTCGACGCCTCGCCGGCGGCGCTCCTCGCGGTCGTGCGGTTCGTCCGCGAGGCCGTCTGGAACACCGTCAAGCACGCCGGGGCGAGCCGCGTCGAGGTCACGGTGGACCGGTCCGGAGCCGTCGTGCGGGTGGTCGTGGCCGACGACGGCACCGGGTTCGACCCGGCGGTCGTCGTCGGCTCGATCCGCGCCGGGCACCTCGGGACGACGCTGCTGCGCGAGGTCGCCGAGGACACCGGCGGGTCCCTGCGCCTCCGCACCGGGTCCGGCACCGGCACCACCTGGGAGCTCGAGGTCCCCGCGGACACCGAGGACCTGCGGTGAGGGTGCTCCTGGTCGACGACCACGCCCTCGTCCGGGGCGGCCTGCGCGCCGTCCTCGCGACGACCGACGACTGCGCGGTCGTCGGCGAGGCCTCGACGGGCGAGGACGCCGTGGCGCTCGCCCCCGGGCTCCGACCCGACGTCGTGGTGATGGACCTGTCGATGCCGGGCGCCGGCGGGGTCGAGGCCACCCGGCAGGTGCGCGCCCTGCTACCCGATGTCCGGGTGCTCGTCCTCACCACGTTCTCCGATGACCACCGCGTCCGAGCCGCACTCGCCGCGGGCGCGACCGGCTACCTGCTCAAGGACGCCTCCCCCGACGAGGTCGTCGCCGCGGTCCGCGCCGCTGGCCGGGACGAGACGCCCCTCGACCCGCGGGTGGCCCGTGCGCTCCTGCCCGGGGCCGCGCCCGCCGACCCGGCTCCGGACCTGCCCCCGCGCGAGCGTGACGTCCTGGTGCGGCTCGCTCGCGGACTGTCGAACCGGCAGATCGCCACCGAGCTCGGGATCGCCGAACGGACCGTGAAGGTGCACGTCGGTTCGTTGTTCCGGCGGATCGGGGTCGCCGACCGGACGAGCGCCGCGCTCTGGGCCCGCGACCACGGCTGGTGACCGGGTACTAGTACCAAGGTCCGATGGTGCCGTCGACCGGGTCCGGCGACGATCGACGTGTACGGGCCACCCCGGCCCCTCCCCAGGAGGCACCCATGCACGCCGCACCCACGAACCCGGCTTCCACGCACACCGTGCGCACGCGCCGCCGACTCACCGGCATCGCCGCCGCGGTCTCCCTCGGCGCCGTGGCCGCAGCCGCCCTCGTCGGGGTCTCCCCCGCGAACGCGTCCGGCAAGACCTCGACCGGTGGCGACTACGCCGTCACGGTGAACGGGGCCACGACGAACCCCGCAGTGGGCAAGGACTTCAAGGTCAAGGGCGTCGCCGTCTCGGGCTCGATCAAGGTCCGTGGCAAGCACAACGGCTTCGACATCCGCATCGCCGACCTCGGCGTGTACGACTACACCCTGACCGGTGCGGCGGACACGCAGCGGATGGTGACGAAGCCGACGGTGGTGTTCGCCTCGAAGGTCCCGTCGCTCACCGCCGGCCAACTCGCCGGCGCCGAGCTGGCGTCGCTCGACGTGAAGGACGACACCCTGGTCGCGATCTTCTCGACGAGTCTGGGCAAGTACAAGATCCAGGCGAAGGACGGCGCCCAGGGCGGCATCTTCCAGATGGAGACCGAGTTCGCCGGCCCGGTGACGTTCACCCACACGCTCGGTGCGGGACTCTTCTACTTCACGAACCCGTACACGGGCAAGATCAACTTCGGCGACGGCGTCGCGGCCGTGGCGTCCGGCAGTGGTTCGCACCAGATGCTCCTCGGCAAGGACAGCCCGCAGGTCGCCACGAAGACGTCGCAGACCGCGACGACCACCACGTGGACCGTCCAGCCCGGTGGCCGGCTGGGCGGCGTGCTCGGCGAGGACGCCGTCGAGCTGTCGCAGGGTGCCACCAACTGCACGAGCCAGTGCCAGGCGCAGAACCAGATCCGTGGCTCCCTGCCGGTGCCGCCGGACCCGGTGGACCCGCAGCCGCTGGTGGTCGCGACCCGCTGACGCGGACGGAGTGCGCGGGCAGCACCGGCACGGGGTCACCCCGGCCAGGACTCCCGCGACCACGACCCGTCCGCGCGCCGATGGTAGGCGAGCCGGTTGCTCGCCGCGTCCGTCGCCCCGCGCCAGAACACCATCCGCACCGGTGTGAGTGCGAACCCCGCCCACGTGCTCGGCGGCTCGAGGTCCGTGCCCGCCCGTTCGCGGACGAACGCCGCCCAGGCCTCGCGGCGCCGAGCCGGTGTGTCCGCGGCGGACGCGTGGTCGTTGACCCACGCGAGGGCCTGCAGGTACGGCGTCCTGGCCGCGTAGGCCGAACGCGCCTCCTGGTCGGAGACGGGCGCCACGTCGCCGACCACGACGAGCTGGCGCGCGGCCTCGGGCCAGTGCAGGGTCACCGCGGCACGGGGCACCGCCGCGAGTTCGGCGGCCTTCCGGCTCCGCGAGTCGGTGTGGAAGTGCAGGCGTTCCCCGTCGAACAGCGAGAGCAGGACCGTCCGGGCGTCGGGGTAGCCGTCGAGCCCGACGGTCGAGAGGGTCATGGTCGGACCCGGGGCGTCAGCCGCCGCGGGGAGCCACCATGCCGCGAGGGTCAACGGGTCCGTCGGCACGGACGCATCGTCGACGCCGTCGGACGCCGGGGCGGGCGTGCCCGGGTCGGACACGCCCGCCCCGCGCGGCACGGTCACGAGACCGCAGCGTCGGCGACCGGGCTCTCGGCGACCGGAGTGTCGACGGGGGCCTCGCCGAGCGCGGTCGACGGACGGGCCACCGCCGGACGGGCCACCGCCGGACGGGCCACCGCCGGACGGCTCACCGCCGGGTCGAACCGTGCGATCTCGTGCAGCGACGTCACGGCCTCGGCGACGGAGTGCTCCCACAGGACGGCACCGTACGACGCCGTCGCCCGGCTGGCATCGCCGACGACCCCGGGGGTCCCGAAGTCGTCGGACAACCACCCGAACGACACCGGGCCGCCGTTGAACGCGATCTTCTCGAAGCCGGCGATGTGCTCCGGCACCCAGCGTTCCGCGAGCGACATGTCGACCAGGTCGGGGCGCAGGTGCAGGATCATCGACGTCTCCGCCGCGCCGCCGTGGATCCCCAGCCCCAGCTCGTCCGCGTCCTCGCCGTCCGGGCCGGGGACGCGGGCGAGGGTCGGCATGAGGAAGGTCTTCAACCCGTAGCGCTTCCGGATCTCACGCAGGGCGACCTGCAGCAGGGCGACGTTGCCGCCGTGCCCGTTGGCGAACACCAGGGTGCCGGCACCGGTGAGGGCGACCGCGCGACCGATCTGCACGGCGGTGTCGAACATCGTGTCGCTGTCGAGCCACACCGTGCCGGGCGCCCAGCTGTGCTCGTCGGACTTCGTGAACGACAGCGTCGGGAGCTGCCAGACGTCCAGCCCCTCGGCGGCTGCCTGCTCGACAGCCGCCCCACCGATGTGCTCGGCGAGCAGGTGGTCGGTCAGGAGCGGCAGGTGCGGGCCGTGGTGCTCGACGGCGCCGGTGGGCTGCACGACGATCGTGTCCGGCCCGAAGCCCGCAGCGACGGCCGGACCGGACAGCTCCGCGAGCCGACGCGAGCGGACCGTGCCGACCCCGGCGCTCACTTGCCGAACCCCGGGACGACGGGCTGCGCGGACGCGGTGGAGCCACCGCTGACCACGAGCGACGGGTCGATGACGTGCCCGGGGTTGAGCAGCCCCGCGGGGTCGGTGCGCTGCTTCAGCGCCACGAGCTCCTCGACGCCGTGGTCGACGTAGTACTGGTGCGGGCTGTGCACCCGGACGCCGAGTTCGCGGAGCACCGGGTAGCCGGCGTAGACGTCCTCGGCCCCGGTGTACGGCGCGGTGAGCATCCCGATCGGTCCGACGTGCGCGGCCTCGATGTGGAGCATGCCACCGGGGTAGACGGCTTCGACCTCGGCGATCCGGTCGATGAGCGCCTCACCGCCGACCTCGACGTGGAAGTACTCGGTGTCGCTCGTGTTCCGCTTCAGCCACCAGATCGGGTGGTTGTACGACAGCATCGACACCTTCGTGGTCTGCTGCAGCCCCTCGCGGATGTCCAGGACCTCACCGCCGGCGGCTTCGATGCGTGCCCGGGCCTCGTCGAGCACGACGTCGTCGATGATCGCTCGCAGGCTCGCCCGGTCGTCGGGGACGGCCAGGTCGGACGGCAGCGTCGCGGCGATCTCGGCGCGGTCGGCGCTCACGAGCCGCGGAACCGGGTCGAGTCCGCGCAGCGTGCGGACGGCGACGAGCGCGTCCTCGAAGGTGGGGAACGCCGCGTAGACGGCGCGCCACTCCTGCAGCGGCTCGAGCCGGACGGTGGCGCGGGCGATGACGCCGGCGGTGCCGTAGGTGTGCACGAACGGCTGCGCCTCGTCGCCCTCGACGTGCAGCAGCTCGTCGGCGCCGGGGAGCGCGACGTCGAGCGCCGTGACGAAGCCCTGCCAGTTCGACCCGTGTGCGATCGACCCGGTCCCGCCGGAACCGCCGGACAGGAAGCCGCCGATGGTCGACTGCGCGGTGGACGGGTACATCCAGAGCTGCTGGCCCGTGGCGGCGGCCGCCTGCTCCAGGGCGACCATGGACGCGCCGGCCTCGGCGGTGATCCAGCCGTCGCCGACCTCGACGACGGCGCGTGCCCGCGAGGTGTCGAGGACCAGGCCGCCGTGCAGCGGGATGCCCTGGCCGTAGTTGCCGGTGCCCTTCCCGCGGGTGGTGACGGGGACGCCGTGTCGGACCGCGGCCTGCAGGGTGGCGGCGATGTCGTCGGCGGTGGCCGGCGACGCGACGAGGTCGGCGAGGCCGAGGGGCAGCTGTTCGCTGAGGATGGGGCTCATGGTGGCCTCGTCGACGGAGGCGCGGGCCCGCGTGCGTTCGTCGGCGCTCACGCCGCGCTCACCGAGCAGTGCGACGAGCTCGGCGCGCAGCGCCTCGACGGAGGTGGGGGTGACGGTGGTCATGCTCACTCCTGGTGGGTGGGTGGTGCGGGGACGGCGGACTGGGCCCACGCCGCCGGTTCCGGTGCGACGCGCCAGCGGCGGACCGGCCGTGCCGGTGGGGAGAGGCGCGGGGCGGCGTGGCACCGCGCCTCCCGTCCGCTTGTTGGCCGGCTTCCGGCGACGGGAGCCGACCGGTGTCAGGAACCCAGACCGATGGACTTGTCGAGGAACTCGTTCGTGTACAGGTCGGAGGGCTTCAGGCCGCTCTTGACGTCACCGGTGTCGGCGAAGACAGGAGTCGCCTTGGCGATGAAGTCCTGCATGCGCTGCTCGTCCATCGATCCGATGTAGCCGTCGGTGTCCTTCGCGAGGCCGAGCTCCACCATCTGGGCCGCGGCGAACGCGCCGACCTTCGAGTCGTAGGTCCAGCCGTTGTTGTACTGCTGCACGAGCTTCGTGATGAGGTCGTTCGTGGCGCCCGGGGACTTCAGGTAGTCCACGTCGGCCTGCTGCATCACGGGCACGAGCTTCTGCAAGCACGGCTCGAGCTTCTCCAGGTCGCCGGTGCGGACCGACATCGCCTCGGGGTAGGGGTTCCATCCCGTGCTCGAGACGAGCGCGTAGTCGACCTTCTTGCCCCAGGCCGCGACCTGGTTCTGGTAGATGTACGGCTCGGCGGTCGCGAAGCCCTGCTGCGCGTCCTTGCCGCCCGCGGACACGAACTTCGACGGGGTGCCGTCGTAGCTGCCGTCGAGGACCTTCTTCGGCAGGATGCCGGACTGCTCGAGGTAGGTCATGTACGCGGCATCGCTGAAGTAGCGGACGACGCCGCCGTCCTTCTCGAGGGCCGTGCCGAGGCTCTTGATGCTGTCGACCTCCGGGTACGTCTTCGGGTCCCACATGATCGACATCGGGGACTGGTCGTTCTCGGCGAACACCGCCGTGGTGGGCAGCTTGCCGGAGAACTGCACCTGCTCGTCCGTGGACATGTACCCGAGGGTGATGTCCTTGTCCTGGTACATCTGCGACGCGACCTTGGTGTACCCGATCGCCGGGCCGCCGGCACGGATCTCGAGCTTGACGCCGGTGCTCTTGCCGTTGGCGTACAGGTCGCCGGTGACGGTCTTGCCGGAGGAGTCGATCACCGGGTTCGGGCCGAGCATCTGGTAGAGGTGGCCGTGCTCGCCCTCGGGGTTCCAGTCGGTCTGGACGACGACCGTCGCGGGGCACGTGCCGGAGAGGTCGACCTTCGGCCCGGAGGCGGTCGACGAGGTCGCGGCGGTCGTCTCGGTGCTGCCGGACGACCCCGCCGCACAGCCGGTGAGGGCGATGGCGGTGGCGGCGAGGGCAGCGGTGGCGACGCCGAGGCGGGAGGTGGTGCGCATGGAGGCTCCGTTCGTGGTGCGGGTCTCGTGGTGCTGTGGTGGGAAGGGGTGGTGTGGTTCGGGGGGGCGGGGAGTCAGCTGAAGTCGTGCCAGCGGCCGACGGCCAGCCGGCCGATCAGGCCGAACACGAGGAAGACGGCGACGCCGTAGAGCGAAGCGATCAGGATGGTCGCGTACAGCTCGGGGCCCATCAGGCGCGATGCGGTCACCTGGATGAGGACGCCGAGACCGGGGTTGCCGCGCTGGAAGAACTGGTCGCCGACGATCGCCCCGATGACGCTCAGCCCGGCGGAGGTGCGCAGGCCGACGAAGATCGACGGCAGCGCGGCGGGGAACTGCAGCTTCACGAGCTGGGCGAACCGGCCGGCGCGCTGCAGCTGGAACAGCTCACGCTGCGCGCGGTCGGCGGACTGCAGCCCGAACAGCGTGTTCGACACCATCGGGAACAGCGCGATCATCACGGTGACGATCACGCGGCTGACGAACTCGTAGCCGAACAGGGCGCCGATGAGCGGCACGAGGGCGAGGATCGGGACGCACTGCAGCACCACGGCGTACGGGTAGAGCGAGTTCTCGAGCCACTTCGCCTGCGCCATCGCCATCGCCCAGACGACGCCGATCACGATCGCGAAGCCGAGGCCGGTGAGCGAGACGACGGTGGTGCGTCCGAGGGCGGACCAGAGGTCGGAGCCGAACGTGGACGGCGACCCGTCCGGCAAGGTCGGCGCGACGATCGCCTTCGCCACGAGGTGCGGGTACGGCACCAGGAAGGCCAGTCCGCGGACGTGGTCGTAGTACGCGGCTGCCGCGTACCAGATGCCGACGAGCACGGCGAGGACGACGACGGGCTGCCACCAGGCGATGCCGCGGCGAGCCCGAGGAGCGGCACGACGGGCGGCGGCCCGGACCGCGCGGGTCTCGGCGGCCTCCTGCAGGGTGACCATCAGCGGTGTCCTTCCCGGAGCGCGTGCGAGACCTCGCCGACCAGTTCGGCGAACTCGGGTGTGAAGCGGATGTCGGGGTCGCGGGGCATCGGGAACGGCACGTCGAACCGACCGACGATGCTGCCGGGGCGTCCGGACATCACGATCACCTCGGTGGAGAGGTACACGGCCTCGGACACGGAGTGCGTGATGAAGAGCCCGGCGAACTGCTGTTCGACGAACAGCCGGAGGAGCTCGTCGTTGAGGCGTTCGCGGGTGATCTCGTCGAGGGCGCCGAACGGCTCGTCGAACAGGAAGAGCTCCGGGTCGAGGGTGAGCGACCGGGCGAGCGAGACCCGCATCCGCATGCCGCCGGACAGCTGCTTCGGCAGGTTCGTCTCGAAGCCGTTCAGACCGACGAGGTCGATGGCGTGGGCGGCCTTGGCGGCCCGCTCGGCCCTCGACACGTGTCCGAGCTCGGCGAGCAGTTCGACGTTGCCCTGCACGGTGCGCCAGGGCAGGAGCGTGGCGTCCTGGAAGACGTAGCCGATGCGGTCGGCCGCGACGCCGGCCGACCCGTCCGATGCGGTCTCGAGGCCGGAGGCGATGCGGAGCAGCGTGGACTTGCCGCAGCCGGACGGGCCGACGACCGAGACGAACTGGCCGCGGTCCACGGTGAGGTCGACGCCCTGCAGGGCGATGGTGCCGTTCGGGAAGGTCATCTCGACGTTGCGGAAGTCGAGCAGCGTGTCCGTCGTGGCGACGGGTGGCGGGGCGGTGGTGGTCACGATCACCTCGGGTTCTCGGTGCGGGCGGGCGGTGGGGTCAGGCGGGGACGGCGGCCGCGGCCGGCGCGGCGACGATCCGACGCACCTCGGTGCGGGCGACGAGTCGCCCGCGGGACAGGACGATGCGGTCGGCGGGGGCGTTCGCGACGGCGTCGGTGACGCTCGTCGCGGCCACGGCGAGCAGGTCGGCGCGCCGCCCGGGGACGGGACCGGCGGCCGGGAGGCCCATCACGCTCCGGGCGGTGTCGCTCACCATCGCGTACGCCTGGTCCGGCCTCACATGGCCGGCGGAGACGAGCAGCGACGCGGTCTCGAAGGCGTCGCTCCGGCCGACCGGGTTGAAGGGGTCGCGGACGTTGTCCGCGCCGGCGGCGACGCGGACGCCGGCGTCGAGGAGCGCCTGGATGGCGGTGAGTCCCCGCGGCGTGGCGACCGGGTGCTGCCAGCCCTGCAGGTACAGGTTCGTGATCGGGAGCGTGATCACCCCGAGGTCGGCCGCGGCCACGTCGGCGACGACCTCGGCGAGTCGCTCCGGCCCCAGGGTGCCGAGCCGGACGCAGTGCCCGGCGGAGTACTGCCGGTCCCGCCGCAGCGAGCGGGACGCCCGGGCGTAGTGGTCGAGCGTCACCGGGCCGTCGAGGCTCTCGTCGGCGTGCAGGTCGACCCCGAGGCCCCGTCGGCGGGCGATGGCGAGGAGTCGGTCGACGTCGGCGAGGGGGTCCTCGGCGAGGTGCGGTGCGCCGCCGACCAGGTCCACGCCGAGGTCGAGCACCGCCTCGACGTGCTCGTCGGGGGCGAGGGGGCCGGCGAGGGCGACGAGCTCGATGTCCATCAGGCCGGCGAGTTCGTCGCGGACCTGCACGAGGGCACGGGCGCCCCGCAGGGCCTGCTCCGTGGTGGCGGGCCGGTCGGCCGCGCTGTGCCGGCCGCTGAGCACGTCGACGTGGCTCCGGACGGCCGTGGTGCCGGCGGCGAGCAGCGTGAGGGCGGCGGTCCGGGCACGGCCGGCGATGTCCTCGACGGTCATGGTCGTCGCGTGCGCGGTCCACGAGGCGATCGCGGCGCCGAGGTCCCCGAGCGGCGGCCGGATGGCGTCGGCGCTGAGGGCCTTGTCGAGGTGGGCGTGCGGTTCTGCCGGTGCGGTCAGGAGCAGCCGGCCGCCGAGGTCGATCGTCTCCTCCGCCGGGGCCGCGAGGGTGCCGGCCGGTGCCACGGTCGAGACGGTCGCGCCGTCGATCGCGACGTCGACCGAGCGGCCGTCCGGCAGCAGCGCGGAGCGCAGGAGGGCGATCGGGCGGGGCACTGACGAGTCCATCCGGAGCCTCTCGATCGTGTGTGAGAATGTTGATCGCATCAACATCTCCGATGCTAGGGCTGCGGTGTTTCCCTCTCGTTTCGAGGCGGTTGCCGTGTGTGACGCCCGACCCGACGTCACCGGGAGCGGGAACGAGCGTTCCGTTCGACCGGTCGGACGGCCCAACCGAGGACGAGAGGAGTCCGCGTGAGCACCGGCACCACCACCGAGACCGACCGCGTCGTCGACGATCAGACCCAGCGGATCGGTGAGCACATCCGTGCCCGCCGACGCGCCGCACGACTGACGCTCGTCCAGGTCGCCGAGCTGACCGGTCTGTCGCACCCGTTCCTCAGCCAGGTCGAGCGCGGGCACTCCCGCGCCAGCATGGTGTCCCTCGAGAAGATCGCCACGGCGCTCGGGACGACCCAGGTCGAATTGCTCGCCGCCGGTGCCCCCGAGCGCCCGGGGCACGACGTCCGCCTGCCCGAGGTGATCCGTGCCGGCGAGGGCGCCCGCGGACCGTTCTCGAGCGGCGAGGCCCGGCTGCTCGTGCACGCGGGCCCGCACGCGTTCGAGCCGCTGGAGTGGGTCGGCGACAACACGGACCTCGGCGAGTACTTCGAGCACCACGAGGACGAGTTCCTCACCGTGCTCGCCGGCCGCGTGCACCTCGACCTGCGCGGACGGGAGCCGCTCGACCTCGGGCCCGGCGACTCGGCGTACTACCGCGGCGGCACCGGCCACCGGTGGTGCAGCGCGGACGGCACCCGCTTCCACATGATCGTGGTTAAGGAGACCCCGCGCGCCGGAGCGATCGCGTGAGCGCCGTGCCGGAGCGTCGGCGGCTGCGCGTCGCCGCCCGCCACCGGGTCGCCACGGACGTCGTCGCACTCGACCTGGCCCCGGTCGACGGTCCGGCGCTGCCGGACTGGGAACCCGGAGCGCACGTCGACCTCGAGGTCTCCCCCGGGACCGAGCGCCAGTACTCGCTCGTCACGACGACGACCGACGGGCACTGGCGCATCGCCGTGCTCCGCGAGCCCGACGGCCGCGGCGGATCGGTCGCCGTGCACGATGGCCTGGCGGTCGGCGACGAGGTCGTGGTGGCCGGACCGCGGAACCACTTCGGCCACGACCCGGCGCGCCCCGCGGTCTTCGTCGCCGGGGGCATCGGGATCACGCCGATCCGGTCGATGATCGCCGCCGCCGAACGCGCCGGCGCCCCGTGGGAGCTCCACTACGCGGGGCGGTCCCGCGACCGCATGGCGTTCGTGCACGAGCTCGTCGCCGCGCACCCCGACCGGGTCGTCGTGGCGGCGGCCGACGAGGGCGTCCGGCTCGACGTCGACGCGCTCCTCGCCGCACCGCGCGACGCGGTCGTGTACTGCTGCGGGCCGCGCGGGCTCATGGACGCGGTCGAGGCCGCTGCCGCGCACTGGCCGGCGGGCAGCGTCCGCGTCGAGCGCTTCGAGCCCGCCGCGGACGTCGACGCCCCCGGCGAGGCCTTCGAGGTCGAGCTCACGGTCACCGGCGTCACCGTGACGGTGCCCGTCGACCGGACCCTGCTCGAGGTCGCGGAGGACGCCGGCGCCTTCGTGCTCTCGTCCTGCCGGGAGGGCACGTGCGGCACCTGCGAGACCCCCGTGCTCGAGGGCTCGGTCGAGCACCGGGACACCGTGCTCAGCCCCGAGGAGCAGGCCGACGACCGCACCATGATGGTCTGCGTGTCCCGCGCCCGGCGCGGCTGCCCGCGACTGGTCCTCGAACTCTGACCGGACGGACTACGGACGCTCGGTGCCGTCGAGCGGGCCGCCGGTGAGCGCGGACAGGCGCTCCAGCCCCGCTTCGGCCACGAGCTGCCGGGCGAGCGGACGCGCCCGTTCGACCGCCTCACGCACGTCCACCCGGGTGACGTCGCCGTCCGCGACGCTCAGCTCCCCGTCCACCCAGACGTCGCGGACCTCGCGGCTGCCGGCGACGAAGACCACCGCCTGGTAGGGGTCGTGGACGTTGGCGAGGGTCGGGGAGTCGCCGTCGAGGACGACCAGGTCCGCGCGCTTGCCCGGCTCCAGCGAGCCGATCTCGTCCTCCATGCGCAGGGCACGGGCACCGCCGATCGTGCCCATCTCGAAGGCCTCGCGGGCGCTCATCGCGGTGGCCTGCAGGTCCCGCACCCGGGCGAGCAGCGCGGCCGTCTTCATCGCCTGCAGGAAGTCCTGGGAGTCGTTCGACGCCGGGCCGTCGACCCCGATGCCCACCGGGACCCCCAGCGCACGGAGTTCCGCGATCGGGGCGATGCCGCTGGCGAGGATCCCGTTCGCGACCGGGTTGTGGGCCACGCCGACACCGCCCGCCGCGTACCGCTCCCGGTCCTCGCGGTCCACCCAGACGCTGTGCGCGGCGATCACCGGGACCTGGAACATGCCCGTCGCCTCGGCGTGCCCGATGGCCGTCCGTCCGGTGCGCTGCCGGGCCGCGGTGACCTCCTCGCGCACCTCGTGGAAGTGCACGTGCACACCGTGGCCGCCGGCGACCGCGTAGTCGACGTGCTCCTGCCAGGTGTCGTCCGTGTACCGCCCGATCGACGAGACGCCGACCCGGAACGTGCTGTACCGGCTGGCGGCAGCGGCCTCGCGCAGGGCCTCGAACTCCTCCAGGATGGGCGTCGCGCCGAAGTCGCGGTCGACGTCGCCGGAGCCGAACGACACGACCCCGCGCAGCCCGAGGTCCTCGAGCGCCTGCACCACACCGGGCGTCGCCGGTTCGTCCGGCACCGGGTCGGCGCAGAACATGTCGTTCGCGGTCGTCACCCCGCTCCGGAGCAGCTGGATGCCCTGCAGCACCGTGCCCGCGTAGGCCTTGTCCCGGGTCATCACCGGGTTGACCCGCCCGATCAACGCCGTGAGCCACTCCCACAGCGTGTACTGCGAACCGATCCCGGTGATGAGCCCCTCGCTGAAGTGGCCGTGGGTGTTCACGAAGCCGGGCGTGACGATGTCGTACGCACCGCCGCGCACCGGCGCGTCCGGGTGGGCCGCGGCGAGGTCGGCGTACGTGCCGACCGCGGCGATCCGGTCGCCGTCGAGGAGCACGGCTCCGTCGCGGATCGCGGCGGGCGTGGCAGCGCCGTCGGGTGCTGCGGTGAGCACCCATCCGGCGCGGATCAGGGTCTGCGTCATGGGGCGAACCTACGGACCGCGTGTTCCCCGGGTGTTTCCGCCTGGTTACCCCGCGGTGCCGACCCACGGTCCTGGAACGCCGGGACCGAGCAGCCACGCGGTCCGTGCGCACCCCGTCACGGGCCGGAAACAGGGGACTGCTAGAAACACCACCATGCTGACCGTCTCCGGTGCCCTCCGCGTCCTCGTCGACCCCCGGACCGAACGGGAGGGCGACGTCGTCGTCGACGACGGCAGCGGCCTCGCCACCACCCTGGACGCATCCGGGTGCGTCGTCACGGCCGGCCTCGTCAACGCGCACCACCACCTCCTCCAGACCGCGTTCCGCACCCTGCCCGGCACCCGCGGCGTGCCGATGGCGGCCTGGCTCCCGACCATGGCCGCGGCGTACGGACGGGTGGGGCACGACCCCGAGCTGTACGCACTGGCGGCGTCCGCCGGAGCCGCGGAGGGCCTCCTGTCCGGCGTCACGACGATCGCCGACCACCACCTGAACTGGCCCGCCTCGGCGACCACGGACGACACCGTCGCGCTCGGCGCGGCCACCGTGGGCGCGGTCCGCGGTCTCGGCGGGCGGCTCGTCTTCGTCCGCGGCTCGGCACGGGACGACCCGGACCGCGCGGCGGCCTCGGCGGACGCGATCGCGTCGCGACTGCTGCACGACGACGCCGTCGGCGGCGTGGACCCGGACGGCGGGCTCCAGGTCGCCGTCGGTCCGGCGGGCGTGCACTCCGACGGCGAGGCGACCTTCCGCGCGCTCGGCGAGGTGGCGACGCGACACGGACTCCGCCGGCGGACCCAGGCCAACGAACAGGTCGACACCGCGATCGCGCTCGAGCGCTACGGCCGTCGTCCGCTCGACCTGCTCGAGGAGTGGGGGTGGCTCGCGCCGGACGTCACGATCGCGCACCTCTGCGACGTCACCGACGACGAGATCGCCCGGCTCGCGGCCGCAGGCGTCACCGCCACGCACGCACCCGGGTGCGACGTGCCGATGGGCTGGGGCATCGCTCCCGTCGCACGGCTCGCCGCGGCCGGGGTCCCGGTCGGCCTCGGCACGAGCGGCGGCGGCAGCAACGACGCCGGACACCTGCTCGCGGACGCCCGGCTCGCCATGCAGGTGTCGGCGCTGGTCGGGCCGCAGCTGCCGGCGCGGCAGGTGCTCGGCGCGGCGACGGAGGGTTCCGCGGCGGGGCTCGGGCGCCCGGAGCTCGGGCACCTCGGCGACGGGAGCGCGGGCGACCTGTGCGTGTGGGACGTCTCCGGGGTGGCGGACGCGGGAGTCGCCGACCCCGTCGCGGGACTCCTCTGGGCCGCTCCCGGGCGGCGGCCCCGACACGTCGTCGTGGGTGGACGCGTGGTCGTCCGCGACGGGGAGCTCGTCGCGGCGGACGAGCGGGAGATCGCAGCGCGACTGGCCGAACGGCTGGCCCGGACACCCGCCGTCGTCTGACCGGATCACGCGCCGCCGGCTCAGCTCGTGGACACCGCCCGGCGGTGGATGGGACCGGCACCGTCGACGAGCGCCCCGCCACCGGCGCCGGTCCGGACCGCGATCACCTCCGCCATGATCGCGACCGCCATCTCGGCCGGCGTCGTCGCACCGATGTCGAGCCCGATCGGGGAACGCAGCCGGTCAGTGTCCGGAGTCCCCAGCGCGCGCAGCTCCGCCATCCGGCGGCCGTTCGTCGTGCGGGAGCCCATCGCCCCGACGTACCCGGCACCCCGACGGAGCGCCGAGTCGACCACGGCGGCGTCGAACCGGTCGTCGTGCGAGAGCACCACGACGGCGGTGGTCGCGTCCACCGGCAACGCCTCGACCACACGCGTCGGCCAGCCCACGATGCGTTCGTCGGCGGCCGGGAAGCGCTCGTCGGTCAGGAACACCGGCCGCGGGTCGACGACCGTCACGGCGTAGCCGAGCACCGCGGCCGCGTTCGTGATGGCCACGGCGAACTCGACCGCGCCCACAACGATGCACCGCGGCCGGACGTCGGCCCGCTCGACGAAGAGCCGGCCGCCGCAGCCGTCGGGGACGTGCACGACCGCGCCGAGCGTCGCCGGGTCGAGCGAGAGGCCGAGCGACGTCGGCACCCCGGACGCCGCGCGCCGGAGTGCGTCCACGACGTCGACGTCCTCGGGACTGACGCGACGGACCAGGACCTCGACTCGACCGCCGCAGCGGAGCGCCGGTGCCCACATCGCGTCGACGTCGTCCGGGTCGTCGTCGAACCCGAAGCGTTCGAGCACCGCCTCGCCGGTCTCGAGGACCTGCTCCGCAGTGTCGAACAGCGCCCCCTCGACGCACCCGCCGGAGATGGTGCCGACGACCTGGCCGCCGGGCAGGACGGCCATCGACGAGCCGACGCCGGTCGGCGCGCTGCCCGTCATCGCGACGGCCGTCGCGACGACCACGGGGTCCCCCGCGTCGAGGGCGGCCAGGAGGCGCGGTGTCAGTTCGAACATCACGCACCCCCGGCATCGGTCACGTCCTGGAGCATCGCCCAGACCCGGTCGCGCGTCATCGGCAGCCGGTGGGGGCGCACGCCGACGGCGTCGCGCACCGCGTTCGCGACGGCTGGCGCGACCGGGTTGTACGGCGCCTCGCTCATCGACTTCGCGCCGAGGGGGCCGAGCGGGTCGTGCGTGTCGGCGAAGCGCACCTCGGTGCGGGGCACGTCGGAGATCTTCGGCACCCGGTACGCCCGGAACGCGTCGGTCGTCACCCGACCGGTCTCGTCCAGCACGACCTCCTCGTAGAGCGCCGAGCCGATCGCCTGCGCGGCACCGCCCTCCACCTGGCCGCGGAGCTGTTCCGGGTTCAGGACGGTGCCGGCGTCCACCGCCTGCACGCTGTGCAGCACGCGGACCTCACCCGTCGGCCGGTGCACCGCCACCCGGGCGCCGTGCACGGTGAACGCGAGCGACCGTGGCGTGCCGTCGTGGCTGCCGTGCGCGATGAGCGGGCCGTCGGCGAGCAGCTCGGAGTGCCCGACGAGCTCCTCCCCGACGCGGACGCCGTCCGGCCCGACCGAGACCGCCGGCCCGAGCGGCCCCGACGCGGTCCGGGGTGTCCGGGCGGCCACGATCCCGAGGGCGCGCCCGGTCATGTCCTCCCGCAGTGCCTGCGCCGCGGCGTACAGCGCCTTGCCGGCGACCACGACCCCGGCGGACCCGAACGCCCCGGTGTCGTGCCGGGCTGCGTCGGTGTCCGACTGGTGCACGTCGACCCGGTCCGTGGTGGTGCCGAGGGCGGTGGCGACGAGCTGCGTGTGCACCGTCGTCGTCCCGTTGCCGAACTCGGCCGTGCCGACGCCGATTCGGTACCGGCCCTCCGCCGTGGCCTCGACCGACACGTGCGCGTGGTGCCCGCGCGGCGGCATCGTCGCGATCGCCGCGAGGGCGACCCCGGTGCCGAACGCCCAGTCGCCCGAGTCGTCCAGCGGCGGACCGTCCATGCGTGGGACCTCGGGCACCGGTGCGCGGAGGGCGTCCTCCACCAGGTCGATGCACTGGTCGAGTCCGTAACTGCCCTCCCAGCGCAGGTCGTCCTGCTCGTCCGGGTCCGTGACCACGAGGGGGTCTCCGGGGACCACGACGTTCCGCCGCCGCAGGTCGAGCGGGTCGATGCCGAGTTCCCGGGCGAGCTCGTCCATGGCGGACTCGATCGCGAACACGACCTGGCCGAGTCCGTACCCGCGGAACGCCCCGGACGGCAGGTTGTTCGTGTACACGGACTCCGCGTCCACGCGCTTCGACGGGCACCGGTAGACGGCGACGGACTCGCTGACGGAGTGGAACATGACACCGATCCCGTGGTTGCCGTACGCGCCGGTGTCCATGGTCTGGTCGACGTGCAGTGCCGTCAGGTGCCCCTCGGCGTCGGCACCGAGCCGGACCCGCACGCGCATCGGGTGCCGGGCCGGGGCGATCGTGAACTCGTCACGCCGACTGAACTCGTACTGCACCGCGCGGCCGGTCCGCAGCACCGCGAGGGTGACCAGGTCCTCGGTCAGCAACTCCTGCTTCCCGCCGAACCCACCGCCGACGCGCTTCGCGATGACACGGACTCGGGTCGGGTCGAGGCCGAACACGTGCGCGATCTCGTCCCGCACCAGGAACGGGACCTGCGTCGCGGTCCGGAGCACGAGTCGCCCGTCCCGGTCGACGGACCCGCGGGTCGCGTGGGTCTCGAGCGCGGCGTGCGAGACGCGGCCCGTGGTCCAGGTGCCCTCGACGGTGGCCGCGGACGCCGCCAGGGCTCCGTCGACGTCGCCCGTCTCACCGTGCAGGGCGGCGACCACGTTGCGGCCCGGCTCGGCGATCCGGTGCTCCTGGGTCGTCTTGTCGGCGTGCAGGAGCGGAGCACCGGCAGCACGGGCCGCGTCCGGGTCGTGCACGCTGGGCAGCACCTCGTAGCGCACCCGCACGAGGGCGCAGGCCCGCTCGGCGATCCGGACGTCGTCCGCGACCACTGCGGCCACGCGCTGCCCACGGAAACGGAGCATCCGGTCGAGCACCCGGGTGTCGTCCGGGTCGTCCAGGCGGGACTCGTGCCGACCGGTGGAGAACAACACGCCGGGGTCGTCGTGGTGCGTGAGGACGGCGTGCACGCCCGGGAGGGCTTCGGCCTCCGCCGTGTCGATCGACACGATGCGGGCGTGCGGGTGCGGGCTGCCGAGGACCGCGAGGTGCAGCAGACCCTCGGTCCGCCGCACGTCGAGCGTGTACTCCTCGCGTCCGGTCACGATCGCCATCGCGGCGGGAGCGGCGACCGACGTGCCGATCGCCTGACCGGCCGCCGCGCACGCCGTGTTCGCGACCCCGTCCAGGGCGTCCTCGATCGCCCGGTACCCGGTGCACCGGCAGAGGTTGCCCTTCAACGCGCGGTGCCGGTCGGCCAGCGCGTCCTCGTCGAGCGTGGAAGCCGTGACGACGTACCCGGCGGTGCAGAAGCCGCACTGGAAGCCCGGGGCCTCGGCGAACGCGCGCTGCACGGGGTGCGGGTCCTCGGGCGTGCCGAGCCCGGCCGCCGTGGTGACGGCACGCCCCGCCATCCGGTGCGCCGGCGTGATGCAGGAGTGGACGGGCACACCGTCGACGAGCACCGAGCACGCACCGCAGTCGCCCGCGTCGCAGCCCTTCTTCACCGACGTCACCCCGTGCTCGCGGAGCAGGGTGCGGAGGACCTGACCGGGCTGCGGTTCGGCGTCCACCGTCGCGCCGTCGACCTCGAACCTCATGCCGCACCGCCCGTCGTCCCGAGCGCCTCGGTGACGAGCTCCGCCGCGAACCGCCGGGTCACCGCGCGCCGCCAGTCGGGGGAACCGTGCGGGTCGTCGTACCAGGCGTCGTGGGCCGCCAGCCGTGCATCGACCTCCGCGGCGGTCGGGATCCCGGGGTGACGGAGCACGAGCGGCCGCGGGGTCGCGCCGGTCACGACGAGGGCGAATCCCGACGCCGACCACCGCGTCGTGACGAGTGCGCCGGTCCGGCCGTGCGGGCTGAGGGACACCCGGCGGAACCCGGTGCGCGCCACGAGGGCCGCACGTGGCACGTCGAACGCCCGGATGACCTCACCCGGCGCGAGGTCGGTCGTCCGCGGCCCGGTGACCAGGTCCGCCACCGGGACCCGGCGCTCCCCGCCGTCCGGGGTCCAGACCTCCGCGATCGCGTCGAGCGTCACGAGCAGCGCGGTGATCGCCCCCGCCGGCAGGGCGACCGCGACGTTGCCGCCGACCGTCGCCTGGTTCCACACCTTGAACGACGCCAGCAACGCGTTGGCGCACCGGTCGACGAGCGGCCAGGCACGCCAGTCGTCCTCGGGCGCCACACGCAGCAACGACGCGATCGTGCACGTCGCGGCGATCCGGAGCCCTCCGGCGCTGCGCTCGGTGTCGCGCCACCCCAGTGCGGTGAGGTCGACGAGCCCGGTCAGACCCGGCTGCTCCTCCGAGTACAGCCAGGTGCCACCGGCGAGGGGATGCTCACCGGGGCCGAAGGAGAGGTCGTCGCGGTGCGACGGTGTCCGCACGGTGCGGACGGAGACGAGGTCCATTGCAGGGTCCGATCGGGATGGGGGAACGGGTGTCGGTGGCGCCGTCGGACCGTCGTCCGTGCGCGATCATCCCGCGGTTCCACGCCGAGGACCGCCGGGGTGCGGATGTGTGCGCCACGGGTCCCTCCTCGATCGGGTGCGTCGTGGCGGCAAC
This sequence comes from Curtobacterium sp. VKM Ac-2887, assembly GCF_015350935.1. Taxonomy (NCBI): domain Bacteria; kingdom Bacillati; phylum Actinomycetota; class Actinomycetes; order Micrococcales; family Microbacteriaceae; genus Curtobacterium; species Curtobacterium sp. VKM Ac-2887. The sequence continues at coordinate 32,972 of NZ_JADKSB010000002.1, read as the reverse complement.
GCTATGGAACGGGTGTTTCCGTGTGGTTACGGGCGTTCGACGGCTGCGTCACGACCGGGCCGTGGCCGCTGGCGGAGGTCGTGACGTGTTCGACCCACCGCCGAAACACGCGGATGTCATCGTCGCCTCCATGGAGATCACCGACGTCCAGCCAGTCCCCACCACCACGACCGTCCGCCTCGGTGCGAACCAGTACGGCAAGGCCGAGGTCCGGCTCGTCCGGGTGACGCGCGACACCGACCGGCACGAGATCGAGGACCTGACCGTCACGACGCAGTTGCGCGGCGCGGCGCTCGCCGACTCGTACACCGAGGGCGACAACGCGAAGGTCGTCGCGACGGACACGCAGAAGAACACGGTCTACGCCTTCGCGAAGGAGCACGGGGTCGGGACGCCGGAGGAGTTCCTGCTGCGACTCGGCCGGCACTTCAGCACCGCCTTCGACTGGTACGACGGCTCCACCCTGTCGGCCGAGCAGCACACGTGGGAGCGGATCGTCGTCGACGGCCGGGAGCACGATCACTCGTTCGTCCGGGCCGGCCGCGGAACCCGCACGGCCGTGGTGCAGGTCGACGGCGACGACGTGCACGTGCTCGCCGGGGTCACCGACCTGACGGTCCTGAAGTCGACGGGCAGCGAGTTCCACGGGTTCCCGCGTGACGGGTACACGACGCTCGCGGAGACCGACGACCGGATCCTCGCGACCTCGGTGACGGCCCGCTGGCGGTACACACCCGAGGCGGTGGCGGCGGGCATCGACTACGACGCCGTGTACGCCGGCGTCCTCGACCGCATGCTCGCGACGTTCGCCGAGCTGCACTCCCTGGCGCTGCAGCAGACCCTGTTCGCGATGGGCCGCTCGGCGATCGAGGCGTTCCCGGAGATCGCCGAGGTGCGGTTCTCGATGCCGAACAAGCACCACTTCCTGGTCGACCTCGCACCGTTCGGCCTGGACAACCCCGGCGAGGTGTTCTTCGCCGCCGACCGGCCCTACGGCCTCATCTCCGGCACCGTCGTGCGCGACGGCGTCGCGGAGGCCCCTGCTGCGTGGACGTCGGTGCCGGCGTTCGTGTGACCGACGTGGTGGGCGTGCTGCTCGCCGCCGGTGCGGGGACGCGGATGGGGCGGCCGAAGGCGCTGGTCGCCGAGCCGGACGGCACCCCGTGGCTGCACCTCGGCGTCGACGCGCTCTTCCTCGGCGGCTGCGACCGGGTCGTCGTCGTCCTCGGTGCCGCCGCCGACCGGGCGCGGGCCGTCGTGCCCGCCGTGGACGGGGTCACCATCGTCGTCGCGGACGACTGGTCAGCGGGGCCGGGCGCGTCGCTCGCCGTCGGGCTCGCGGCCGTCACCGGTCCGGCGACGGCCTGCGTCTCCCTGGTCGACCTGCCGGGGCTGCCCGCGTCGGCCGTCCGGCGGGTGATCGGCGACGGCGACCACCCGACGGCGCTCCGCCGTGCGGTCCACCACGGCGTACCGGGACACCCGGTGGTCGTCGGCTCCCAGCACCGCGCCGCGCTGGTCGCCGCGCTGTCCCGCGACCCCGCGCACGGTGCCGGCCCGTGGCTCGCGTCATCGGGCGCGGAGCCCGTCGAGTGCGGCGACCTGTGGGACGGTCACGACCAGGACCACCCGGTCGTCCCGCACTGAACCCACGGCGCGTCAGCGCGGGATGACCGAGAACAGGAACTTCTTGCGGACCATGTACCAGGCCAGCAGGATCAACGCCGAGTGCACCACGAAGCCGATCCAGAAGTCGCCCCACGGCACGCCGGGGATCGACGCGATCGCCAGCGCGAAGAACACCTGCCACACGAAGACGTAGAGGCTCGCCTGCCCGATCGGGATCCAGAGCCAGCCGATCGCCTTTGCGATCGGCTTCCAGAACACCGTCAGGATCGCGTACGACACGATCGCGAAGAACGCGATGTCGACCAGTCGGCCCCACTGCAGGTCCACCCGCTGGTACGCCGTGTTGTACAGGTCCTCGTACATCGACGCCGGGAACGGGACCGGTGTGAACCCGGCGTGGTTCGCCGCCCAGACGTACACCAGGAACGCCGCGTAGCCGCCGACACCGATGCCGACCAGGACCTTGCCGAGCCGCCCGGTGAGCGCGCCGATGATCTGCCGTCGGTAGTACCCGAGCACGAGTCCGTGGGTGAACACGACCTGCCAGGTGAGCAGCGGGAAGACCGCCTCGAACTGCGAGTTCAGCGGGCGGAACTCCGGGTTGAGGGCCTGGAACACGTACAGCGCCCAGCTCACGACGAGCACCACCCACCAGAAGCCGCGGCGGATCAGCCAGAGCAGCGGCGGGATGAACAGGCTCAGCACCACGAACAGGCCCATGATGTTGAACGGCCACGGGCCCATCTCGAGCAGCAGGAACTGTCGGATGGCGTACCACGGCGGCGGGTAGCCGAGCAGCTGCATCGCGTTCGGGTACAGGTCGTACACCCGGCCCTCGGCACCGACGCCCCCGGTTCCGGTCCCCCGGTCGGTGAACGTCGTGATCGCGTCGGTGTTCAGGAACGGGACGAAGCTCAGCGCGAAGACGACAGCGATCACCACGAGCGTGACGAGGTACTGCTTGCGGGCACGCTTCCACGCCCCGATCGCGGCCGCCCACTCGCCGAACTTCTTGATGGCGAACGGGTAGGTCATGCCGAGGACCATGCCGGACAGGAACACGAACATCTCGGCACCGGTGATCGCACCGACCGCGTGCAGCGTGAGGTACGAGTACGGCCCGCCGATCTCGATGTGGGTGATCACCACCGCCAGGATGATGAACCCGCGGAACAGGTCGAGCCGCAGGTCGCGCCCGGGTTTCCCGTCGTCGGGGTAGCGCCAGCTCGGCAGCAACCGCCCGAACAGCCCGCTCAGCAGGAACACCACCGCCAGGCCCACGGCGACCCAGACGATCCACGCCATCTGGTCGCCGCCGGTGTCGTACTGCTGGTCGGTCGCGGCGTTGCGCTGCTGCGTGGTGATGCGGTCGGTGACGGGCCCGAAGGCGAAGTGGTCGCCGCGCTCGAGGTCGGTGCGGAACGAACCGGCGATCCCCGGCACCGCGGTGTCGCGGTGTCGGCGACACGGTTGCCGGCCTCGGGCTCGCGGCGGTTCGTCTCGAGGAAGGTCACGCCCCGGATCAACGGGCGGTCCTGGACCGAGGTGATCACCTGCCGCCACCAGCCCTGCTTGACCGGGAGCTCCGCATCGCCCCGGCGGGTGTGGTCGTACAGCGCACCGGTGTCGAGCAGCATCGACCGGTCGCCGTCGACGGCGAAGCGGTCGTAGAAGCTGTCCGCCTGCTGCTGCTCGTAGCCCCACGTCTCGTCGAACCGGGACTCGACCTCGCCGCGCTCCGGCACGTCGTTGCGGGTGAGGGGGACGTCACGACCGGCGGCTTCGGTCGAGGACCGCGCCCTGCGTCGCCGCGGCACGCGTCGCGCGGAGGAGCTCTCGCCGGGCCGGGCGGTCGAGCGGGTAGTCGATCTCCACCCCGTACATCGACGGCGTCGCACCGAGCCGTCCCTCGTACCCCGCCGGGGAGTCGTCGCCCCAGTCGAGGTCCGAGCCGAACCAGGTCGTTGCGCTCGCCGGCTCCGTCGCCGCGGTAGTGTGCACCGTCACCGCGGACGCCGGCAGTGCACCGCCGAGCAGGAGTGTCGCGATCGTGACGAGGACGGCGACCACGCGGGCCGCCAGCAGCCTCACCGGTCGCACACCAGCGTCCAGACGTTGTGTCCGTGCTCGTGCCGGTGCTCCAGCCGGTCGAGGGCGGCGATCGCGAGCGCCAGGCCGCGTCCGCTCTCCTGCTCGACGTCGGCCATCGTGACGGCGCTCAGGTCGATGTCCACGGGCAGACCGTTGTCGGTGAGCTCCGCGGTGAGCGCCCGGTCGGTCGACTCGAGTCGCACGGTGTAGCGCCGACCGGCCTCCTGGTCGGAACGCGCGGTGTGCTCGACGATGTTCGCGGCGACCTCGGCCAGCGCGGTCTCCAGCGCGAAGCGGAGCCGGGCGTCGTCGATACCGAGCCCGTCCCACCAGGCGCCGAAGCGATCCTGGACCTCGTCGAGCGACACGGGCGTCGCGGCGACGTCGAAGGTGGTCTCGGCGCTCACAGTGGTCCTCCGGCGGTGCTCGACTCGTGCTCTGACTGGACTCCCGTGCTCGGGCCGCGGTAGAGCACGGCCCGGATCACGATGCTGAAGATGAACAGGTCGAAGACGACCCACGCGGTGTTGACGAGCGGCGCGATGCCCGACGCCTGCCCGGTCAAGTAGCGGATGCCGATCAGGAGCAGTGCCGCGACCAGCGCCCCCATCGCGATGAGCTGCGGCTTGACGAGGTCCCACCGGGGCTTCTGCTCGGTCTCGTCGCGCACCTTCGGCGTGACCCGGAACCCGAGCGGCTTGCCGCGGAACACTTTCTCGAACGCACTCGTCACCGCCTCGATCCACACCGGGAAGAGCGCGAGCGAGTACTGCTGCCCGCGCCACGTCGGTCTGCCGGCGGCCACCACCCAGAACAGCAGCTGGTTGAGCACGAGGAACGGGATCAGCCGTGCGAAGAAGTCGACGCTGTAGGCCTGCACCGGGACGACTCCGAACGACAGGCAGAGCACCGGGGCAGCGATGTAGACGATCGCGGCGAACCCGGACAGGTAGCTCCACATCGTCGAGAAGTACATCAGGCGCTGGCCCCAGGACAGGCCCTTCTGCACCAGGGGGTTCTCGCGGAAGAACACCTGCATGGTGCCCTGCGCCCACCGGAGCCGCTGCACGAGCATGGTCGGCAGGTCCTCCGGCGCCAGGCCCTTCGCCAGGATCTCGTCGTGGTACGCCGACTTCCAGCCGAGCCCGTGCAGCCGCATGGCGGTCGCCATGTCCTCGGTCACCGAGATCGTCGCCAGCGGCATGATCGGCTGCGCCTCGTCGTCGCGGTTGACGTCGAGTGCCCGTGCGAGGACCGCGATCGTCGGGCCGTGCCGGTGGTCAGCCGGCGGCGGTCCTGGCGGCTGACCTCGAGCGCCGTCACCCGGTCACTCCGTCTGCGGGGTCGCCGGCCGAGCTGCGTCGCAAGGGTGCCTCCTGATCCGCGCGGACCCCGGCCGCAGCGCACGCCCGGGTGTGGTGCCGTCCGGCAGCTGCCCAGGGGACATCGTGCCGGCCGTCCGCTCCGGTCGTCGGGCACGACCTCGGCGTAGGGACCTGTCTACCGCAGTGACCGGCACTCTGTCAGGCCCCGAGTGCGAGTCGTGGACAACGCCCTGGGCAGACCCGCACGACCGGGTCAGAACGCGGCGGCGAACCCGAGGTCGTCGGCGAGCCGCGCGATCACCTGGTCGAAGTAGGCGGCGCCGTCGGACACCGAGCCGACGAAGTGGCCGAAGAGCTCGAACGAGATCGTCCCGAACACCGTCGACCAGGCCATCAGGGTGCGGACCAGGACCTCGTCGGGCAGTGCGATGCCGAACGACCGCAGGGTGGTCACTGCGTCCGCGACGGCGGGACCGGCCACCCCGGGAGCCGCCGTGGGCGCGGCGGGTGATCCGGGCCTCCCGTCCGCCCCCGACGCCGACGTGACGTCCCCGCCGGGCGCGACCGCATCGGCCACCACCCGCACCAGCGCGAGCGTCGTCCGCGCGGCGGGCACGACCGTCTCGCGCGGTGCGGCGTAGCCCGGCACGGGCGACCCGAACAGCAGCGCGAAGTCGCCCGGGTGCGCGACGGACCAGGACCGGATCGCGCGGCACGCGGCGACCCAGCGTGCACCCGGTTCCGGGCCGGCCGCGGCGTCAGCAGCCTCGACCGCTGCGCCGAGTTCGTCGTAGTCGACGATGAGCAGTGCCGTCAGCAGCTCGTCGCGACTCGGGAAGTACCGGTACACCGCGGACGACACCATGCCGACGTCGCGGGCGACGGCACGGAGGCTGAGCGCTGCGGGCCCCTCGTCGGTGAGGCGGGTGCGCGCGGCGGCCAGGATGTCCGCTCGGATCGTCTGCCGGGCGAGCTCGCGTGCTGTCGGTGCCATCCGATCACCATGCCACACGAGAGCACTGCACACAAATGAGAGCAGTGCTCTTGCTCTTTCGTTTCCGAGCGCGCATCCTGGTTGCGAGAGCACCGCTCTCGCAACCAGAACGGAAGCAGGGACCATGTCGCACCACCACCTCGTCATCGGCGCCGGCCCGGTGGGCCGCCACGTCGCCGCGCTGCTCGCCGAACGCGGTGAGCACGTCACCGTCGCCACCCGCTCGGGTCGGGACACCGGCCTGTCGGGGGTCGGACACCTCGCGCTCGACGCCTCCGACGCCGAGGCCCTCACCCGGGCAGCCGACGGCGCCGCCGTGCTGTACAACTGCGCGAACCCCGGCGACTACACCCAGTGGGAGCGCACCTGGCCACCGCTCGCGGCGTCGATGCTGACCGCTGCCGAGCGGACCGGAGCCGTCTACGCCATCACCGGGAACCTGTACCCGTACGGCCCGGTCGACGGACCGATGCGCCCCGACACCCCGGACGCCGCGACCGACCACAAGGGGATCCTCCGCGCACGGCTGTGGGCCGATGCCCTGGCCGCGCACCGTGCCGGACGCATCCGCACGGTCGAGGTCCGGGCTTCGGACTACGTCGGGCCGGGCATCGGGGCGAACGGGCACGTCACGCGGGTGCTGCCGGCCGCACTGCAGGGGAAGGCCGTGACGATGATCGGCAGGACCGACCTGCCGCACACCTTCACCGACGTGCTCGACGTCGCCAGGACCCTGGTGGCGGCGGCCTCGGACGAGCGCACGCACGGCCGCACGTGGATGGTGCCGAGCAACCCTCCTCGCACCCAGCGGCAGGCGCTGACCGAGGTGCTGGCCGCGGCGGGCAAGGCACCCGTGGCCGTCCACCGGATGCCCACGGCGGCGATCCGTGCGCTCGGGCTCGTGTCACCGATGATGCGGGAGCTCGCCGAGATGAGCTACCAGTGGACCGCACCGTACGTGGTCGACGATGCCGAGAGCCGCGCGGTGTTCGGCATCGAGCCGACCCCGTGGGACGAGGTGTGTCGGCGGACGGTGGTGGGGGTGGTGTGAGGCGGGCTGAAGGCGGCGGTGCGGCGGCGGGGGCCTGCGGCGGGCTGCGGCGCCGCCGAGGTTCCACAACATGCCGCCGGTGTGCCGCCGAGGTTCCACGGAGCGGCCGAGAGCGCGCCGAGGTTCCGAGATCTCGGAACCTCGGACCCCGTACCCTGCACGCCCACCCCGCGCCCCCACCCCGCGACACCGGGGCGCCGCCGAGGTTCCACAACACGCCGCCAGTGTGCCGCCGAGGTTCCACGGAGTGACCGAGAGAGCGCCGACACTCCAAGATTTCGGAACCTCGGGCCCCGCCGCACCCACCGCCCCCGACGCCCGGAACACAGGACGGGGTGGGACGCGCCGTTGCGTCCCACCCCGTCCTGCCTCGGTCTGCCGGTCAGATCACCAGCAGCCGCGAGTACTGCGCCGACGACAGCTGCTGCGCAGCCCCGCCGGAGGCCAGCACGCGCCACAGCCCGGCCGAGGGCCCGCTGTCGACGTTCGCGAACACGTCGCCGTCGTCGGAGGCGGCACCCGTGTTCGCCCCGCGCGACCCCGCCGTGATGCCGGAGACCGCCACGGTGGACTTCCCACCGGAGCCGACCACGAGCTTGTCCGGGATCGTGCGGTCGACCTTGCAGCCGGCCGGGCTGGTCGGGTACTCGGCGGGGGCGCTGCACCACTCGGCGGACTGCAGCAGCGAGAACCCGTCGGCGTTGGCAGCCGCGTACTCGAACGCCAGACGGGGCTCGATCCGCGTCAGCGCCGTGGCGCCCGGCTTCAGCTGGTACCAGGCCCACGAGCCGGCGCCACCGGGAGAACGGATGTCGACGTACACGTTGCCGTGCGAGTCGGCGAGGACCGCTGCGGGGTACCCGACGCCGGAGCTGCCGGGGAGCGTGATCGCCCGTGCGGCCGTGCCGGTGCCCACGACGATCGGGGAGATCTGCGAACCGCCGACGGCGACGACCTTGCCGTCGGGGGTGACGGTCCAGAACCGCTGGCCGCTGCCCGTGGCAGTCAGGTCGAGCACGGTCGTCGCGGTGGAGCTGCCGACGGGGAGCTTCTGCACTGCCCCCGTCACCGAGTCGATCCAGTACAGGTTGCCGGCGACGTCGGAACGCAGGTCGGCGGTCAGGTGCAGCCCGGTCGCCAGCGTCCGCGTGGCACTGCCGTCGGCGGGGTGGAACAGGATGGAGGTGCGGTCGGCCGACGGGGTGAACACGTCGCCGACGTCGTCCGCGGCGAAGCCCGTCCCGTTGGCCGCGACGACCTTGCCAGCGCCGGAACCGTCCTCGGCGAACCGCACGACGTTGCCGGACGCGTCGAGGGCGAACAGCGACTGCGTCGTGTCGACCACGGACGGCGTGGTGTAGCGGACCAGGATCGTGCGGCCGGACTTCTTCGCGCCGATCGCCCGGACCGAGAACTTGTAGGTCGTCTTCGGCGTCAGGTCACCGAAGCGGTCGGACCGCGCCTTCGCCGGCAGCCGGTCGACGCCGTTGCCGGGCTGTTGCTGCGCGGGGGCGATCGTGACCTTCCAGCCGGTCACCTTCGCGCCGGACTTCGGGGCACCCCAGGTCACGGTCGCGCTGTCGCCGGCTCCGGTGACCCGGACGGTGGTGGGCGCTCCGGGCGCCGAGGACGAGGGGGCTGCCGTCGCCGGCGCCACTCCCCCGATGACGAGCGCCGCCGCTGCTGCGACGGTGATGAGTGCTCGGTACACGTTCGTTCCCCTGCCTTCTCCGCGGCTCCCTGCGTCACGGCTCCAGGTATCACAGCACCGCTCGGGCGCCAGGGGAACGGATCCGAGCGTGATCTGCGGTTCCCCGCACCGCAAGGCTGGTGACGCAACGCCGGCAGGCGGGGCGGCCCGCGGCGGGAGACGCGACCGGACGACGGACGGGAGGCACGGTGCCAGCTGGCACCGTGCCTCCCGTCAAGAGGTGGTCGCGTCCAGGACGCGACTCGCGTCGACGACGCGACTCGCGTCAGTAGCGGGGCTTGCGCTCCGGACGCTCGTCGCGGCGGCCGCCACCACGGCGGTCGGGCTTGATCTCGATGAGCTTGCCGCTGATCCGGGTGTCGGTCAGGCGGTCGAGCACGCCGCCGTCCATGTCGGCGGGCAGCTCGACGATGGAGAAGTCCGGCTGGATGCGGATCGCACCGAAGTCGTCGCGGCGCAGGCCACCCTCGTTCGCCAGGGCGCCGACGATCTGGCGGGGCTCGACGCGGTGGCGGCGGCCGACCTCGATGCGGTAGGCGGTCATCGGCTGCGAACGGCGGGGCGCACGGTCACGGTCGCCACCTCGGTCGCTGCGCGGCCCACGGTCGTCACGTGCACCGCGGTCGTCGCGCTCGCCACGGCGGGCGTCGCGCTCCATCTGCGTGCGGAGGGCGTCGTCGGCTGCGGTCAGGAGCAGCGGCGAATCGCCCTGCGCCACGACGGCCAGGGCGGCGGCGACGTCGTCCGAGGGGACGTCGTGGTGCTCGACGTAGTGAGCGATGACGTCGCGGAAGGCGGCGATGCGGCCCTGGTCCTCGAGCGCCGCGGTGATCGCGTCGTCGAAGCGGGTCAGGCGCGTCTCGTTGACGTCGTCGATCGTCGGCAGCTGCATCTGGGTGAGCGGCTGCTTCGTGTGGCGCTCGATCGCGGAGAGCAGGCGACGCTCGCGGGGGGTGACGAAGCTGATCGAGTCGCCCGAGCGGCCGGCACGACCCGTGCGGCCGATGCGGTGCACGTAGGACTCGATGTCGACCGGGATGTCGTAGTTCACGACGTGCGTGATGCGGTCGACGTCGAGGCCACGGGCGGCGACGTCGGTGGCGACGAGGATGTCGAGCTTGCCGGACTTCAGCTGGTTGACGGTGCGCTCGCGCTGGGCCTGGGCGACGTCACCGCTGATGGCGGCGGCGGCGTACCCACGGGCCCGGAGCTTCTCGGCCAGGGTCTCGGTCTCGCTCTTGGTGCGGACGAAGATGATCATGCCCTCGAAGTCCTCGACCTCGAGGATGCGGGTCAGGGCGTCGACCTTCTGCGGGTACGAGACCATCAGGTAGCGCTGCGTGATGTTCGCGGCGGTCTTCGTCTTGGTCTTGACGGTGATCTCGGCCGGGTCGGTCAGGTACTGCTGCGAGATGCGGCGGATCTGCGCGGGCATGGTCGCGGAGAAGAGCGCGACCTGCTTGTCGTCGGGGGTGTCGGCGAGGATCGTCTCGACGTCCTCGGCGAAGCCCATCTTGAGCATCTCGTCGGCCTCGTCGAGCACGAGGTACTTCAGCTCGGACAGGTCGAGCGTGCCCTTCGCCAGGTGGTCCATGATGCGACCGGGCGTGCCGACGATGACGTCGACGCCGCGGCGCAGGGCGGACAGCTGCACGCCGTACGCCTGACCGCCGTAGACCGGCAGGACGTGGACGTGCTTCATGTGCGACGCGAACTGCTCGAACGCCTCGCACACCTGCAGGGCGAGCTCGCGCGTCGGGGACAGCACGAGGGCCTGCGGCTTCTTGCTGCCGGGCTCCATGCGGGACAGGATCGGCAGCGCGAAGGCGGCGGTCTTGCCGGTTCCGGTCTGCGCGAGGCCGACGACATCGCGGCCGTCGAGCAGTGTGGGGATGGTGGCTTCCTGGATGGCGGAAGGGGTTTCGTAGCCGATGTCCTTGACGGCCTTGAGCACAGCATCGCTCAGGCCGAGATCGGCGAAGGTCACCACGGGCCCCTCGTCGGTGGTCTCGGTGGTGGTGGCGGTGTCCGTGCTCATACACCAACGGTATCTCGAATGCACGCTCCGCAGTGACCGGGGGGCGTGCGGACGGGAGGAACGGGGCGGGCCCGCCCCGTGCCTCCCGTCCTCGTCGTGGTCACGTCACGGGCGCGTGGTGCCGATCCCGAGGACCGCGTCGGCCCGGTCGTTCAGCCGCGTGAGCATCTCGGCGAGCGAGCGCAACTCGTCCGAGGCGAACTCCTCGGTGAGGTCGTCGAAGACCTCGGCACCGGCGGCGTCGAGCTGGTCGAGCAACTGCTTGCCCGCGGGCGCGAGCGAGACCAGGGTCGCTCGGCCGTCGGCGGGGTCCGGCGAGCCGACCAGGTGCTCGGCCTCGACCAGCGACGCCACCCGGCGGCTGATCACCGGGCGGGACAGGCCCGTCGCGTCGGCGATCGCCGTCGCCCGGACGGGTCCGTGACCGGCGACGGCACGCAGGATCACCCGCGCCGTCGGGTCGAGGCCGCCGCTGGACTCGATGAGCGAGGAACGCAGGGTCTGCCGGACCCACAGCCGGTCGAGCTGGGATCGCAGGAGTCGCTCGGCGGCACGCCGGTCGTCGGACATGGGGCCAGCGTAGCGGGCACATTTAGTTGCTTGCTGGAAGCAACAGATGTATCGTTGCGCGGTCTGCAAAGTTACACAGCACGAAAAAGGAGTTCGATGACCGCCACCGCACCCGTCCAGGTGCAGCACGGTCGGCACACCGCCGAGGCCCCAGCAGCCTCCGGCGGGACCGGCCCGCAGCCCCTGATGACCCACCGCCAGATCCTCCTGGTGATCTACGGCCTGATGGCGGGCATGTTCCTGTCGTCCCTCGGCCAGACGGTGTTCGGCACGGCGATCCGCACCATCGGCGACGACCTGCACGGCCTCGACCAGCAGGCCTGGGTGACCACGGCCTACCTGATCACCTCGACGATCGCGACGCCGATCTACGGCAAGCTCTCCGACATCTTCGGCCGCCGGCCCCTCTACATCTTCGGCATCGTCGTGTTCATCCTCGGCGCCGTCCTGTCGTCGATGTCCACCTCGATGCTCATGCTCGCGGCCTTCCGTGCCGTGCAGGGCATCGGTGCCGGTGCGCTGATGTCGCTGCCGCTCGCGATCATGGGTGACATCCTCGCCCCGCGCGAACGTGCCAAGTACCAGGGCTACTTCCTCGCCGTGTTCGGCATCTCGTCCGTCATCGGGCCGCTCATCGGTGGGCTGCTCGCCGGTTCCTCCGAGATCCTGTGGATCACGGGATGGCGCTGGGTCCTGCTGATCAACGTGCCGATCGGCGTCGCCGCGCTCCTCATGGTCATCGTCTTCCTGCACCTGCCGAAGGTGCACAGTGCCGACGACGCGAAGCCCAAGGTCGACTGGTGGGGCGCGACCGCCGTCATCGTCACCCTCGTGCCGCTGCTGCTCGTCGCCGAACAGGGCCGCATCTGGGGCTGGGGCTCCCCCGCCGCCATCGCCTGCTACGTCGTCGGGGTCGTCGGCCTGGTCGGGCTGCTGCTCATCGAGTCGAAGATGGGCGACGCGGCGATCATCCCGCTCAAGCTCTTCCGCTCGGGCACGTTCTCGATGGCGACCGTCATCGGGTTCCTGGTCGGCTTCGCGATGTTCGGCGCGATGCTCACCATCCCGCTGTACCTGCAGATCGTCGTGGGGCTCACCCCGACCGAGTCCGGCTTCGCCACGCTGCCCCTGGTCGGCGGACTCATGATCGCCTCGATCACGAGCGGTCAGATCGTCGCCCGCGTCGGCCGCTACCGGATCTTCCCGGTCATCGGCACCGCGCTCGTGTCCGCCGGCTACGTCGTCCTGACCTTCATGTCGATCGACAAGCCGCTGTGGTTCCTGATGATCGGCATGTTCCTGATCGGCCTGGGCCTCGGCTCGGTCATGCAGTCGCTGACCCTGGCCTCGCAGGGCTCCGTCGAGGCTCGTGACATGGGCGTCGCCACGTCGTCCGCCACGTTCTTCCGGCAGATCGGTGGAACGCTCGGCACCGCCGTCCTGCTGTCGATCCTGTTCTCGGTGATGCCGGCGAACATCCTGCACGCGACCGCGAACGAGAAGGACCTCGGCCCGGCGCTCGACGCCGCGCTCAACCCCACCGTCGCCAGCGCGAAGGCGAACCAGGGCGCGATGGACAAGATCTGGACGCCCGTCGTCACCCCGCTGACGAAGACCGTGCAGTCGCAGCTCGACGCTGCCTCGGCGAAGGCGACGCAGGCCGCCGACGCCGCGGTCACCGAGCAGGTCACGGCAGCAGTGCAGCAGCAGGTCGCCGCCGGTGCGGTCCCCGCCGCCTCGGCCCAGTCCGTCATCGACCGGCAGGTCGCAGCGGCGACGCCGGCGGCCGAGCAGTCCGCCCTCGAGCAGGTCGCCGACCAGGCACACGCCAGCGTGCAGGACGGCACCGTGTCCGTCGACTGGTCGAACGCCTCGCAGCGCTCGTACTGGGTCGACGAGCTCACCCCGGAGCTCGCGAAGAAGATCGACGACGGCAACACCACGAGCGACAGCGCCACCAGCACGAACGACACCTCGTTCCTGACCGGTGCCGACAGCCGCCTCACCCGACCGTTCATGGCGGGCTTCAACGCCTCGTCCGTGACGATCTACTGGGTCGGCCTCGGTGTGATCCTGCTCGCGTTCGTGCTCACCTGGTTCTTCCGGGTGCCGCCGCTGCGCCAGCGCTCCGCCCTGCAGGAGCGTGCCGACCTGTCCGCCGAGGCCCAGCTCGAGGCCGAGGCCGGCGCCGCCGCTGCCGACGCCGGCTCGTTCACCGGTCCGATGACCGGGTCCGTGCCGACCGGATCGGTGCCCACCGGATCGGGTTCGACCGGATCCGCGCCGACGCACCGTCGGTGACCGACCGGGCCGTCCGTGCCGTGCCCCCTTTCCGGCACGGGCGGCCCACCAACCCCCACCACCAGGAGTCCACGTGATCACCACCCCGGCAGCTGCAGTGGCGACGGAGCCGTGCACCCTGCGGGAGCGCAAGAAGCAGCAGACCCGGCAGGCGCTGCACGACGCGGCCCTGACGCTGGTGTCCGCGCACGGGCTGGACGGCGTCACCATCGAGCAGATCTGCGCCGATGCCGACGTCTCGCCCCGCACCTTCTTCAACTACTTCTCGTCCAAGGCGCACGCCGCCCTCGGACTCGACTCCGTCGAGGTCCCGGAGCCTTCCGCAGCATGGTTCACCGAGGCTCGTGGCGGCCTGGTCGACGACCTCTGCACCCTCGTCGCGGCGACCGTACCGCTGTCCCAGGACCGCCGCCGGATGAAGGAGCTGCTGGTCCTCCGGCCCGAGATGTCGTCGATGGTGATGCAGTGGATGGCCGAGTCGCGCCAGTCCCTGCTCAGCGTCGTGGGCACCAGGACCGACGACCAGACCGCTCGCACGGCGGTGACGCTCGTGATGTCGGCGCTCAGCGAGGCCGCCCACCGCGACTCCGTGCGGAACAACGACGAGCTCGCGGTGCGGCTCCGGGCCGTGGTGCGCGAGATGGCGGCGCTGGCCTCCTGACGGGGTCGTGCCGCGTACCGAGTCGTTTCGGGCGTACCGGGTCGGAACTTCTGACCAGGTGCGCCCGATTCCGCTTCCCATCGCACGCGTTCTGGGAAAGAACGTCAGGCGGTGGCGACGCTTGCTCGCCGCCGCGACGGTCGGTGCCAGACGAGCGCGGCGTTCGCGGAGTCGCGGGCGAAGCGGAGCACCCGCAGCACCACGATGTCGTGGTCGCCCGCGCGGTGGACGGCCTCGACCGAGCACTCCAGCCACGAGTGGGCGCCGTCGAGCAGGATCGCTCCCGCCCCGGTGTCCGTGGACGGCACGCCGACCAGTCGCTGCGCCCGATCGCGGGAGGCCAGCTGCCGGGTCTGCGCCGCGTGCCCCTCGGCGAGCACGGAGATGCCGAGCACCGGCGCGCCGGCCAGGTACGGCCAGGTCGTCGACGAGTGCTGCACGGCGATCGTCGCGAGCGGCGGGTCGTACGAGACCCCGACGGTGAGGGACGTCGCCACCATGACGACCGGCACGCCGTCGACCCGGGCTGCGATGGCGGCCACGACGGAGGGGACCTCGGCGATCGCCTCGCGGATGTCGAGCGGGTCGTCGGTGAAGTCGTGCTGCATGGTGGTTCCTTCGTTCAGGAGCGGGCGAGCAGGGTGCGGGCACGGCGCTCGTCGGCACGCATCGCGGCGACGAGGGCGTCCGGCCCGGGGAACGTGCGCTGCCGCCGGAGCCGACGGCCGACGGTGAGCTCGACGGGGGTGCCGTACAGGTCGCCGTCGAAGTCGAGCACGTGGATCTCGACGGTGCGCGGCCGGTCGGCGAAGGTGCTGTTGCTGCCGATCGACACGAGCGCCTCACGGGCACCGGACCACGTCGGCGCGGTGAGCCAGCCGACGTAGACCCCGTCCGACGGCACCGCGCCCCCGTCGTCGGGCAGCAGGTTGGCGGTCGGGAACCCGAGCCCGTGCCCGACTCCGGCGCCGTGCACGACCGCGCCGGTCAGGACCGCCGGCGCTCGCCCTGGCAGGGACGCAGCTGCCACGAGTGCCCCGAGGGCCGCCAGCGCCAGGGCACCGAGGGCCACCGCGTCGGTCGACACCGCGAGCAGCACGGCGGTGACCGTGCTGCCCAGGACGGCACCGAGCTGCTTCACGGTGTTGAAGGTGCTCGACGCCGCACCGATGGTCGCCGATCCGGCGCCGAGCACCGCCGCGAGCGAGAACGGGGACCAGACGAACGCGTTCGCGACCCCGAAGCCGGTGAACGCCGTCGCCACTGCCCAGAGGGGTGCGGCGGTCCCGATGAGCACGGCGGTCAGTGCCACCGAGACGACGAGCAGGACGGCGCCGATGGTCGCCGTCGCACGGGGGCCCGCGGTGTTCGTCGTGCGGCCGACGAACGGTGCGGCGGCCAGGCAGGCGACCCCCATCGGCACGAGCACGAGGGCCGCGGCACCCGGTCCGAGACCACGTCCGTCCTGCAGGTCGAGCATGAGCGGGATCGGGGCAGAGCCGACGCAGAACGACGCGGCGGTCGCGCCCCACGAACCGGTCACGAACCCGCGGTCGCGGAACAACCCGAGCGGGACGAGCGCCCGGTCCCCCGCGCGGCGCTGCACCGTGAGCACCGCGGCGACGACGAGTGCGCCGAGCACCACCAGACCGACCCGCGGCAGGGGTGCGGCGAGGACGCCGTCGCCCGTGCCCTGGACACCGACGACCACCGCGAACACCCCGGCGGTCACCCCGACGACGGCGAGCACCGGCAGGGGCACCGCGATGCGTCGGGACACCGGCACGAACCGGAGCACGGCGACGGCGGTGACGATGCCGACGGGCACGTTCACCAGGAAGACCGACGGCCACCCCCACGCCTCGACGAGCACGCCGCCGACGATCGGGCCGGCGACGGTCGCCGCACCGCCACCGGCGCTCCAGACGGCGAGCGCGACGGCGAGCCGGGGTGGCTCGAACAACGAGCGGATCACGGTCAGGCACTGGGGTGTCAGCAGCGCGGCACCGACGCCCTGCACGGCGCGCCAGACGATGAGCGCGCCGATCCCCGGTGCGAACGCGCACCCGACCGACGCGACGGTGAACACCGCGAGCCCGAGCAGGTAGACCCGGCGGTGCCCGAAGCGATCGCCGAGCCGTCCGGCGACGAGGAGCGGCACGGCGAACGCGAACAGGTAGGCGCTGTTCACCCAGACCGACAGCGACGCCTCCGTGCCGAGGTTGCTGCCGATGTCCGGCAGGGCGACGGACACGATCGTGCTGTCCAGCAGCAGCATGAAGAAGCCGAGGCAGAGCCCGCCGAGCGCGAGCCACCGACGGGCCGGGGTCACCTCACACCGCCAGGTTCTCGCGGAGCGTCGACCCCGGGTACCGCGGCGCCAGGGCACCTCGGGCACGCAGCTCCGGCACGAGCAGCTCGCTCAGGTCGGCGAACCCGGTGGGCATGCCGAGCGGGCTGGACAGCATGTAGCCGCCGCGTCCGCCGGTGGCCGCGAAGTTCTCCTGCAGGGCGTCGGCGACCCCCGCGGCGTCGCCGACCAGCATGTGGTCGAGGCCCGTCGCGGCACGCCAGCCGTGCTCGAAGAAGTCGTCGCGGTCCATGGTGTGGTCCTCGCCGAACTCGGCGACCAGGCTGCCGACCAGGCCGGCCGGGCTCGCCTGCGCGGCGACGATCTCGTCGCGCAGCTCGCCGAGGCGGAACGTCTCCGGGAGCGTGGAGAAGTCGTACCCGGCGTTGTGCGAGATGAAGGTGCCGACGGCCTCGCGGTTCCAGAACGACAGCAGCGAGTCACGGCGGGCGGCGGCCTCGGCGTCGGTGGCGCCGACGATGACCTGGGTCGCCCAGAGGATCCCGACGCCGGACGGGTCCCGACCGGCGCCGGTGAGCGCTGCGTCGAGGGCGTTCCGGTGCCGGAGCTGTCCGGCGACGCTCGACCCGAACCCGAACACCAGGTCGGCGAACGACGCGCTGGCGGCGATGCCGCGCGGCGAGTTGCCGGCCTGCACGACGACGGGGTGCCGCTGCGGACTCGGGACGCTCGCGAGCGGGCCGCGCACCTTGAAGAAGCGGCCGTCGTGGTCGATGGGGTGGACCCCGGCCGGGTCGGCGAACCGGCCGGTCGCGCGGTCGCGGACGATCGCGTCCGGGGCGACGGAGTCCCAGAGCGCACGGCAGACGCCGATGAACTCCTCCATCCGTTCGTACCGCAGGTCGTGGTCGATCAGGTGGTCGGACCCGTAGTTCGCCGCGTCCGCGCCCCGCGACGAGGCGACGACGTTGAACGCCATCCGCCCGCCGGTGACGTGGTCGAGGGAGTTGAGCAGTCGGGCGACGGAGAAGGGGTGGGTGAACGTGGACGAGTAGGTGAGCCCGAACCCGATGTGCTCCGTGACGGTGGACATCGCGGCGATCACGGGCGACATGTCCTGCCGGGGCCACTGGATGCCCCACTCGACGGCCGGGTCGATGCTGCCGCGCCACGTGCTCGGCACACCGGACCCGTCGCCGAAGAACAGCATGTCCACGCCTGCGCGCTCGGCGGTCCGGGCGACCTCCATGTACATGCGGACGTCGGGGAAGTCCTGGCCGACCCAGCTGCCGGCCGCTGCCCACCGCCCCTCGGTGTGGGTGAAGGACAGGTCGTAGGCCAGGTGCATGCCGCTCATCGGGCACCCACCGGCGAAGCGGACGCAGACGCAGACGCAGACGCAGACGCAGCAGCGTCAGCAGCCGCGCGCCACAGCGCCACCGTCTCGTCGGCGTCGGTCACGACGCCCACGTTGAGGTCGATCAGGGTGAGCGCGGCGTCGTGCACGTCGGTGTCGTACGCGGCGGTGGCGTCCTGCGGGACCACCACGGGCCAGCCGAGCTGCATCGCGTCCTGTGCGGTGGCGAGGACGCAGCACTCGGTCGTGAGTCCCACGACGGTGACCCAGCCGATCCCTGCGGCGGTGAGCCGGGCCTCCAGGTCGGTGCCCAGGAACCCGCTGTAGCCGCGCTTGACGACGCGTGTCTCACCGGGCTCGGGCGCCGTGCGGTACCACTCGGCGCCCTCCGTGCCGATCCGGCAGGGCTCGTCGTCCGGCATCGGGCCGTCCGGGTCGCCCCCGCGCAGCCACGTGCTGGAGCGCCACGGCCGGGCCGGGTCGCTGCCGAGTTCGACCCAGACGACGGGGACGCCCGCTGCGCGGGCCTCGTCGACGAGCGAGCCGATGCGGGTGACGGCGGCGGCCACGGCGACGGACGCGCGGTCGTCGAGTCCGTAGGGGGCGATCCGCGCCGGCTCACCGAAGTCGCGCTGCACGTCGACGACGACGAGCGCGGGGCGGAGCGGAGCGGACAGCAACTGCGCGAGCCGCGGGTCGCGACCCGCGTCGGGTCCCCCGGTCACCGGACGACCGCCGCGTCGTGCTGGCGGAGCGCCGGCAGGACGGTCTCCCCGAACAGCACCATGTCCTGGTCGTACTCGGGGAAGATCAGCATCAGGCCGTCGAGCTCGCCCCGGTCGACGATGTACTCGATGTGCTCGGTGACGGTCTCGGCGGACCCGGCGACGTACGCGGTCTGGAACGCGTCCTCACCGGCAGCACCGTCCGCCCAGGCACGCGCCTGCTCGGCGGGGACGCCCCACGACGCCCGCATCGAGGCCAGTGCTTCGCGGTCGACGCCGGCACCCCACTCGCGCACCTTCCGCTGCGCGGCGGCGTCGGTCTCGCCCTGCACGACCGTGAGCATCGAGTAGGTGCGGCACTCGCGTCCCTCGGCGGCGGCGCGGTCGTGGACGTCGCGGGACAGGTCGCGCATCTCGTCCAGGCTGTCCGCTGCCAGGAAGGCGCCGTCGGCGTGCTTCGCCTGGAACGCCCGGGCCGCTTCGGACTTGCCGGCGCTGATGATGGTCGGCCGCGATGCGGGGTGGGGGCGGGACTCGCACGCGTCGAGGTCGAAGTACGGCGTGTGCATCGTCACGCTGTCCTCGGTCCACAGGCGCGTGACCGCCTCGGTCCAGAGCTCCGTCATCCGGTACCGGTCGGCGTGGCTGAGGGCCGCGTCCCAGATCCCGAACTGCTCGAACTCCGCCGCGTAGGCGCCGTTGACGATGTTCATGCCGGCCCGGCCGCCGGAGACGTCCTGCAGCGTCGTGTACATCTTCGCGGCGACCGCCGGGTTGTGGACGTTGGCGTGCATCGTCGCCCAGATCTTGACCCGCTCGGTGGCCTCGGCGATGCCGGCCATCATCGTCATCGACTCGAGGGAGCGACCCCAGTGGTCGGTGGAGCCGCCGAAGCCGCGCCACTTCGCCATCGACATCACGAAGTCCAGGCCGATCGTCTCGGCGTGCAGCGCCGCGCGCTTGTTCCACGCGTAGGTCGCCTCGGGGTGGGGTGCCGTGGTGGAGAGCATCCACCCGCCGTTGCCGATCGGGAGGAAGATCCCGTACTCCTTCGCGGGCATCTCACGCCGCCTTTCTGGTCGTTGCGGAACACTCGGTGACGATGGCGCTCACGGTGCCGGCCACACGGTCTCGCCGTCCTTCGTGATGGCGTCGATGTACTCGTTCGTGAACCAGCTCTTCGCGTCGTCAGCGGTCACCGAGCTCTTGACGATGTCGAACTGGTGCAGCATGTCGACGAGCTTCGTCACGTTCTCCGGGTCGATCCCGCCGAGGGGCTGGTCCGGCGTCGGGTTGTCCGCGATGACCTTCGTCTCGGTGGTCCAGATCTTGGTGTTCTGGGCGGTGTCGTAGGTGGCGCCGGACAGCTTCGCGGCGTACCCGACGCACTGCTTCGTCTTCGCCTCGCTCGCGGAGCAGAAGTCGTAGGCGTGCAGGGCTGCGCGCAGGACGTCCTCGACCGCGGTCGGGTGCGCCTTCGCGAAGGCGGGGTTCACGGCCATCGCGCCGATCGACGAGGGGATGTCGTAGTCGACGGGCTGCCAGACGGTGACGTCGTCACCGGCGGCCTTGAGCAGGTTCGGCTCGTTCGACACGAAGCCCGTCAGCGCCTCGAGGCCGTTCTGCTTGCGGGGCAGGACGGACGGGTCGTAGCCCTCCTTCACGAGCGTGAGGGAGTCCCACTCGACGCCGGCCTTCTCCATCATCGCCCGGACCGAGGCGGGGACGTAGCCCTTGTGGCCGACGACCTGGCCGTCGAGTTGCGGCAGCTTCGTGATGTCCTTGTTCGTCATCAGGACGTCGAGGCCGGCGTTCGAGTACGACGAGATCCCGGTGATGTCGATGCCGTTCGCGCGGGCCTGGATGAGGTCCTGCTCGGCGACGGCGGACACGGTGGCCTGGCCACTGGCGAGGAGCTTCGTGTTCTGGGCGGTGTCACCCGAGCCCGGCTTGAGGGTCACGTCGAGGCAGAGGTCCTTGAAGTAGCCGAGCTCGTCCGCCGCGATGTACTCGAGGATCGACGCCGACGACTGGTACTGGTAGCCGGACAGGTAGGTGATCTTGCCGGCGTCCTGGTTCTCCTTGCACCGCTCGGCCGAGATCGCGCTGCCCTCGGACGAGGTGGTGCCGGCGCTCGAGCCGGTGCTGCAGCCGGTGAGCGCGAGGGCGACGACGGCGGTGGCGAGGGCCGCGAGGGCGGCCTTGGTGCTGTGCTGCATGGTGCTGTGCTGCATGGTCACTCCTGTGGGAAGGGATGGGTGGTGCAGGGCGGGTGCGGGTGGGTCGGTGGGTCGCCGGACGTCGGCCTGGAGGCGCGGCTGACGTCGCGCGAGCAGGCTCGCGCCGGCGGGTGGTGCGGCAGGGCCGCGGGGCGGCCGCGTGGTGCGGCCGGCGGACCGCGCGTCAGTCGTTCGCGGTGCGGTGCCAGTGCAGGACGCGCCGCTCGACGACCGTGATGAGTCCGAGCAGGACCACGCCCATCACCGCGAGGATCGCGATGGCCGCGTAGACGACTTCGAGCTGGTTCATCGACGACGCCGTGCTGATCACGGTGCCGAGGCCGCCGGTCGAACCCGAGGCGGAGAGCTCCGCGACGACCGCGCCGATGATCGACAACGGGAACACGATCCGCAGGGCTGCGAACACGAACGGCAGGGCGTTCGGGATCCGCAGGTGCACGAGCATCTCGAACCGGGAGGCATCGATCGTCTTGTACACCTGCAGCACGGGCTGCGGCACGGACCGCAGGCCCGCGGCGGTGTTGATCAGGATCGGGAAGAAGCAGATGAGCGCCGTGATGACGAGCTTCGGCAGCGGCCCGAACCCGAACGCCACCACCAGGGCCGGCGCGATCGCGACGAGGGGCGTGACGTTCAGCACGATGGCGATCGGCATGACCGCACGGCGGACGATCGGCAGCTCACTCGTCAGCACCGCGAGCACGAAGGCGGCGAGGAACCCGATGGCCAGGCCGACGAGCGACTCCGCCAGGGTGATGCCGGCGTTCTGCAGGTAGTAGGGCAGCTGCGTGGCGAGGGTCTCCCCCACCGCGGGCAACGGCGGCAGCAGGTACGGCATCGCCGTCGCGCCGAGCTGCCAGAGCACCGCCAGGACGGCGAGCATCACGACGAGGGGCAACCAGACGGTCGGTCGGAGCCAACCGGGCACCGGTCGGCGGGCGGTGCGTCGCTCGGCGTCGGCCGTGGTGGCGGTCGCGGCGGGCGTGGAGGTGGTGGTGGCGCTCATGGTCCCGTCTCCCTCAGGCCGCATCGGTCATGCGCCAGGCGCTGTGCAACCGGGTCCGGACCAGGTCTTCGTACTCGTGGAACCGCTGTTCCTCGAACAGCCGCTGGTTGCGCGGGCGGGGCAGGTCGATGTCGATGACGTCGACGATCCGGCCGGGGCGCGGCGCCATCACGACGACGGTGTCCGACATCCGGACGGCTTCGGACACCGAGTGCGTCACGAAGAGCACCGTCGTGCGCAGCTCGTCCCACAGGTCGAGCAGCTGGTCCTGCAGGCTCTCGCGGGTGAACTCGTCGAGCGCCGAGAACGGCTCGTCCATCAGCAAGACGTCGGGGCGCAGGCCGAAGGCCCGGACGATCGCGGCACGCTGCTGCATGCCGCCGGACAGCTGTGCGGGGAGCTTGTCCATCGCCTCGCCGAGTCCCGCCATCCGCAGGAGTTCGCGCATGTCCGGGCCGGTGCCGGTACTGCGCTCCTCGAGGTCCTCGATGGCGGCGCGGCGGCGGCCGGCACCCGGGTTCACGCGCCCGGCGAGCGACACGTTCTGCAGCACGGTGAGCCAGGGCAGCAGCGCCGGTGCCTGGGGCACGAGTCCGATGAGCTTCGCCGCGCAGGCCTGGGCCGGCGTGACACCGTGCACCCGGACGTCACCGCGGTCGGCGGGCTCGAGCCCGGCCACCAGCCGGAGCAGCGTCGACTTCCCACAGCCGCTCGGGCCGATGAGCGACACGAACTTCCCGGGCTCGATGGTCAACTCGACATCGTCGAGCGCGACCATGGCGCTCGGGCCGCTGCCGTACACCTTGCGCACCGCGTCCACGCGGACCGCTGATGTGGTCATCCGTTCCTCCATACCGTCGGCGAGCACGCAGGCTCGGTCTCGTATGGCGGAGAGCGTGCGTCGCGAGCTCGGGTTGGTCTGCGACGCGGAAATCCGCTGCTGGTGACGAGGCTAGGACGCCCGTGTTACGGAGTCGGACCACATGTGTTGCGAACGTGTGAACGAGTGCGCGGGTCGGGTCGACTGCGCTCAGCGCGGCGAGGGCACCGCGGTCTGCCCGTCCCAGACGAGCACCTCGACGCCGAGGTCCTCGGCGGCCACCGCAACCCACCCGGCGAGCGCCCTCGCCGCGGGTTCGGCGACGACGAGCACTGCTCGGTCCACGCCGGGGACCGACTGCCGCAGCCACAGCAGCTTGAACAGGTCAGCCATCACCTTGTTGCGCCAGGCGGGCTTGTAGGCGCCCTGGTTCGCGACGAGCTGCACGACGACGCGGTCGGCGTCGTCGATGCCCTCGACCTCGACCCGGGCGCGGTCGAGCACGACCGTGCGCGGGCGGAGGACGAGGCCGAGGGCGGTGCCGGTGTGCTCGAGCATCCGGCGTTCGACGGAGTCGGGGGCGAACCGGCCCCACTCGGAGCGCGCGACGGGGACCTCGGTCATGTCGGCAGTGTAAGCGGGCCAGCCGCTCCGGATCGACCGGCGCGTCAGACCGACCGCGCGGCCGCCTCGAGGGCCTCGGCCGCTTCCCCGGCGCGCACGATGTCGCTGTCGCTGACCGACCGCGCGTTGTACTCGGCTTTGGTCTTCACCGCCAACAGCACCTCGAGGTGCTTCGCAACCGGCTGTCCAGCTGCCGCACGCAGCACGGGTACCGCTTCGTCGTGTGCTCCCGATCGCGAGTACTCGCCGGTCCGAGCGACGCAGATCGCGTCAGCCGCGGCGATGCCGCTGAGGACGCACTGCGTGACGAACGCGTTCGCGAACTGCGATCCGGCACTGAAGACCCCTGCGTCACCGCCGAGCGCGCGGAGGGCCTCTGCAGCTTCGAGGAACTCCTTCGCCTTGGCGAGCCGGCCCCTCCGGAACGACTCGTCGCCCGGTGCGGTGGTGCCGGTTCGCGGGGTCATCCAGTCAGGGTACGGAGCTTCCGGGACAGCCATCGACCATCGCCTGCGATGGGAATCCCGTCCCCGGCAACCGATGCGAGGAGCGGGTCGGTGCCGTCGATCTCGTCCTCGTCGAAGAGGACCGGCCGCACGGCGTTCCCGGTCCACCGACCGGCCGCACGGCACAACGCGTGGATCTGGTCCTCTGCCTCCTCACGTCGGCCGTGCTCGACGATGAAGCAGACATCGAGGTCGCTGTCCGGCCGCATCTCACCACGGGCGCCGGATCCGAAGAGCGCGGCGTACCGGAGGGGGATCGATCGACAGCCCGATCGGAGTCGTTCGAGGAACGCGCGCCGGAGATCGGCCAGAGCGGTGATCGCATCGGCGGCGAGGTGTTCCCGGTTCAGGCTGAACGACTTCGTCCGTCCGGTCCGGTGCCCGTCGACGACACCCTGCTCGACCAGCCGATCCGCGCTGTTCCGGACCCCGGCGTACGACCGGTCCGGCACCAGGCTGCAGATGGCCGCGATCGTCATCGGTCCTGGCGCTCGTGCCAACACGGCGAGCACATCGCCGTCCACGGAGGTGGTCACCGTCGCGAAGGGGGACTGCAACTGCATCGGGACCTCCGATCGGATACGAGTAGAAATCTACCACTTCTAGTAGATTTCTACTCGTATCTGAGCATTCTCGTCAGACGACCGACCACCCACCGTCGCTCGGCAGCACGGCGCCGTTCACGTTGGCAGAGTCGTCGCTGAGCAGCCAGGTGATGGCCGCTGCGAGCTGCTCCGGCTGCGCCACCGGCGGGATGGCGACCTGCATGATGGGGCCGACCCGGCTGGCGGCGTACTCGCTGCGCATCGGCGCCTCGATGTTCGTCGCGACCGCGCCCGGCGCGACCGCGTTTGCCCGGATGCCCTGCGGCCCGTGGAAGAACGCCACGCTCTTGGTGAACCCGGCGATCGCGTGCTTCGACGCCGTGTACGCGGCACCCGCTGCAGAGGCGCGGAGTGCGGCCTCGGAGGCGACGTTCACGACGGCGCCGCGGCCGGCGGCGATCATGTGCGGCAGGACGGCGCGGGTGAGGCGCATCGGTCCGGTGACGTTGACGCTGAAGACGCGGTCCCAGGTGGCGTCGTCGACCTCGCTCGGCGGCAGGAAGGCGTCCATGATGCCGGCGACGTTCGCCAGTCCGTCGATGCGATCACCCGCGGCCGCGATGAGTGCGTCGATGGTCTCGGTCGCGGCGACGTCGCCGACGACGGTCTCGAGTTCGAGGCCCTCGAGTTCGGAGCGGAGCGCGTCGAGGCGGTCGGCGACGACGTCGGTCGCGATCACCCGCCCGCCCTCGTTCGCGATGCGCGTCGCCGTGGCGCGTCCGATGCCGGAACCCGCCCCGGTGACGATGATGGTCCTGCCGGTGAAACGTCCGGCGGTGGTGTCGGTCATGTCGTCTCCTCACTGAGAGGCGCTCGCTGCGCCACGATGGTTATAGCACTCAGTGCCGAAAGGACTCCATGCGCCCGACGAGCGACCGGCCGGCGAGCGATCGACCGACGGGACGCCCCCGCACGATCGACCCGGACGCGGTGTCCCTCGTGGCGCTCCGGCTGTTCGACGAGCAGGGCTTCGACGCCGTGTCGATGGACGACGTCGCCGCGGCTGCCGGCGTGAGCCGCCGGTCGTTGTTCCGGCTGTTCCCGAACAAGGCGGCGCTCGTCTGGGGCGGGCTCGACGAGTTCGCCTCGCGGTTCGGTGACGCGCTCCGACAGCGGCCGTCCACGGAGTCGTCGTCGGTCGCCCTGCGTGCCGCCTACCGGATCGGCGCGACCTTCCCCGACGACGCCGTCGAGGTCACCCGCCACCGACTCCGTGTCATCCGCGCCAACCCCTCGCTCGAGCACGTCGGCGCGGCCACGGTCACGACCCTGACCGACGCGATCGTCCGGTTCGTGGCCGAGCGGGACGGCGCGACGCCCGACGACCTCGCGGTGTCGGTGCGCGCGCACGCCCTGGCGGCCGCGGCGAGCGCGGCCCTCACCTGGTGGGCGCTGCACGGCGACGGCCGACCGGAGGACGTCGTGGACCGCGCGCTCGCCCTGCTCGCCTGAGACGCGCCCTGGACACGACCACCGGACGGACGGGAGGCCCGTGGCGGGCGTGCCACGGGCCTCCCGTCCGGCACCCGGCCGGGCTCAGCCCATCGCTCGCTTCCCACGGACGTCGCGCGACAGCGCGTCGATGCGCGCCACCTCGTCGTCAGTGAGCCGCACCGCGGCGGCGGCGACGTTCTCGGCGACGCGTCCGGGGTTGCGCGATCCGGGGATCGGGACCAGGTCGGCGCGCTTCGCCAGGATCCAGGCCAACGCGAGCTGCGAGAGCGAGACGCCCTTCGCGTCGGCGATCTCGGTGAGTGCGGCGACGACGGCGACGTTCGCGTCGAAGCGCTCCGGCGCCCACCACTCGAGCTGCTGCCGGATGTCGTCGGCCGCGTAGGCGCTCGCGGGCTGCACGGCACCGCTCAGGAACCCGCGCGCCAAGGGCGAGCACGCGACCACGCCGATGCCGAGCTCGTCGACGAGGGGGAAGAGCGCCTCGGACTCCCGCGAGAAGACGGAGTACTCGGTCTGGAACGCCGAGATCGGGTGGACCGCATGGGCACGGCGGATCTGGTCGGCATCGGTGTTCGACAGGCCGAGGTACCGGACCTTGCCGGCCTGCACGAACTCCTGCATCACGCCGACGACGTCCTCGATCGGGACAGCCGGGTCGTGCACGTGCTGGTAGAGCAGGTCGATCGAGTCGGTGCCGAGGTTCTGCAGGCTGGCGTCCACCACCTGCCGGATGTGCTCCGGTCGGGAGTCCGGTGCGTAGGCCTCGGGCGTGAACCCGAACTTCGTGGCGATCGTCACCTCGTCGCGGATCGGGGCGAGCGCCGCGCCGAGGAGCCGCTCGCCGGTCCCCCAGCCGTACAGCTCGGCCGTGTCGAAGTGCGTGACGCCGAGTTCGTGGGCGTGCCGGATCGCGGCGACGGACTCGGTGTCGTCGCCGGGTCCGTACGCGAACGTGGTGCCCATGGCGCCGTAGCCGATGGCGCTGACGGTGAGGCCCTGTCGGCCGAGGGTGCGTTGCTGCATGGTGCCGTCCCTTCGTGACGTGTGGTGGTCATGCGAGTGGCACTGTACGCCACTACTGTCAGAGTCTGACAACTTGGACCGAAGATGACGTCGCGGTACGATCGGCCCCGTGAGCGACGTGCGAACCGGCCTGCGGGACATCACCCGCGATGCCGTCCGCGCGCGCATCGCCGCCGTGGCACTCGAGCGGTTCGACACCGACGGGTTCGACAACGTCACCGTGGAACAGGTCGCCGCCGAGGTGGGGATCTCGGCGCGGAGCTTCCACCGGTACTTCCCCGCGAAGGAGGACGCCGTCATCGGCGACCCCGCGCGACACCGGGACGCCCTCGCCGAGGCGTTCCGGTCGCGGTCGACCACCCAGCCGGTGTGGCCCGCGCTGCGCGAGGCCTTCGCCGAGATGCTCGAGCGCGGCAGCACCGACGACCCCGAGACCGGTCGACGGTCCGTCCGCGTGATGACGAGCACCGCGTCACTGCGCGCACGGAACCTCGAGAAGCACCAGGCCTGGGCGGACGTCCTGACGCCCCTCGTCGTCGAGCAGCTCCACGGCCCCGACGCCGACCTGCGGGCACGGGTCCTCGTGCAGGCAGCCCTCGGGTGCTTCGACGTGGCGATCACCACCTGGGCCACGGGCAACGACCCCGACGCGGCCGCGATCCTGCGAAGCGCGTTCGACGGCATCGCACCGAGCGCCTGACGAGCGGACGCGCGCCCTCGTCCAGCGGTATCGTCCGGGCATGAACGTCACCGGACCGTCGCCGTACTTCCAGTTCGCCGGCACCGCCAGGCAGGCCCTCGAGCACTGGCAGGGTGTCTTCGGCGGCGAGGTCCAGATCGCGACCTACGCCGACTTCTCACGGACCGACGGCCCCGCCGACGCGGTCGCCCACGGGCAGCTCACCGGCGGGCTGCAGCTCTTCGCCGCGGACGCGAGCGAGACCGACGAGCCGTTCGCGGCGACCGGCCTGCTGTTCTCGCTCCTCGGGGCCGACGAACCCGACGTGCTGCGGCGGTGGTTCGACGCGCTCGCCGAGGGCGGCACGGTCGTCGATGCACTGCAGCAACGGCCGTGGGGCGACTGGGACGGCACCGTGCGGGACGCGTTCGGCGTCACGTGGCTGATCGGGTTCGAGGCGTCAGCGCTGGGATGACGGGCGCCCTCGCTGGGATGATGGGCGCATGACCGACCGCCCCGCCGTCCTGTTCGTGTGCGTCCACAACGCCGGACGCTCCCAGATGGCCGCGGGGTGGCTGCAGCACCTCGCCGGTGACCGCGTCCGGGTGTTCTCCGCCGGCAGCGAGCCCGCCGACCAGGTGAACGCCGTTGCCGTGCAGGCCATGGCCGAGCAGGGCATCGACATCGCCGACGCCCGACCGGCGGTGCTCGAGACCGAGACCGTGCGCGAGTCGGACGTCGTCATCACCATGGGCTGCGGGGACGCCTGCCCGGTGTTCCCCGGCAAGCGGTACGAGGACTGGGACCTCGCCGACCCGGCCGGGCTGGGGATCGAGCAGGTCCGCCCGATCCGCGACGACATCCGGATGCGGGTCGAGCGGTTGATCGCGTCCCTGTAGCCGGCTACTGCTGGTCGGACGGCAGCAGCGGCGCCCAGAGGGCATCCGGGCCGTCGGCCTGCACGGCGCCGCGCTCGAACCGGAAGCCGTAGTCGCGCACGAAGTCGAGCGCGGCGGCCTGCTCGTCCTCGGCGTCGTCGTGCGCGGCGTCGAACAGGTACACGCCGTGCCCCATCTTCACGCCCGAGTCGCTGATCACCGTGAGGTCCCAACGCCCCTCCTCGGCGCGTTCGATCCGCACGACGGCGGCCTGTGCAGCGGTGAAGTCAGCCATGCCGTCAGCCTACGGACGGCGCCCCGGCGGCGTTCAGGGTCCGCCGCGCCCACTACGCTGAGCACCGTCACAGGCCCGGACGAGCGGAGAACGAAGTCATGTCAGTCGGATTGCTCGCCGTGGTGGACGACATCCTCTCCGCGGCCCTGAAGGCGAGCGCGAAGACCGCCGGGGTCGTCATCGACGACGCCGCGGTCACTCCGCAGTACGTGCAGGGACTCGCGCCGGCCCGGGAACTGCCGGTCGTCGGGCGCATCGCGCTCGGCAGCCTGTTCAACAAGTTCATCATCATCATCCCGCTGGCGCTGCTGCTCACCGCGTTCGCGCCCTGGGTGCTGCCGTACCTCCTGCTCATCGGCGGGACGTACCTGTGCTTCGAGGGCGCGGAGAAGGTCACCGAGTGGTTCGGTGTCCACCACGGCGCAGGCTCCACCGACTCGGTCACCGAACCGAAGCTCGTGTTCGGCGCCATCCGGACCGACCTCATCCTGAGCACCGAGATCATGCTCATCGCCCTGGCCGGCCTCGACCCCGAACTCGGGCTCTGGCCGACGCTCGGCGCCCTCATCGTGATCGGTCTCGTCATGACCGCGGTCGTCTACGGCGCGGTGGCCCTGCTGGTGAAGATCGACGACGTCGGTCTGCAGATGATGAAGAACTCGGTCCGCCGGACCCGTCGCACAGGAGCGCGGATCGTGCGGGCGATGCCGACGGTCTTCCGGGTCATCAGCGTCATCGGCACAGTGGCCATGCTCTGGGTGGGCGGGCACCTGGTCATCGCGAACCTCGCCGAGACCTTCTGGCACGGCCCGTACGACCTGCTGCACACGATCGAGCACGCGATCGAGGCCACGGGCCCGGTCATCACGTGGATCGTCGACACCGCGGTCTCGGCGGTCGCCGGTGTCGTCCTCGGCATGGTCGTCGTGGCGATCGTCCTCGGCATCGGTCGCCTCCGCGGGAAGCACTGACTGACACTTCTGTTCCGGCGTCGGAACACGAGTGTTCCGACGGTGCACGCGTCGAACGACTCGTGGTCCGTCCGAGAACGGGTGCGCGCGACCCGCGCCGCGCGCCTACCCTGGCGCGCATGGCAACGGTGCGACAGGTCCAGGTGACGTTCGACTGCGCCGAGCCGGAGCGGGTCGCCCGGTTCTGGTGCGAGGTCCTCGGCTACGAGGTGCCTGCTCCCCCGCCCGGGTTCGACGACTGGCAGGCGTTCAACGCCTCGCTCCCGCCCGAGCACCAGGACTCCGCTTTCGCGTGCGTCGACCCGACGGGCGTCGGGCCGCGGCTGTTCTTCCAGCGGGTTCCCGAGGGCAAGACGGTGAAGAACCGCGTGCACCTGGACGTCCGGGTCGGCACCGGTCTGGTCGGCGAGGAACGTCTCGCAGCGCTCGACGCGGAGAGCGCCCGCCTCGTCGCGCTCGGCGCGACGCAGTTCCGCCGCATGCTCGCGGATCAGGTCAACGAGTCCTGCATCGTGATGCAGGACGTCGAGGGCAACGAGTTCTGCCTCGACTGATCCGCGAGCCCGCGCAGGTTCAGGCCACCGGCCCGTACGTGCTCACCTCGACGGCGTCGAGCTCGAGCTCCGCCGTCTGCTGGATGAGCGCCAGCAGGTCGGCGTCGAGACCGGGAGCGAACTCCTCGAGGCGCTCCAGAGCGATGAACGACGGCACGCCAGCCGGGGCCTGCTCGGTCGCCGTCAGGTCCGTGCCGTCCTTCGACGGGGACGCCCCGCGGAAGATCTTGCCCGCCTCGGACGCCCCGTCGAGGTCGAAGCTGTACTGCTTGCTCTGCAGCCCGAGGTCGAGGAGCTCCTTGACCTCCGGGAACCGCTCGGCGTTCGTCTTCGGGATCGGCAGCAGGGTCTTCCAGTCGACGCCGAGGGTCTCGAGCGCCTTCGCGTAGGCGTTCTCGTGCGCCTGGTCGCGGACGATCAGGTACGCGACGGTGCTGCGGGCGGTGGGGTTGTCCGTCATCTCGTAGATGCGGCACTTCTGCAGCCGACCGGTGGACTCGAGCATCAGGTTGTAGAGCAGGTCGAGCGGCAGGTTGCCGGAGTTGTAGACGTAGCTGCCGCTCCACGGGTTGCCGGCCGCGTCGACCGGCAGGGCACCCTGGGCGCCGACCAGGTAGTGGTGGATGTTGCTCGTGTCGAGCGCGATGTTGAGCGGCGTCGCACCCTTCGCGCCCGGCTTGTCGAGCGGGTCGGTGAGCTTGCCGGTGTACTCGGGCGAGCCGTCGAGCAGGCGGGAGATCGTGGTGCCGATGAGCTCGACGTGGCTGATCTCCTCGGTGCCGACGCCCTGGATGAGGTCGCGGTACGGCTTCGCCGCCGGGCCGCGGAAGTTCATCGCTTGGAACAGGTACTGCATCATCGTGCGCATCTCGCCGAACTGCCCGCCGAGCCCTTCCTGCAGGGCGTTGGCCGCTGCCGGGTCGGGCTCGCCGTCGGCGATCTCGTTGATCCAGGTCTGTGCGTGGAAGTACATGGGGCCTCCTTGCTCACCGCGACGGATCCGCCGCGTGCCTCACCGTCGTCCGGCGTCCCTGGCAGGCGACACGGGTCGTCCACTCAGCGCGGTATCGTCGTCGGCGCCGCACCGCCGCGCCCGGAAGGACCCCCGAACCGATGACCGTCAGTCACGCCGTCGACACAGCCGCCCTCGACGACTCGCTCGAGCCGGACCAGGTCCTCCGCGACCCGGCGTCGCTCGAGCGGTACCGCCACGACGACGCCGAGTGGGCCGACTCCACCGCACCGCTCGCCGTCGTCCTCGCACGCAGCACCGACGACGTCGTCGCCACCGTCCGGTGGGCGGCAGCCGCCGGCGTGCGGGTCGTGCCGCGCGGCGCCGGAACCGGGCTGTCCGGCGGGGCGAACGCGATGGCCGGATCGGTCGTCCTGTCCCTCGAGCTGATGGACGCGGTGCTCGAGGTGAACACCGACGAGCGCTACGCCGTCGCCCAGCCCGGTGTGGTCAACGACGCACTGCGGGCTGCCGTCGCGGAACACGGACTCTGGTACCCGCCGGACCCGGCGAGCTCGGCGATCTCGACGATCGGCGGCAACGTCGCGACGAACGCCGGCGGGATCTGCTGCGTGAAGTACGGCGTCACCCGCGACTACGTGCTCGGGATGACCGTGGTGCTGGCAGACGGTTCCGTGGTGGAGCTCGGACGCCGCACGGCGAAGGGCGTCGCCGGGTACGACCTGGCCGGCCTGATGGTCGGGTCCGAGGGCACGCTCGGCATCGTCGTGTCGGTCGCCGTCAAGCTGCTCCCCCTTGCCGGACGCGACGAACGTGCTGTGATCGGGTACTTCCCCTCGCTCAGCGCCGCCGGGGACGCCGTCGCTGCGATCTCACGTGCCGGGATCATCCCCGCCGCACTCGAGATCGTGGACCGGACCTGCCTGCGGGCCGTCGACGACTGGATGCACCTCGGGCTGCCGTCCGACGTCGACACCCTGCTGCTGGCCCGGGTCGACGAGCGTGGTGCCGCGGGGGACGAGCTCGCCGACCAGGTCGCAGCCGTCTTCGCGCAGGCCGGCGGCACCGACGTCGAGCGCGCCACGGACCCCGACGACATCGACCGGCTGTTCCAGGCACGGCGACTCGCGTACCCGGCACTCGAGCGGCTCGGACCGGTGCTCACCGAGGACATCTGCGTGCCCCGCAGCGCGGTGCCCGAGATGCTCCGACGGATCCAGGCGACGGCGGCAGCGCACGACGTCACCATCGCGAACATCGCGCACGCCGGCGACGGCAACCTGCACCCGCTGATCATCGCTCCCGAGGGCGACGAGGCCGCGAAGGCCCGCGCGAAGCAGGCGTTCGACCAGATCGTCGCGGACTGCCTGGCACTCGGCGGCACCGTCACGGGTGAGCACGGCATCGGCCTGCTCAAGCTGCCCGGCCTGCGGCAGGAGCTGGGCGAGCGGGTCCTCGCGATGCACCGTGCCGTCAAGGACGCCCTGGACCCGGCGGGCACCCTGAATCCCGGCAAGGCGTTCTGAACCCACGTGGACGACGGACGGGAGGCCCGGTGCCAGCTGGCACCGGGCCTCCC
>NZ_JADKSB010000019.1:0-58026 GCF_015350935.1 Curtobacterium sp. VKM Ac-2887 | reverse complement strand
AGGCCCGTGGCGACGCCGCCACGGGCCTCCCGTCCGCCGTCACGCGCGTCTCGGGCGCGAAAGCGACAGATGTCCGCGAACAGTCCGCGGCAGACTGTCGCTTTCGCGGCAATCCCGTCCCGGCGGGCGGCGCGTCTCGAGCCGCGACGCCCGCGTCAGTGCGCGACGGCGCTGATCATCCCGAGGCCGACGCTGATGCGGTCGGCGACCTCGATGAGGTCCTCGGCGAGGGAGTCCAGGTCACGGTCGCGCAGCTGCGTCAGGCGCCCCGAGATCGACAGCGCCGCTGCGATCCGCCCCGAGGCGTTGCGGATCGGTGCCGCGATGCAGAACCGGCCGAGCGCGAGTTCCTGGTTCTCCTCGCACCAGCCGCGCTTCGCCGAGACGGCGAGGTCGGCCGTCAGGGCGTCGTGCGTCGTGATCGTGTGGTCGGTGTACCGGGCCAGGTCGTCCCCGAGCAGCGAGCGGCGCTCGTCCGGCGACAGGTCGAGCATGAGCGCCTTGCCGAGCGCCGACGCGTGCATCGGCTGCCGCATCCCGATCATCGTGTGCGACTTCGGCGCGAGCGAGCCCTCGAAGTGGCAGAGGTAGATGCACGACGCGGCGTCCTGCACGCCGACGTTGGCGGTCAGCCCGACCCGGTGCGCGAGTTCCTGCGCCGCTGAGCGGCTCTCGCGGTGCACCGGGTTGTGGTTGAGCCCCTGGCTGGCGAGCTCGAGCACGGCCCGACCGACCGAGTACGCCTGGGTCTCCGGGTCGCGTCGGACGTACTCGAGCGACTCGAGCGTCGCCAGGAGCCGCCCGGTGGTCGAGGTCCCCAGCCCGATCGCCCGCGCGATGTCGGAGGCTCGCACCGCGCCGTCGGACGCGCCGAGCGCACCGAGGACCGCTGCAGCTCGCTCGATGCTCTGGTTCGGAGGGGTGGTCGCCATCCCCTCATTCTGGCCCGTCCCGGCGCGCGTCAGGAGACCTTCACGGCGCTCGCGGTGACGAACGGGGATCCGTTCGTCGCGGTCACGACGACCCGCAGGGCCGCCGTGCGCACCGGATCGACGTCGTGGATGCGGTGGCGGTGCCGGTTCGCGTCGACCGCGGCGAGCGTCCGCCAGGTCCCGTCGACGCACGCCTCGATCCGGTAGTCGCGGGCGAGTGTGGGCACGGCGTCCCAGGGGGTGCGGTGGTGGTGCAGGTTGATGAGGTCGGCGTCGACGTCGTCGTTCCAGACGATGCGCACCTGGCGGACGTCGACGGGCTCCGCCCAGTCGAGCGCGAGCACGGCTGCGCCGGCACCCGCACCGGACGACCACATGTGCGGTCCGCCGAACGGGCGCTGGTGGCCGTCGCTGACCCGGGAGGCCCGCCACGCGTCCGTCTCGCCGGCTGCGGTGAACGCGAACGCGTGTCCGCGCAGGGCGCGCGCCTCCCAGTCCGTCACGGGCTGTCCGGACTCCTCGGGGATGTGGTCGTCGAACTGCTCGTCGTCGGCGGCGCGGGCGCGCAGGGCCATCACGCCGTAGGGGTGTCCGTCGGTCAGGACCAGGCGGACGCCGGGCTGCCGACGGACCACGACGACCGCGTTGCACGGTGCGTCCGGGTGGAAGTCCAGATCGACGACCGCTTCGCCCGGTCCGGCGGCGACGTGTGCGGAGTGCGTGCTGACGTGGTCGATCGGGGCGTAGTTCTGGGGCTTGCCGGTGGTCCAGAGCTCGATGGTGAGCTCGGTGTCGTCGTCCGCCTCGGTGCGGAGCCGGAACTCGCCGAGCGCGGGGTCGGCGGGCAGGAGGACCGCGACGTCGCGATCGAGGTCGAAGCGGTCGGCGGTCGCGAACGGCGTCGTGTCGATCGTGGTCAGCTCGCTGCTCGCGGTGATCCGGGCTGTGCGGGCCAGATCGGCGGGGTCGTCGGCGCGGACCCCGATGACCGGTGCGTCCTCGCGCAGGAGGGTCTGCTGCAGCAGGGCGATCTGCTCGGTGCCGAGGGAGCGTGGTGTCGTGCCGTGCCGGGCGACCAGGTGCGCGGCGGTGCCCGCTGCCTGCCCCTGGGCTGCGCAGGTGGCCATCACCCGGGTGGACCCGAACGCGACGTGCGACGCGGAGATGTCGCGGCCGGCGAACAGCAGGTTCGACACGTTCGCCGAGTACAGCGACCGGAACGGGATGTCGTAGGTGCCGTCGGTGTACCGCTGCTGGGCGCCGGCGGTCTCGGCGTAGACGCCCTCGACGGGGTGCAGGTCGATCGACCAACCGCCGAACGCCACCGTGTCGGGGAACGAGCGCTGCTCGAGCAGGTCCTGCTGCGTCAGGGTGTGGTCGCCGACGAACCGGCGGTACTCGCGCTTGCCGGGGATCGCGCCCACCCAGTCGAGCGTCAGGGTGTCCGCGTCGAACGCCCCCGAGTTCTTGATGTGGTCCCAGATGCCGTAGACGACACCCCAGAGCTCGTCGCGGATGCGTTCGTTCTCGGCGACGGTGTCGAGTTCGCCGCCCCACTCGATCCACCAGTAGTTGCAGCCGTTGTCGCCGGTCCGGATCGCCCGGTTCGCCAGGATCGGCGTCGTGGACAGGTCGACGGCGATCGACGGCGGGACGAACCGGTCGTACCGGCCGGTGTCGTGCGTCGAGAAGAAGACCGAGCTGCCCAGCAGTTCGTCGTCCGCCTGCTCGGGTGCCCAGGCTTCGCCGTGTTCGTCGCGGCCCTCGCGCCCGATGCGGTACTCGGCGCCGGCGAGGGCTCCGACGAGGCCGTCGCCCGTGCAGTCGAGGAACACCGGCGCCGTGAACGTCGTCTCGATCTCCGACCCCATGGTCCAGCCCGTGACGACGGTGATGCGCGGTGGGCCGACGGCGTCGTCCGTCGTCTGCACGGTCCGGACGTCGGTGTTGAGGTGGAGGTGCACGTTCGGCTCGGCCCGGACCAGGTCGAGCACCACCTGGTCCCAGTAGACCGCGTTGCCCTGCGGGTTCCGGTACTGGTTCTCGAGGAAGAGTTCGCCCATGATCCCGGTCTCGCGGGCGAACCTCTGCGTGCCGTGCGCCGTCGCGCCGACCACCCACACCCGGATCTCGCTCGAGGCGTTGCCGCCGAGGACCGGGCGGTTGGTGACGAGGGCGACGCTCGAGCCGAGGCGGGCGGCGGCGACGGCCGCGCTGACACCGGCGAGACCGCCGCCGACGACCACGACGTCGTGGTGCTGTTCACGGGATTGCATGCTCGGAACGGTATCACTCGGTGGCGCGTCTTTCCCACTGTGTGGCAATGTGTGCCCGACGAGTGCTATCGTCAACGAATTCTCGACAACGAAGTGTGAGGCCCACCCATGAGCGACGGAACCCGGACGCAACCCAGCGTCGATGCCGCCACCGCCCCCGACGTCCAGGTGGCCCTGGGCGACGACGCACGCCGCCAGGGCATGCGGAAGGTGATCGTCGCCGCGGGCGTCGGCCACTTCGTCGAGTGGTTCGACTTCGGCCTCTACGGCACGTTGGCGACCGTCATCTCGCTGTACTTCTTCAAGCAGGGCGACCCGCAGGTCGCACTGCTGTCGGCCTTCGCCGTGTTCGGTGCCGGCTTCGTGATGCGTCCGCTCGGCGGGTTGTTCTGGGGGTCGCTCGGTGACCGGGTCGGCCGGAAGACCACGCTGGCGACGGTCATCCTGATCACGAGCGGCGCGACCGCCGTGATGGGCATCCTGCCGACGTACCAGAGTGTCGGGATGCTCGCGCCGATCCTGCTCGTCGTGGTGCGGCTGGTGCAGGGCTTCGCCGCCGGTGGCGAGGGCGCCGGGGCGACGACGCTCCTGGCCGAGTACGCCCCGTCGAACCGGCGCGGCTTCGTGACGAGCTTCATCGACGTCTTCGGCTTCGCGGCGTTCATCGTCGGTGGCGGCCTGGTCTTCCTGTTCACGGCGCTCGCCGGCGACGGGGCACTCGAGTCGTGGGGCTGGCGTGTCCTGTTCCTGATCGCCGTGCCGCTCGGCCTGGTCGGGCTGTACCTGCGCACGAAGCTCGAGGACACCCCGGAGTTCCGCGCGCTCAAGGCGAAGGGCGAGGTGGCCGCGAACCCCCTGCGACGCTCGATCCGCACGGGGTGGAAGGCCCTGCTCTTCTGCGTCGGGTTCGTCGTCCTCAAGGCGGTCGGCCACTGGATCCTGCAGACCTTCATGCCCTCGTACCTGCAGGTGGACCTCGGGTACTCGCCACTCGTGTCCTACGGCGTCGTCGTCATCGGGTTCCTGGTGATCGCCGGGCTCGTGCCGTTCTTCGGGCTGCTCTCGGACAAGATCGGTCGGAAGCCCGTCATGCTCGCCGGGTGCGCGGGGTTCCTCGTGCTGACGTACCCGACGCTCATGCTCATGGACGCCGGCAACTTCTGGGCTGCCGCAGCCGCGATGGTGTTGCTCGGCCTTTTCATGGCGGCGTTCGACGGGGCGGTGAGTGCGGCGATGGCCGAACTGTTCCCGACCGCCATCCGCTACGGGTCGATGGGCATCGCCTACAACATCAGCGTCGCGGTCTTCGGCGGCATCACGCCGTACTTCGCCACGTGGCTGATCAGCGCGACGGGCAACACCTTCGCGCCGGCCTTCTACGTGATGGCGGCCGCCGCGATCACCGGCGTGACGGTCCTCCGCGCACGCGAGACGCACAAGCAGGGGCTCGCTGCCGAGTGAGCTGCACGTGAGGGGTGTCGCAGGGGCTGTGGGGTGACCTACCAGGCGGATTCCATGTCCCCTGCGCGCGCTCCGGTTATGGTTTCCCGGTGAGCAACGAACCCGAGCAGACGACGGAACCCGCGCGCCGCGGTGCCGTGACGCCGCGCCACGGGCGCCAGAAGCGACGAGCGGGCGTGGTGTTCCCGGCGATCGCGGGCGTGCTCACGATGGCGGTCCTGCTGAGTGGCGGGTACGCGGCCTACGCCTACAACCAGCTGTCCGGCGGCGTCACGATCGTCAACGCGATCACCGGCAAGAAGGACACGAAGAACGACGTCGACGGCAAGGCGCAGAACATCCTGCTGGTCGGCGACGACCACCGGCCGGACAACGCCACCCCGGAGCAGCTCGCCGAACTGAGCACCGAGTCGGACGGCGGGGCGACGAACACCGACACGATGATCGTCCTGCACATCAACGCCGACGGCTCACAGGCGACGATGATCTCGTTCCCCCGCGACTCGTACGTCGACATCCCGGACGTCGGCAAGGGCAAGCTCAACAGTGCCTTCTACTACGGCACGCTCAACGGTGGCGGCGACACCGGTGGCGCGAAGATGCTCATCAAGACCATCGAGAACCTGAGTGGCCTGCAGATCGACCACTACGTCCGGGTCTCGCTGCTCGGGTTCTACCAGGTGGTCAAGGAGCTCGGCCCGGTCGAGGTCTGCCTGAACCAGGCGACCAACGACCCGTACTCCGGCGTCGACCTGCCGGCCGGCAAGTCCACGCTCGACGCCAAGCAGGCCCTGTCGTTCGTCCGCCAGCGCCACGGTCTGCCGAACGGCGACCTGGACCGCAACGTCCGACAGCAGTACTTCCTGTCGCAGGAGGCCCGGAAGGTCACGTCCGCGGGCACGCTGCTCAACCCGGTCAAGATGGGCAACATCCTGAAGGCGGTCGGGGGTTCGATCCAGACGGACACGAACCTGCTCGACCTCGCCTCGCAGATGAGCAACTTGCGGCCGGCCAACATCCAGTCCGCCACGATCCCCACCCTCGGCACGCCGACCATCTACGTGAACGGTTCCGCGCTGTCGATCGTCGAGATCGACACCGTCGGGCTGCCCGCCTTCGTGCAGGGACTGGTCGGCGAACCGGACACCTACACGAAGGCCGCGGCCGCGCAGCCCGCGAACACCTCGGTCACCGTGCTGAACGGCAGCGGTGTCACGGGGGCCGCCGCCGCAGCGGGTCAGGTCCTGACGAGCCGCGGGTTCCAGGTCGCACCGCCCGGTTCCTCGGACCCCACCACGGCCACGCAGGTGCAGTACCCCGCCGGCCAGGAGGCCCAGGCGAAGGCGGTCGCGGCGGCCGTGCCCGGTGCCGTCGCGGTCCGGACCGGTGCCGTGACCGGCGTCACGCTGGTGCTCGGTACCGACGGCAAGGCCCCGAAGGCCGCCAGCGTGCCGAGCGCGCCCGCCTCGACGCCTGCCGACACCGGCTCGGGGTCGAAGCCGAGCAAGCAGGCGACGAAGGAGCCGGCGCCGAAGTCGACCGACGTGCACAACTACGGCACCGAGGGCACCTGCATCAACTGAGGCCGCGGCCGCACCGGATCGCTAGGTTCGAGGGGTGAGCAGCGCAGCGCGTCCGATCGTCCTGATGACCTACAACATCAAGAACCCGGATCCGGAGCACGACTGGCCGGTCCGACTCCCCGTGCTCCTCGACGTCATCCGTCGGCACGACCCGGACCTGGTGTGCGTGCAGGAGGCCTTCGCGCACCAGCTCGACGACCTGCGCGCCGGGCTGCCGGGCCACGCGGACGTCGGACAGGGCCGTGAGGGCGGCGCCGCGGGGGAGCACCCGGCGGTGTTCTACCGTCGCGACCGGTTCCGACCGACGGACGAGGGCTCGTTCTGGCTGTCGGACACCCCGGACGAGCCGGTCTCGAACACGTGGGGCAGCCTGTTCCCACGCATCGCGAACCACGCCGTGTTCCTGGACACCGACGGACCTGCGGTCACGGTGCTCACCACGCACCTGGACCACGAACCCGGCGAGCACGGCGACGAGGTGCGCGGCAAGAGTGCGGCGCTCATCGTCGAACGGCTCGCGCGGGAGACCGGTCCGGTCATCGTCGCCGGGGACTGCAACGAGCCGGCCGGTGCCGGAACCGCGTCACGGGTCTTCGCCGACGCCGGGTTCGACGACACCTGGGTGCTCGCGGGTGACCCCGGTGACCGGACCGCGACGTTCAACGACTGGCTGCCGCCGGTGGACACCGGGGAGCGCATCGACTGGGTGCTGACCCGCGGGGTCACCCGCACCGACCGGGTCGTCATCGACCACGACGGGCCGGAGACGTGGTTCGCGAGTGATCACTTCCCGGTGGTCGCGACGATCCGCGTGTGAGTCAGCAGCTCCGCTGCGCGTGCACGGGCATCGGGGAGCCGAGCACCGTGACCGTGGTCTCGTTCGTCAGGGCCGAGACGCCGTTGGTGCCGGCGGGGTCGTCCGTGCGCTCGTCGTCCGAGGTGGGGTCGACCCAGCCCTCGCGCAGCAGCAACTGCCACGCGCGGGAGTCGTCCGAACCGTAGGACACGCGTTCGGAGCGCGTGGCGTCCGCGATCTCGTCGGCGAT
Source organism: Curtobacterium sp. VKM Ac-2887 (assembly GCF_015350935.1). Lineage (NCBI taxonomy): Bacteria > Bacillati > Actinomycetota > Actinomycetes > Micrococcales > Microbacteriaceae > Curtobacterium > Curtobacterium sp. VKM Ac-2887. The sequence continues at coordinate 50,728 of NZ_JADKSB010000019.1, read as the reverse complement.
GTCGTCACCGACCTGCACGCCGCCGGGGCCGGTCAGCTCGATCCGTGCACCGAGCCGGCTGCGGACCTGATCGCGCAGCACCCGGATCTCGACGGCGTTGCCCGCCCGCGCATCGGTGGCCAGGGCCGCGACGCGGATGGCGCCACCCCACGTGTAGGTGGTGCCGGCCGGGAAGCACGCGCCGCCGTCGCCCTCGGCCGTCTGGGTGCGCGACGGGGTGCCGAGCAGGCGGTCGAGCAGGCTCACGGTCAACCGGGAGTCGCGCATCGAGGACTCGATGACGGTCTTCCCGCCGTTGCGGAGCACCAGGGACTCGGCGTCGAGCTCGATCGAGTCGACCCGCCGGAGCTTCGCGTTCGACACGTGCACCGGAGCGGCGTCGTGCGACGTCTCCGCCGCCACGGCGGTGTCCGCTCCGAGCCCGGTGGTGCCGTCAAGCGCCAGCGCACCGGCCGAGAAGGCGAGCACGGCAGCGCCGAGCGCCAGCAGGGTCCGAGGGGTCACCGTTCGACGGTACGACCCCGACCCGTCCAGAACGACAGGTGTTACCGAATCGGGTCCTGGCCGTCACCGGACCGTGACAAACGAGAAAGACGCAACTGCGGCCCTGGACCGGTGCGGCCGGCGGACGCTGGCCGCTCCGCGCGCCGGGGGACAGCCTCCTGGACGGCCCGTGGTGCGCCCCTGCGTACCGTCGGCGGCATGACGGACCAGCAGAACGACCAGGCAGGGCTCGACCAGTACGCCATGCAGGACCCGACGAAGATGTACGCCGACAAGAAGCCCGACGAGCAGTACCTCGAGGGCGCCGGCACCGACGCCGAGATGGCGGAGAACGTCCCCGCCGACCACGGCGAGGACACCTACCGCGGCTCCGGCCGTCTGACGGGCCGCAAGGCCCTCGTCACCGGTGGCGACTCCGGCATCGGCGCAGCGGTCGCCATCGCCTACGCACGCGAGGGCGCCGACGTCGCGATCTCGTACCTGCCCGAGGAGCAGGAGGACGCCGATCGCATCGTCGCGCTCATCGAGGCAGCCGGACGCAAGGCCGTCGCGCTGCCCGGCGACATCACCTCACTCGCGGTCTGCGAGCAGATCGTCGCCGACACCGTCGCACAGCTCGGCGGGATCGACATCCTGGTGAACAACGCGGGCAAGCAGCAGAACGTCTCCTCGATCGAGGACATCTCGGACGAGGAGTTCGACGAGACGTTCAAGACGAACGCCTACGCGACGTTCCGGATCACGAAGGCCGCCGCGCCGCACCTGCAGCCGGGCTCCACGATCATCAACACGACGTCGATCCAGGCCTACGCGCCGTCGCCGCACCTGGTGCACTACGCAGCCACGAAGGCCACCGTGAACAACCTGGCGAAGGGCCTGGCCGCGCAGCTCGCACCGAAGGGCATCCGCGTCAACGCCGTCGCACCGGGGCCGATCTGGACGCCGCTGCAGCCGGCCGGCGGGCAGCCGCCCGAGGCGCTGCCGTCCGCGGGCGAGCAGACCTACCTGGGCCGCTGGGGGCAGCCGGCCGAACTGGCGCCGGCGTACGTGTTCCTGGCGAGCGGTGAGTCGTCCTACGTGGTCGGCGAGACGCTCCACGTCGACGGTGGGATGCCGACGCCGTAGCGCGTCGCCGACGGGCTGACGGGAGGCGCGGTGCCGGTGGGTACCGCGCCTCCCGCCGTCCGGGTGGTCCCGTCTGTGGCCGTGGTGACGTCAGCAGGTGACGGCGCGCGCCATCCGCTCGAGGAGTTCCCGCGCCGACAGTGCTGCCGCGAGTTCGACCTCGACCGGGTTGATGCCGATCGCGTGCTCGAACGCGCGGCGACGTGCCTGGTCGACGATCGGCACCTCGGGGCGCTGCGGCAGCACCGCGATGGCCCGGGCGGCGGCGTCGAACGCCCCCGCGGGTCGGCCGAGTTGCTCCCACATCGCGCGGACGTCGTGCGCGACCTGATCCGGGTCGCCGCCGAACTCGAAGCCGGCCGAGGCCATCGTCGCGAGTCCCTGTGCGGTGGGGTCGTTCGGGGTCATGCCCGGCATCGTCACACGGATCCGTGCGAACGCGCTGGGCGTGGTGACCGTGTCCGTGTCCCCTCATGTGCTGACACCCGTACCGGGGATTCTGTTGTCCCCCGTTCTGCGTTTGGATGGACGTGCCCCGGGTCGGGGCGACCTCGGACAGGACGTCCGTGGAACGACGGAGGGCACGATGCTCGAGAACACCAGCGCCGACACGCAGGCCGCAGCGGCCGCGGCGGCGACCCTGCACCTCCGGATCACGATCGTGGGGGCCACCGTCGACCTGCTCCGTGACGTCCCCTTCCACGAAGCACGCGCCGTGCACGTCGCCGAGCGGATGGGCATCCCCGTCGAGGAGCTCCAGCAGCACTTCCCGTCCTGGGACGGCCTGGTGCTCGCAGCCGTCGACCGCTGGAACGGCGGTCGGATGGACGAGGTCACCCGCGAGGTCGGCGATGGTTCGACCGTCGAGCTCCTGCGCGCGATCGTCGCGTCGAACGCCGAGGACCCCGCGCTCATGCGTCTGCTCGTCGCCCTGCTGTCCGTCGCGGGCAACCCCGAGCACCCGATGGCGACGTACCTGCGGTCGCGCTACCAGCTCTTCTACGCACAGGTGAAGCGTGGCCTCGAGCACGACATCGCCGTCGGCCGCGCCCCGCACACCATGGAGCCCCGTCGCGGCGCCGAACAGCTCATCGCGCTGTACGAGGGCCTGCAGCTCCAGGCCCTGCTCCGCTCGGACCTCGACCTGGTTCCGGCGTTCGACCGTGCGGTGGCCCGACTCGAGCGCGGCTGGATGGAGCGCTACGAGCCGCAGGCCGCCCGCCGGCACGCGACGTGGAGCGACGGCGACGACGGCAGCTGGGACATCTGAGCCCGGACCGTCAGCGCCCGCCCGGCGCAGACCGTGACCCGCGCGGCACCGAGCCGTCGCCGGGGTCGTACCCGGTGTCGCGGATGACCCGGAGCGCGGTGGTGTCGTTGTGGACCGAGTGCACGACGACCCGACGGGTCCGCCGGAGTGCCCGGCGCGCGCCCGGTGTCGCGAACAGGCCGCCGAGCACGAGCCCGGCACCGATCCCGAGCGCCACGGAGACCGCAGCCACGAAGTCGAGGGCCGCGCTCGACGAGCCCGACATGAAGTTCAGCAGTGCGTTCGACACGGCGACACCGGGCAGCAGTGCTCCACAGAACGCCGGCACCGCGATCGCCGCGACCGCGGTCCGCATCCGCGCGGCTGCGTAGGTGGACAGCACGCCGAGCAGCACCGCGGCCAGGAACGTCGCGCCGAGCAGCGGCAGGCCGAGCTGCCGCAGTCCCCACAGCGAGGCACCCGCGGCCACCGAGAACACCACGGCGACGGGGATCACCCGTGCGCTGGCCTGCTGCACGAAGCAGTTCGCCCCGGCCGACACCACCGTGAGCGAGAGTGACGCCCACAACGGCAGCGCCTGGGTGACGATGCCCGACGGGTCGACCTCGAGGTGCAGCCACTTCGTCATCGCGATCCCCGCGGGCACCCCCACGACGATCGCGGCGATGACCAGGCCGATGTAGAACGCCCGAGCGACCGCCATCGCACGGAAGCCGGAGATCGCGTCCTGGGCCCAGGTCACGAGCGAGACGTGCGGCAGGAGCAGCACCACCAGGGCGGCGACCATCGTGGCGGCGCCCGCCGGGTGCAGGACGCCCGCACCGATGGCCAGGGTGCCGATCACCGACGCGACCGCTCCCTGCGCCCCGGACACGAAGAACTGCGGGTAGCCACGACCCGTCAGCCAGCGCCCGGACAGGATGATCCCGAACATCAGCACGAAGGCGCCGATGCCCGCTCGCCACCCACCACCGGCCTGCATCGCGATCGAGGTGCCCAGGATCGAGAGCCCGACGTCGGCGAGCCACGTGGGCCAGCGCGGCGGCATCCGCAGCACCGCCACGAGGGCGCTGACGCCCGAGGTCATGTCCCGTTGGTCGTGGATCAGGTCGTCCACGATCTGGTTCGCGCGCGCGAGCCGGTCGAGGTCGGAGCCGTCGGAACTCACGGTCCGGACCTTCACGAGCGGCGGGATGTCGGCCGGCGCGTACTGGATCGTCACCGAGCTGCCGGAGAAGTCGAGGTCGAGCGGGGCCAGGTTCCACTTCGTCGACACCGCGACGACGGCGGTCTCGACGCTGCGGGTGTCGGCACCGGAGGCGAGCATCACCTCGGCCAGGTCGAGGCAGAAGTCGACGATCTGGGCGGCGGTGTACTGGTCGCGCCCCTTGGCGTCGGGTTCGACGTGCTCGTAGATCGTGCCGCGCAGTCGGGCACGGGCGTCGCGCAGGTCGTGCTGCGCCAGGCTGCGGCGTCGGGGGCGGGGCGGCCGGTGTGGGCGCCCCGGCTTGGGTTCGCCGGGGAAGTGCTGCTCGGCCATCCGACCATGGTGCCAGTCGCGATCTGGACGCGCCCAGCGCGGCCGGGAGGCCCGGTGCCAGCTGGCACCGGGCCTCCCGTCAGGTGGTCGGTCGCGTCTCGGACGCGACCCGACTACTGCTCGAACGTCGCGTCGAGCGTGATGTCGACGCCGGTGAGCGCCTTGCTGACCGGGCAGGTCGCCTTGGCGTCCTCGGCGGCCTTCAGGAAGGTCGCCTCGTCGATGCCGGTGACCTCGCCGTGCACGGTCAGGGCGATGCCGGTGAGCTTGAAGCCGCCGGCGGAGTCCGGGCCGAGCGAGACGTCGGCCTTGACGTCGAGGGCCTCGACCGTGCCGCCGGCCTCGCCGAGGACGGCGGAGAACTGCATGGCGTAGCAGGCCGAGTGTGCGGCGGCGATGAGCTCCTCGGGGCTGGTGCTGCCACCGGCCTCGTCAGCGGCGCGCTTCGGGAACGAGACGTCGTAGGTGCCGACCTTCGAGCTGGAGAGTTCGACCTGGCCGGAACCGTCGTTGAGGCCGCCGTTCCAGGCGGTGCGTGCGGTGCGCGTGGGCATGGCCGCTCCTTTCGTGTGGGGGATCGGACCCGAGCGGGACCGTCGCAGCCGAGTCAAGCGGAGAACGCACGTTCTCGCAACCGGCTCACGGCGAAGACGCAGGCTTCGCGGTTCTGAGCGACAGGTGTTGCCCACAACAACAGGTGTAGCGTGATGGTGTTCAAAGGAGACCCATCATGCGCGCCGTCGTGTTCGAGCAGTACCAGACCTTCCCGTCCCTGACGGAGGTCCCGAAGCCCACCCCGGGTCCGGGGGAGGTGCTCCTCAAGGTCGCAGGTGCCGGCGCGTGCCACTCGGACGTCGCGGTCTACCGCGAGTTCGCCGCCGGTGCTCCGGGGTCGCAGCAGCCCCCGTTCGTCCTCGGGCACGAGAACTCCGGCTGGGTCGAGTCCGTCGGTGACGGCGTGACCGGGTTCACCGAGGGTGACGCCTACCTGGTCTACGGGCCGGTCGGCTGCGGGCACTGCTCGTACTGCTCGAAGGGGCAGGACACCTACTGCGAGAACGCCGCGACGAACCCCTACATGGGCATCGGTCTCGGGCGCGACGGCGGCATGGCGGAGTACGTCAGCGTTCCCGCTCGCAACCTCGTGCCGCTCGGCGACGCCGACCCGATCGCCGCCGCACCGCTCAGCGACGCCGCACTCACGCCGTACCACGCGATCAAGAACGCGCTGCCGAACCTGGCAGGCGGCGGCAAGTACGCGCTGGTCGTCGGGCTGGGCGGCCTCGGGCAGATCGCCGTGCAGATCCTCACCGCGCTCACCGGCGCCACGGTGATCGCGACCGACGTGAAGCAGGACGCCATGGACCGCGCTGCCGCCCGCGGCGCGATCACGGTGCCCGGCGGGCCGGACCAGGCCGCTGCGATCCGCGAGATCACCGGCGGCCGCGGGGTCGATGCCGCGTTCGACTTCGTCGGAGCGACGCCCACCATCAAGGTCGCTCAGGCGTCCATGGCCGTCGGTGGCCGGTTCACCGTCGTCGGGATCGCCGGCGGTACCACCGAGTGGAACTTCTTCGCGACGCCGTACGAGTCGACGATCACGAACACCTACTGGGGCACGATCGAGGACCTGCACGAGGTCGTCGCGATGTACCGCGCCGGGCAGATCGTCCCCGACGTCGAGCGGTACGCGCTGTCGGACGCGCTCGAGGCCTATCGGAAGCTCGAGGCCGGCGAGCTGTCGGGCCGCGCGGTCGTCGTCCCGACGCTTTGACACTCTGATGCCGGGGCGCCTCGCGGCGTAGCTGGTCGAATCGGGCGTACCTGGTCGGAAGTTCTGACCAGGTACGCCCGATTCCGCTTTCCAGCGCAGGTGTTCTGGGAAGGAACGACCCCGGGTCAGCGGCCTGCGGCGTAGCCCTGGGCACCGCGTGGGTTCGCGGCGGCGCCGAGTACGCCCGTCGCCGGGTCCCGCGTCACGCACGTCAGCCGTCCGAGCGACCAGTCGCCGGCGCGGGTGACGACGTGGCCGCGTGCCTCGAGTTCCGCGATGACGTCGTCGCCGATCCGGTCTTCGACCACGAGGCCCGCCGGCTCCCACGTGCGCGGCCAGAACGACCCCGGGAACGACGTCGTGTGCAGCGCCGGGGCGTCGATCGCCTGCTGCGGGGTGTACCCGCCGACGATCCACCGCAGCAGGAACAGCAGCTGCCACTGGTCCTGCTGGTCGCCGCCGGGTGAACCGACCGCGGCCACTGGTGCGCCGGCACGGAGCACCAGGGTCGGCGTCAGGGTCGTGCGGGGGCGCTCGCCGGGGCGGAGCGTCGACGCCGTGCCCGGTTCGAGCCAGGTCATCTGCAGCCGGGTGCCCAGGCAGAACCCGAGCTCCGGGATCGTCGGCGACGACTGCAGCCAGCCGCCGGACGGTGTCGCGCTGACGATGTTGCCCCAGCGGTCCACGACGTCGATGTGGCAGGTGTCGCCCCGGGTCTCGCCGTCCGGGGCCACGGACGGCTCGCCGCGGTCCTCGACCGGGGCAACGGGAGCGACCGGCGCACGGTCGGTGTCCCGCGCGACCTGCACCGTGGGTTCGCCGAGACCAGCGCCGTCGCCGGCGGAGTACGCCGTCCGGGCCGGCGGCATCGCGCGCTCGACGCCCGCGATCGTGCCCGGACGCAGCTCGGCCGAGGCCCGCTCGCCGATCAGCGCGCGCCGCTCTTCCGTGTACGCGTCGGAGAGCAGCACGTCGAGCGGGACGTCGCCGTCGCCGTAGAACGCCTCGCGGTCCGCCATGGCGAGCTTCTGCGCCTCGACGATGGTGTGTGCGCCGACCGACGTCGACGGGTCGAGCAGTGGGTCGTCGAGCGGTTCGAGCAGCCGCAGGGTCTGCAGGAGCGCCGGACCCTGGCCCCACGGCCCGGTCTTCGCGATCGTGCAGCCGCGGAACTCCACCGTCGCCGCGGGCTCGTACGACGCCCGGAACGCCGCCAGGTCCGACGCCCGGACGACCCCGGCGTGGTCGCTGCCCGACGCGTGTCGGTGCGGCTCCCGCACGAAGCGGTCGATGGCCTCGGCGACGAAGCCCCCGGCCCACTCGCTCCGCGCGGCGTCGATGCGGGCGGTCCGGCTGCCGGAGCCGTCACCGGCGTCGAGGAGCCGGTCGAGCACTGCGGCCAGCGCCTCGTTGCGCACCAGGTCCCCGGGGGCCGGCACCGTGCCTCCTGGCAGCCACTGCGTGGCGGACGTGGGCCAGTGGTCACGGAACAGTCCCTGCACGGCGGTGATCGTCCGGACCACCCCGGCTGCGACCGGGTGGCCGTCACGGGCGTAGCCGATCGCCGGCGCGAGGACGTCCGCGAGCTCCCACGTGCCGTGGTCGCGGAGCAGCAGCAGCCACGCGTCGACGGCACCCGGGACGGTGGCGGCGAGTGCGCCGGAGCCTGGGACGAGGTCGAGGCCCTCGGCGCGGTAGTGCTCGGGTGTCGCGCCGGCCGGTGCCGGACCCTGGCCGACGAGCACGACCGGGGTCGGGTCCGACTCCGTCGCGAACACCGCCGTCAGGTCGCCGCCCGGGCCGTTCAGGTGCGGTTCGACCACGTGCAGGACGAACGCGCCCGCGACGGCTGCGTCGAAGGCGTTGCCGCCGCGTTCGAGCACCGACTGCGCGGTGGCGGTCGCGATCCAGTGCGTCGCGGCTGCCATGCCGAACGTGCCCTGCAGGTCCGGGCGCGAGGTCTGCGTGGTGGGCGGGACGAAGGCGGGGTTCGGCGTCGGCATGCACCCATCCTCTCCCCGGGGCTCCCCGCTCAGCCCAGGGCCACGACGATCCCCGCTGCGACGAGCAGTGCGACGTAGCCCCAGGCGTGCGCGACCTCGGGCAGGTGCGGCGGGCGGCGTCGGAGCAGCACGATGACCGGCATCGCGCCGACCAGCAGGGCCACGGCTGCCCGGACGTCGACGGCGCCGACGAGTCCGGCGGCGTGCGGGACGACCGCCGGCAGCAGCATGGTCACGGCGGCGGCAGGCAGCGTGATCGCCAGCGTGAGGGGGTTCGCCAGGGTGGTTGCCGCCGTCATGGTGGCACCGGACCGGCGCAGCATCGGGACCGTCATCACGCTGCCGCCGACCCCGAGGAACGCCGCGACCGCACCGATCGGGAGGCCCGTGGCGGTCGGCACGCCGGTACGGGTCGGTCCGTGGTCGCGTCCACCGCCGCGGGTCGCGACCGCGCGGTCCGTCGCCGAGCTGCGCAGGAAGCCCGGGCGCAGCAGCAGGTCGGCGACCGTGACCCCGAGGTAGGCGACGAAGCCCCAGCGCAGGAGCGCGTCCGGGGCCCCTCGTGCGGCGAGCACCCCGACCGCGCCGCCGACCCCGAGCAGGACGAACAGCGGCGAACGGCCCCGGAGTGGTGCGAGTGCGCCGCGCCGGGCCGAGACGGTGGCCACGGCGGCGTTCACGAGCATCACGAGGGCCGAGGTCGCCGTGGCCACCCGGACGGCGTCGCCACCGAGGGCTGCGTCGGCGACGGTGATGATCGGCACGGTGACGAACCCACCCCCGAACCCGAACAGGACGGTGGTGACCCCGACCAGGACCCCGATGACCACGAGCACGATGAACGACATGCCTCCATCCCAGCGGGGATCACCACGGCGGACGATCGGGTGTGCGGCAGGTTCCTTCGAGACCTAGCCTCGACGTGTGCGCAACGTCCCGGTCTCCGAGTTCGACCACCAGCCGTTCGACGTCCTGCCGATCGGCACCGACTACCCGCCGGACCACCTGCTCGCCCGGCACGAGCACCGACGGGCGCAGCTGCTCTACGGTGCGAGTGGCGTGATGCTCGTCGAGACCGACGACGGCTCGTGGACCGTGCCGACCGACCGGGCCGTGCTCATCCCGCCCGGGGTGCCCCACGAGGTCCGGATGCTCGACGTCAGCACCTGGAGCCTGTACATCGAGCCGGACACCGTGCCCTGGTGGCCGACCCGGTGCACCGTCGTCGAGGTCGGGCCCCTGCTGCGCGAGGTGCTGCGTGCCGCCAACGCGCTCGACGTGCCGTACGACGACGACGCCCGGGACGGCACCCTCGTCCGGCTCGCCCTGCACGAGCTCCAGCGCGTCGCACCGATCCCGCTGAGCGTCTCGCTGCCGCCACGGGGTGTCCTGCGCGACCTGTGTCGGGCGTACCTGGCCGAGCCCGACGTCCAGGTGACGAACGCCGACTGGGCGCGCGCGGCGGCCGTCTCGGAACGCACCCTCGACCGCCACTTCCGTGCGGCCGCGGGGGTGGGTCCCGCGAGCTGGCGGGTGCGTGCACGACTGTTGTCGAGCCTCCCGGCCCTGCGACGCGGCACCGTGACGGAGGTGGCGGGCCGGCTCGGCTACGCGACCCCCGCGGCGTTCACCGCCGCCTTCTCGAAGGCGTTCGGGGCCCCGCCGTCCCGGTTCCGGTGAGGTCTTGTGCTCCCGGGGGTGCGAGCGCATACTGAACGCCGAGGTTAATTAACCGTCTGGTTCACCGAAGAGGCGACGATGGAACCCGACCACACCGACGTCGTCCTCTCAGCGCTCGCCGACCCGATCCGACGGCGCATCGTCGAGCGGCTCGGCAAGGGCGAAGCGACCGTCTCCGAGCTGTCCGAGCCCTTCGACGTCAGCGCCCCGGCGATCTCGCGGCACCTCGGCGTGCTCGAACGCGCCGGCCTCATCACGCGCGAGCGGCACGGCACGTGGCGCACGTGCCGCCTCCGGCCCGAGGCCGTCGACGAGCTCGGCACCTGGCTGGGCCGGTTGCGTCCCGACTGGGACCGCCGGTTCGACCGCCTGGAGGCCCTGCTCGCCGCCCAGCGCACGCCCGCCCCGGTGGGTAGCCCGTCCACCGCCCCACCCGCCGGTCCCGCCAGTCCCGCCAGTCCCGCCTTCACCGTCGATCCGCAGGAGCAGTCATGACCGAACAGTTCACCGCCCACGCCACCCACCGCTTCGCCCACCCCGTCGCCGACGTGTACCGGGCGTTCGTCGACCCAGCGCTGCTCGCGCTCTGGTTCGGCCCCCTCGGCTTCCACGTCCCCGTCGCCACCGTCGAGGTCGACGCGCGGGTCGGTGGCGCCTGGAACCTCACGATGGTCAGCAACGACAACGCCGAGTGGTCGTCGCCCGTCACCTCGACCCTCGAGCAGATCGAGGAGAACCGGATCATCATCGGGACCTCGACCGCGCACGGCATCCCCGGGGTCGAGGACGGCACCGCGCTGTCCCTGACGCTCGAGTTCGCCGAGGACGGCGACGGCACGATCGTCACCCTGACCCAGGGACCCTTCCCCGAGTTCATGCGCGACATGAACATCGCCGGCTGGACGCAGTCGTTCCACAAGCTCGAAGCGCTGCTGGCGACACCGAAGGAGTTCTTGCAGCAGCCGTAGCCGCACCCCCCTGTCAAGGGGTTGTGCGCCCCGCGCAGAAAAGCGACCATCGTTCGGTGACTCGTACAGGGCGAGCGCCGAACGACCGCGCAGGGGCGTGGTCGGTTCCGAGTCAGGGGATCCATGAGCACCACTCCGTCGACCGTCGCACGTGCGCGCCGACTCCCACGTTTCGCCGGCGCCGTCATGGCGCTGGCCCTCGCGGCGGGGGCGCTCGTCGCCACCGCCGAACCCGCCGCGGCGTCCGCAGTGTGGGTCGGGTCGGTCCCGGCCGGCACGAAGCTCCTGCCCGGTGACCAGGTGACCTCGCAGAACGGCCAGTTCCGGCTCATCATGCAGGGTGACGGGAACCTGGTCGAGTACGGCATCGGGAACCGCGTGCTGTGGGCCTCGAACACCGCAGGTTCCTCGAACGTCTACGCCGTCGTGGGGCGGGACCGCGCACTCGACATCATGCGCAACGGCAAGCGCGTGGCGCGCTGGGCCTCGGCCGGCCGAGCGAACTCGACTGCGCTGGCCGTGCGTGCGGACGGCACCATGGCGCTGCTCGCCGGCACCTCCGTCGTCGTGAAGTGGAACACCTTCCAAGACCGGATCGCCTCCGGTGGTGCCCTGCTGAGCGGCACCGTCCTGCGCTCCGACGCGACCACCAACCGCACGCTCGAGATGCGCGCGGACGGCAACCTGGTGCAGCGGGTGAACGGTGCAGTGGTCTGGCACACGAAGACGGGTGGCCACCCCGGAGCCTGGGCCGAGCTGCAGAAGAACGGCAACTTCGTGATCTGGTCGAAGGACCCGGCGCGCAAGGTCGCACTGTGGACCACGAAGACGACCACCGCGGGCTCGAGCAACCTGCTCCTGCAGGTCGACGGCAACCTCGTGATCTACGGGGCGAAGGACACCCGCGTGTGGTCGAGCCGCCCCGTGACCGGGCTCGCCTGGCCGGTGAAGGGCACGAAGATCACCGGCAGGTACGGCGACGACCGCGGCGCCGGACACGTCCCGCGCTACCACCAGGGCACCGATGCCCCGGTCCCGGTCGGCACCCCCGTGTACGGCGCGGGAACCGGAACGGTCACGAAGACCGTGGCGAACGACGCCTCGTACGGCAACTACATCGTCGTGACCTACGGCATGACCACGGTGCTCACCGCCCACCTCAGCAAGATCGGGGTGAAGAAGGGCCAGATCGTGAAGCTCGGCACCGAGATCGGGAAGTCCGGCAACACCGGGCAGTCCACCGGGCCGCACGTGCACGTCGAGATGCGGCGCAACGGCACGCTCGTCGACCCGTTGAAGAACATGCACTTCCGCTGATCCGGGGCCGCTGGCGTCGCTCCACTTCGTGAGCAGAAATGGTCGGGTCGCCTTCGGGCACCCGACCATTTCTGCTCACGAAGTGCGGGCACCCCGCACCCGACGAGCGCTCGCTCGAGGAAGTGGAACATCACATGACAGACTGTCCCGATGGGTGTGGAAGAGGTCGGCCGCAAACCGCGGGCTGCTGTGTACATCGACGGCTTCAATCTCTACCGCCGCGCCCTGGAACACCGGCCGGATTGCCGGTGGCTGGACGTCCGCAAGCTGAGCGAGACGCTCCTCCCGGATTTCGAGGTCGTCCTCGTGCGGTACTTCACTGCGCGCGTGCGTTTCGTCGAAGGGGAAGATCCGGCGGCGCCCTCCAGGCAGAGCGCTTACCTGCGCGCCCTCGCGACACTCCCCGCGGTCACCACGCACTTCGGCACGTTCCGTTCCGATCGGCGATGGATGGCGAAGAGTCCGCTCGAACTGGACGACGACGGTTCCCCGCGCACTGTGCGGGTCCGGAAGATCGAGGAGAAGGGGTCGGACGTGAGTCTGGCTGCGCACTTGGTCTGCGATGCGATGGACGGGTTGGTCGACGCGGCCTTCGTCCTGTCGAACGACTCCGACTTCGTCGACGCACTGCGAATCGTCCGCGAAAGGGGTGGCGTCGAGATCGGGCTCATGTGCCCGAGCCCTTCCCCTGCGCGGAGTCTCCTCGCACTGGAGCCCGACCATGTACGTCACGTTCGGGCGGCCGTCATGCGCGACTCGCAGCTGCCCGACAGGATCGCGGACGTTCACGGTGTCATCACGCGACCGAAGAGTTGGCGTGCCAGAAGTACAGAAGCCCCGCCAGAGGCGGGGCTTCGCGCCCGGTAGTCGAGACATCCGGGGGTGTACGGCCAATGTACTGCGTATCACCACGGGGTGCAACCGGGCTGCGCAGGACCTGCTCCCCGCCACGAAACGAGGACCCATGACCACGACGTTCACATCGCACGCGCATCGAGAGGGGAGGTGGTGGGTCGTCCAGAACGATCAGGTGCCAGGAGCGATCTCGCAGGTCAGTCGAATCGAGCTGGCCGCCGGAGCGCAGCGGGAAGCGATCGCCTTCGTCGCCGAGGCCGTCGTCGACGATGTCGCGGTGGTGATCCGGATGGAGCGACCTTCGTGAGCAGGAATGGTCGGGTCGCCTTCGGGCACCCGACCATTCCTGCTCACGAAGTGCGGGCAGGACGGCGCGGATACCCTTGACCGGATGACATCGCGCGGCGGGACCGGGGCCGGCAACGCGGCCGACGCGGAGGCCGTGCTCGTCGCCTTCGCGCGCTCCAGCGGGGACGTCGCGGCGGCGCGCCGGGTCGCACGGCGGTTCGAGGGCCTCGACGACGGCGAGCGCTCGGCGCTGCTCTGGAGCGACGACGACGGCGCGAAGCTCATCGCCGTGCTGCTCCTGGTGCAGGCGATGCGCGAGCGCCCCGATCCGGAGCTGACCGACGAGTACCTGTCGGCAGCGAAGGCCGAGCGCTTCGACGACCCGGCGCTGGTCGACCTGGCAGCCGAAGAGCTCGTCGGTGCGCCGCTCGTGGGTGGCTCGACTGGCCCGCTGTTCGCGCTCGTGAAGTCCGACGTGGCGATGGTGCGCCGGATCGCGGTCGTGGCGACGCTGGCGTTCGCGAAGCAGGGCGACGCCGAGGTGCCACTCGGGATCGCTGGACGCCTGGTGCGGGAGCGGAGCGACACCGTGCAGTCGGCGCTGGGGTGGGTCCTGCGCGAGACGGGCAAGCGCGCGTCGGAGCCGGCGCTCGTGGCGTTCCTCGAGAAGAGCGGACGGTTCCTGGCGCCTGCGGCGCGCCACACGGCGACCGAGCACCTGCCGCCGGCGGATCGCGACCGCCTGCGGGGTTGAGGACGAACGACGCTGGCAACCAACTGTGCAGTCGGCTCTACCGACCATGTGGTCGGTTAGGGTCTCCGGGTGACCGAAACCACCCCGAGCACCAGCACCGCCCCGATCCACCGCGCCTCCGTCCGTGAATGGGCGTCCCTCGGTGTCCTCACCCTGGCCGTGGTGCTGCTCGCGATCGACGGCACCGTGCTGGCCCTCGCGGTCCCGTCGCTGACCGCGGACCTCGACCCGACCGCGACGCAGGTGCTCTGGATCGGCGACGTCTACTCGTTCGCGCTCGCTGGGCTGCTCGTGACGATGGGCAACGTCGCCGACCGGATCGGCCGGAAGCGCCTGCTGCTCGTCGGCGCGGTCGCGTTCGGCCTGGCCTCGGCCGCCGCAGCGTTCGCGCAGACGCCCGAGCTCCTCATCGCCGCGCGGGCACTGCTCGGCATCGCCGGAGCGACCCTGATGCCGTCGACCCTGTCGCTGGTGCGCACGATCTTCCGCGACGCCCGGCAGCGCACCACCGCGATCGCCGTGTGGTCGGCGGGTGCGACGGGTGGTGCCGCCGCCGGACCGCTCGTCGGCGGTGCGCTGCTCGAGCACTTCTGGTGGGGCTCGGTCTTCCTCATCAACATCCCCGTCATCGTCGTGATCGTCATCGCCGGCGCGATCCTGCTGCCCGAGTCGAAGGGCGGCGCGCGCACCCCGATCGACCTGCTGTCCGCCGTCCTCTCGGTGCTGGCGATCGTGCCGCTCGTGTACGCCGTGAAGCACGTCGCCGGGCACGGGTTCGACTGGACGGTGCCCCTGACGGCGCTCATCGGCATCGGCGCCGGCTGGTGGTTCGTCCGCCGCCAGAAGCGCCTCGCGACGCCGCTCATCGACCTGCAGCTGTTCCGGATCCCGGCGTTCTCGGGCGCCGTCGTCGCGAACTCGCTGTCGGTCTTCGCACTGAGCGGTCTGCTGTTCTTCTTCTCGCAGTACCTGCAGCTGGTCCGTGGGTTCACGCCGCTGCTCGCCGGAGCGGCCGAGCTGCCGGCGACCCTGGCCTCGATCGCGGTGATCGCGATCATCGGGCTGCTGTCCCGGCGGGTCGGACCCGGCCGGTCGATCGGCCTCGGCCTGGCGGTCGCCGCCGTGGGCATGGCCGGCCTCGCGTTCGCCGAGGGGCTGCCGACGTACTGGGGCATCGCGATCGCGCTCGCCGTGGTCGGCCTGGGCGTCGGGGTGTCGATGACCCTGGCCACCGACGCCGTCGTCGCCGCGGCACCTCGGGAGCGTGCCGGTGCGGCCTCGGCCATCTCGGAGACCGGGTACGAACTGGGCGTCGCGCTCGGCATCGCGGTGCTGGGCTCGCTGCAGACCGCGTTCTACCGGTCGAACCTCGACGTGACGAGCGGTGCGGTCAGCGGCGGTGTCGGCGACCGGATCCGTGAGTCCCTGGCGTCGGCGTCCCAGGTCCTGCAGGACGGCGACCCGATCCTCGAACACGCTCGGCACGCCTTCACCGGCGGCATGCAGCTCGCCTCGATCTGCGCGGCCGTGGCGCTCGCTGTCGCCGCCGCAGTCGCACTCCGGGTGATCCCGAACCGGCAGGATGAACCGCATGAGCACTGAAGGTCGTCATGAGCACTGACGGCACCCGCGATCGTGAGCGCACCCGCCAGGCGGTCCTCGAGGCCGCCGAGCGGCTGCTCGCCGAGCGCGGCACCCGGGTGAGCGTCGCCGAGATCGCGGCGGACGCCGGCGTCTCCAAGAGCGGCCTGCTCCACCACTTCCCGTCGAAGGACGAGCTGCTCCTCGCCGTCGCCGCGCACGGTCTCGCGACGTTCAAGGACGAGGTGCTGCGGCACGTCGACCTGGCCGAGAACCGCCCCGGCAAGGTCCTCCGCGCCTACGTGCGGACCCTGTGCGGCGGCAGCCAACGCGCCATGGAGGTCTTCTCGCCGACCGCGCACTGGACCGGTCTGATGGCAGTGCCGGGGGTCGAGGCGGTCGTCGCCGCGGACGCCGAGGACTGGCGCGCGGTGTTCGCGCGCGACGGCCTGCCCGAGGACCGCACGTTGGTCGTCCGGCACGCGGCCGAGGGGCTCGCAGCAGCTGTCGCCATGCCGCCGTACCTGGACGCACGCGAGCTGGCGGTCACCCGTGACGCGCTGCTCGCCCTGGCAGAACCCGCCTGACGACCCCTGCCAGGAGGCCCGGTGCCGGCCCGCCCCGCCGGTCACCAGGGCAGGCGGCCGGCCCGACCCCCGTGGTTCAGTCGGTGTCGCCTGGCTCGGCGAAGAAGGTGGTCAGGGTGACCACGACACCGTCGCGGACCTCGATCACGTCGATGCCGCGCACCGCCGGGGCACCGACCGGGCCGAAGCCCCACGCCAGGGCCCCGTGCGTCGCGGACACGTAGCGGCGGCCCTCCTCGACGAACTGGAACGCGCCGGGCACCCGGTCGAGCAGCTCGGCGGCCTTCTGGTCGAGGGCATCCCAGCCGACGGCGGTGCCCTCGGGATCGGTGAAGGCGACGGCGGGGGAGTACGTCCGCTCGATCGCGGCTCGGCGGGAAGTGGCGTCTCGGTTCCCGAAGACGTCGTGGAGGTTCGCGGTCAGCAGCTCGGACACGGTGGCCATGCCCGGAGCCTAACCTGGGGCCATGCACACTGAAGTGCCCCGGATCGACGCCGCAGTCGTGGAACGACTCGTCGCGACGCAGTTCCCCGAGTGGAACGGCCTGCCCGTGCGCGAGGTCGACCACCAGGGCTGGGACAACCGCACGTACCGACTCGGCGACGCGCTGTCCGTCCGGCTGCCGAGTGCCGCCGGCTACGTGCCCGCGGTCGAGAAGGAGCAGGACGTCCTGCCGTACCTGGCACGCCGGTTGGACGTCGCGGTCCCCGAGCCGGTCGGTCTGGGCGAACCGGGCGAGGGGTACCCGTTCCCGTGGTCGGTCCGGCGGTGGCTCGACGGGACGGTGGCCGCGCGTGCGGTCGACCTCGACCACGAGCGCTTCGCCGCCGACGTCGGCGCGGTGCTCCGGCAGCTCCGGAGCCTCCCCGCCACCGGGGGCCCGACCGCCGGCGTGCACTCGTTCCACCGTGGCGAGCACCCCTCGGTGTACGGAGCCGAGGTCGTCGCGGCGCTCGACACCCTGGGCGCGCAGGTCGACCGTGCCGCGTGCGAACGCATCTGGGACGACGCGGTCGCCTCGACCTGGGACCGTCCGGGGGTCTGGTTCCACGGGGACGTGGCGCCGGGCAACCTGCTCGTGGACGACGCGGGACGCCTCGCCGCCCTGATCGACTTCGGCACGTGCGGGGTCGGCGACCCGGCCTGCGACCTCGTGCTCGCGTGGACGTTCCTCGAGCCGGCGGCGCGCCCGGTGTTCCACGAGGCCGTGGGGCTCGACGCCGCTGCGTGGGCCCGGGCGCGTGGCTGGGCGCTGTGGAAGGCGCTCATCATGCTCGCGGGCAGTGCCGGTCCGGGCGACCGCGTGGAGCACGAGCGCGTGCTCGCCACGGTGCTCGCGGATCCGGTCGTCTGACCGGGCGGCGGAGCCCCGAACCCAGGCGGGGCTGTGAACGCACCACGGGGCGGGCGCGTACCGAGGAGGGAGAAGCGAGCCGCGCCTCCCGGCCGGCCCGAAGCGACCACGAGAGGAACGCGACGTGCGCGCACTGACCTGGCAGGGCACCGAGAAGGTGTCCGTCGAGACCGTCCCCGACCCGACCATCCAGGAACCGACCGACGCGATCGTGCGGATCACGTCCACGGCGATCTGTGGCTCCGACCTGCACCTGTACCGGGTCCTCGGCCCGTACATCGACAAGGGCGACGTCCTCGGCCACGAGCCCATGGGCATCGTGGAGGAGGTCGGCAGCGCCGTCACGAACCTCAAGGTCGGCGACCGGGTCGTCGTCCCCTTCAACATCTCGTGCGGTCACTGCTGGATGTGCACGAATGGCCTGCAGTCGCAGTGCGAGACCACCCAGGTCACCGAGTACGGCTCGGGAGCGGCGCTCTTCGGCTACACGAAGATGTACGGCCAGGTCCCCGGCGGCCAGGCCGAGTACCTCCGGGTCCCGCACGCGGACTACGGGCCCATCGTGATCCCGGACGACGGCACGCCCGACGACCGGTGGCTGTTCCTCAGCGACATCCTGCCCACCGCGTGGCAGGCCGTGCAGTACGCGAACGTGCCCGATGGCGGCACGCTCGCGGTGCTCGGACTCGGCCCCGTCGGCCAGTTCGCCGCCCGCATCGGCAAGCACCTGGGCTACCGCGTGCTCGCCGTCGACCCCGAACAGGTCCGCCGCGACCTCGGCGCGAAGCACGGCGCCGAGGTGTTCGACCTGTCGAAGGACACCGTGCCGGAGCTCGTCGACCTGACCGACGGCCGCGGCCCCGACGGAGTCGTCGACGCCGTCGGCATGGAGGCGCACGGCAACCCCGTCGCCGGCTTCGCGCAGCGAGCGGCCGGGTTGCTGCCCGACGCACTGGCGCAGAAGGCGATCGAGGTCGCCGGCATAGACCGGCTCGCAGCCGTGCACGCCGCGATCGACCTGGTCCGCCGCGGTGGCACCGTCTCCCTGAGCGGCGTCTACGGCGGCATGGCCGACCCGATGCCGATGATGACGCTCTTCGACAAGCAGATCACCATCCGCGAGGGACAGTGCAACGTGAAGCACTGGATCGACGACATCATGCCGCTCGTGCAGGACCCGTCGGACCCGCTCGGGACGCTCGACCTGACCACCCACCGGGTGTCGCTCGAGGACGCCCCGCACATGTACGAGGTGTTCCAGAAGAAGCAGGACGGTTGCGTGAAGGTCGTGCTCGACCCTGCCCTGGCCGCCGCCTGATGCGGATCGTCGTCGTCGGCGGGACCGGCAACGTCGGGACGGCGGTGCTCCGTCGGCTCGCGGAGGCGCGGGTCGCCGCGCGGGCGGACGGGGCTTCGCCCGGTGCCTCCGACGGCGACGGGCGCGGCGGCAGCGTCGAGATCGTCGGGGTCGCGCGGCGGCTGCCGGACGTGCACGCGGAGCCGTACGGTTCCGCCGTCTGGCACGCCGTCGACGTCGGCGCGTCCGACGCGGTCGGCCAGCTCACTGCGATCTTCACCGGCGCCGACGCGGTGATCCACCTGGCCTGGGCACTGCAGCCGACGCACGACATCCCGCTGCAGTACCGGACGAACGTCACCGGCACCGCGAACGTGCTGTCGGCCGTCGCTCGAGCAGGGGTCCCGCAGGTCGTCGTCGCCTCGTCGGTCGGGACCTACCGGGGCGTCGACGCCGCGGGCAAGCGCACCCCGGTCGACGAGAGCTGGCCGACCGACGGCATCCCCACCGCGACGTACTCGATCCACAAGGCCGAGAACGAAGCGGCGATGGACGCGTTCGAGGCAGACCATCCGTCCGTGGTCGTCACACGGCTGCGCCCGGGGTTGATCTTCCAGCGGGACGCCGCCGCCGAGATCCGCGGGCTGTTCCTCGGACACCTCGTGCCGATGTCGATCGTGCGCTGGATCCGGTGGCTCGTGCTGCCCCTGCCGTACCCGTTCGTGTTCCAGGCGGTGCACGCCGACGACGTCGCGGACGCGTACTGGCGGACCGTCGACCAGCGGGCCGGCGGAGCGTTCAACATCGCTGCGTCGCCCGTGCTCAACCCGCCGCGGTTGGCAAGAGCCTTCGGCATGCTCGGTGCCGTGCGGATCCCGCTCGGACTGCTGCGAGGGATCGTGACGCTGACGTGGCGGCTGCGGTTGCAGCCGACGGATGCCGGCTGGATCGACATCGCGGCCGGCGTGCCGATCATGCGGACCGACCGTGCCCGGTCGGTGCTCGGATGGGAGGCCCGGCACACCTCCGAAGACGCGTTGCGTGCGCTCGTGGCCGGGTTCGCGGACGGTGCGCACGTGGCCGCGTCGGATCCGCTGCGGGGGTAGCTGGCTGGGCGGGGCTGGGCGGGGGCTGCCGGGGCGTAGTGGGTGCTTTCGGGCGTACCGGGTCGGAAGTTTCGGCCAGGTACGCCCGATTCCGCTTCCCATCGCGGGTGTTCTGGGAAGGAACGGGCGCTCGGGTCGCGCTACGCTTCGCTCGTCGTTGTGAGAAGGGGGAGCGCGATGGTGCTCAGTTGGTCGGCGTTCAGTGAACTCGAGGGACCGGGCGGCTCGGGGATGCCCGACCTGTTCGGCGGTTGGTTCGGCATCGCGTTCGGAGTCGTCGCAGCCCTGACGATCCTCACCACCCTGACGATCGTCGTCCTGACGCTCTATCGGGGCAAGCGGATGGCCGACCGCGGTCAGAACCCGCTCACCATGCAGGAGGACATCGCGTACCAGGCGATGCAGAGCCGGACGCTCGCGCCCGAGAAGCCGCTCGAACAGCGGCTCGCCGAACTCGACGACCTGCACGCTCGCGGTGTGATCTCCGACGAGGAGCACCGGGCGGCGCGAGCCGAGGCCCTGCGCGGATGATCGCCTCCGAGGAGCTGCACAACCCGCTCATCCCGCCGCTGTACGACATCGTGTGGAGCGTGGCGATGGGGCTCATCGTGGTCGCCGTCGTCGTCACCGTGTGGATCGCGGTCGTCCGGTGCCGTCGCTCGAATGGTGCGCCCCGGACACTCCGCGAGCAGCGGTTGGCGGAACTCGACGACCTGCACGCTCGCGGTGTGATCTCCGACGAGGAGCACCGGGCGGCCCGAGCCGAGGCCCTGCGCGGATAGCCTGGGGCGGTGCTGCTGCCGACGGACCTGCTGGGGGAGTGGGTGCTCCGCCGGACCCTGGACGACCGGCGTGCCGGCGTGCAGGGCATCGTCACCGGCACCACGACGCTGACCGCGGTCGGCGCGGACGAGGTGCGCTGGGACGAAGCGGGCGTGATGACCTTCGACGGCCGGGCCACCCCGGTGTCCCGGACGCTGACCGTCCGGCGCGACGATGACCACGCGTGGACCGTGCACTTCGCCGACGGCCGGGTGTTCCACGACTGGGTGTGGGGCACGAGCGTCGCCCACGCCTGTGCTCCGGACGACTACACCGGGGCACTGGACGGCGACGAGCAGCGGTGGACCGTGCGCTGGGAAGCCCGGGGCCCGGCGAAGGACTACCGGCTCGACAGCGTGCTGGAGCGTCACCGGCACGCGCCAGACTGAGTCCATGGCACGTTCCTCCGGCACCGAAGCCCCGCGCATCACCCTGACCGAGCCCGTCGACCTGCAGGACTGGGTCCCCGGACCCGGCGACGTCCTGACCGGCGACCGCATCGAGGGGAAGCGCATCGGCGTGCTCGACCTGGCCGGTGAGCGGCTGCCCGACCTCGAGATCGAGGAGTGCGTCATCGACACGCTCCGGGGCGACGGCGCCGACTTCCGTGGCCTGCGGGTGCACGACTCGATCATCGACACGCTCGACGCCCCCGTGCTGCGGGCGTCGAGCAGTTCGTGGCGCGAGGTCCGGGTGTCCGGCGGTCGCATCGGCTCGGGTGAGCTGTACGACTCCGGGTTGAACGGCGTCGAGTTCGTCGGGATGAAGTTCGGGTTCGTGAACCTGCGCGGGTCGACGCTCACCGACGTGGTGTTCCGCGACTGCGTCATCGACGAGCTCGACATCGCGGACGCGAAGCTGCTCCGGGTGTCGTTCGAGGGCAGCAGCATCCGCGACGCCGAGGGCTCCAACACCCGGATCGACCACGTGGACCTGCGGGGTGCGGACCTCGACCGGGTCGAGCGCCTCGAGGGGTTCCGCGGTGCGACGATCGGCGCCGACCAGCTGTACACGCTCGCCCCGCTGCTGGCGGCGCAGGCGGGCTACCGCGTCGACTGACGGCTGCCCCGAGTCTCGGGCCGGCTGCCCCGAGTCTCGGGGTGGACGACACTCCTCGCGGCTCCGAGCGCGAGGACTGTCGCTCAGGCCGAGACTCGCCCAGAGCCCGCCGCCGCGGCCAGCGCCGCCGCGAGGTCGGCCTGCACGAGGTCGCCGTGGGCGGCCGCTCCCGCCTGGACCCCGGCGGCAGCGGACGCGATGACCGTCGCCATCGGAGCGGCCACGTTGCCGGCCGCGTACACACCGCGCACCGAGGTCTGCCCGGCCGGGTCCACCGTCAGCGCACTCGCGTACCGGAAGTCGCCCATGAACTGGTCGGTCGCGACCAGGCCGAGCCCGGACAGGAAGTCCACGCGCGCCTCAGCGGTGCTCGCCGCGGCCAGGGCGTCGAGTTCGACGACCTCGCCGGAGCCGAGCGTGACCCCGGTCAGCGTGCCCTCTGACGACAGGACCTGCGTGACCGTGTCGTCCACGACCTCCATCCCGCGGGCCCGCAAACCGGCCAGGGCGGTGTCGTCGACGAGTGCCGGATCGGTGACGAACGCCGTCACGTGCTCGCTCAACGCCCGGAACATCAGCGCGTGGTGCACGCCGTTCGGTGTCGTCACGAGCACGCCGATGCGCTGGTCGCGGATCTCCCACCCGTGGCAGAACGGGCAGTGCACGACCCCGCGCCCCCACTGCTCGGCCAGGCCCGGTACCTGCGGCAGGACGTCCACGGCGCCGGAGGCGACGACGAGCCTGCGGGCGGTGACGACCGTGCCGGAGTCCAGTGTGACCGAGAAGCCGACCGGGTCGGTGCCGTCGCCCGTCGTCGCGGACGCGGCCACGATCCTCCCGGCCGTCACCTCGACTCCGTAGGCGGCAACCTCGTCGCGACCGATCGCGGACAGCTCGGCGGGGGCGATGCCCTCGCGCCCGAGGTAGTTGTGGGCGCCGGCCGACGGCGCGTTGCGGGGTTCGCCCGCGTCGACGACGAGGACGGAGCGGCGGGAGCGCCCGAGGACGAGGGCGGCGGAGAGGCCGGCGGCTGCTCCGCCGATGACGATGACGTCGTAGTGATCACGCATGCAAGGAGCATGTGGCCGATGGGTCGCGGACAGCAAGAAACCTTGCTGATGTGGCAACCTGGGCAGCATGTCCCACGGCCCGCAGGAACCAGTCGCCCCCCGCACGACCGCGCAGGTCGTCGACGGGGTGGGGCCGCGGTTGCGCGCGCTCCGTGCCCACCGGGACGTCACGCTCGCCGCCCTGTCGGAGAAGACCGGGGTGTCGGTGAGTACGCTCTCGCGGCTCGAGTCGGGGCAGCGCAAGCCGACGCTCGAGCTGCTGCTCCCACTGGCGCGGGCGTACCAGGTGCCGCTCGACGACCTGGTCGGAGCACCCCAGACCGGCGACCCCCGGGTGCACATGAAGCCCGAGGTGCACGGCGGCCGGGTCGTCGTGCCGTTGACGAAGCGCACCGGCGGCGTGCGGTCGTTCAAGCAGCTGTTCCCGCCGAACACACCGGGCGGCGAACCATCGCTCAAGACGCACGAGGGGTACGAGTGGCTCTACGTCCTGTCCGGCCGCCTGCGCCTGGTGCTCGGTGAGCACGACCTCGACCTCGGGCCGGGTGAGGTCGCCGAGTTCGACACCCACACCCCGCACTGGATGGGCAACGTCACCGACTCGGTCACCGAGGTGCTGTGCCTGTACGGGCCCCAGGGGGAGCGAGCGCACGTGCGGTCGCGACCGACGCGCTGACCCGCTGGCCCGCTGGCCCGCTCGGTCTACGACGTGAAGACGTGGTCCATGACGTCGTCGAGGAGTCCCGAGGTCTCGATGTTCGACTGCTGGATGTGGATGCCGATGTCACCACGCGTGAAGTAGGTGTCGCCGTCGGTCACGGGGTACTGCTCGTTCTTCGACACCTTCTGGCACTGGTAGCCCTCCGCCTCGTTGCCGCAGTCGTAGCCGTCGTCCGGCAGCTTCTGCAGCGCTGCGCTCGCGGTTGCCGAGTCCACGACGTCGACCGCGATCGACAGGTACGAGATGTCGGCCTGCGGTTCCCGCCACACGCAGTACAGACGCTTGCCGTCGGCCTGCAGGACGGGGGTGAAGGCGCTCTTCGGGATCGCGACCGGGTCGCCGACGACCGATGGGTCGTTCAGCGGAGCGGAGGCGAACGCGTCGTCCCACTTGCCGGGGGTGATGAGATCGGTGCAGCTCGCCGGCACCGTGCCGCCGTCGTAGTCGACCCCGGGGACCTGCGTGATCGTCGATGTGGGCTCCGGAGTACTGCTCGGGCTGGCGCTCGGTGTGCCGGTGCTCTCCGCCGTCGTCGCGGACGGCGTACCCGGTCCCGCTGGAGCGCTCTGGGCGCAACCCGACAGGGCGAGTCCGATCGCCAGTGCTGCCGTCAGCGTCGCCGTGATCCCGGATGTCGTCGTGCGCGCTGATCGCCGCATCGTTCCCCCTCGTTCGTCGTGCGGACGTGCCCGCACAACCGAACGTAGGCGGACGTGCTGACGGCGTCCGCAAGCGTCACCGTTCCGTGATCCCGTCAGCGCGTGCGCCACCCGCACCGCACCCGCAGCCCCACGCGCACCCGCCGCGCCCACCGACGCACCGGGTTCGCCCGCCGGCCGTTCACGCGGAACGTGTGGAAGGCGCGTCGCGTCCGCAACAGTGCGGACGGGAGGCCCGACAACGGTCGCGCGGACACCTGCACCGTGAGCACGGGGTCGGCCACCACCCGCCAGGCCGGGTCGAGCTGCATGCTCAGGTCGACGTCGTCGTGCACCTCGGGGTCCTCGCGGTGCGCTCGGCTGCGGACCGCGTCCCAGGTCCACCGCCGCATCGCCATCGCGGAACCGAACAGCGGTGGGCGGCCGAGCGCGGCCCACATGAGCGCGAAGTACGGCCGCATGTAGACGGCGTCCCACAGCCGGCCGATCAGCGGTCCGCCGTCGTGCGGACACCCGGGCCCGGTCACCGCGACGACCGACGGATCGGCCAACAGCCGCACCGCGTCGGCGATCCACCCCGGCGGCGGGACGGAGTCGGCGTCGAGTCGGACGAGGACGTCTCCGGACGCCCGGTCGTAGCCGCGCGCCGAGGCTCGGGCGATGCCACGGATGCGTTCGGTGAGCACGATCGCCCCCGCTGCCTGGGCGACCTCGGCACTGTCGTCCCG
The DNA here is from genome assembly GCF_015350935.1 of Curtobacterium sp. VKM Ac-2887. Lineage (NCBI taxonomy): Bacteria > Bacillati > Actinomycetota > Actinomycetes > Micrococcales > Microbacteriaceae > Curtobacterium > Curtobacterium sp. VKM Ac-2887. The sequence goes on along the minus strand of NZ_JADKSB010000019.1, from coordinate 25,665 downwards.
GCTGCCGTTGTCGACCACGACGACCTCGTCGGCGAGCAGTGTCTGCACCGCGAGGGCGTCGAGGCAGCGTCGCAGGTGCGCAGCGTCGTCGCGCACGGGGATGACGACGGAGACGCGGACCATCCTCCGATCCAACCGGAGGTCCGCTGTGCGACCACGCGGTAGCGTTCCGGGCATGGACCGGACCGACGAACTCGCCGTGGAGCTCCGGCACGCGATCGGTCGCGTCGTGCGCGCTGCGAAGCGGGAGGCGGACTCGTTGCCCACCGCCCACGCGACGACCCTCGGGTTCCTCGAGCGCGAGGGGCCGATGCCGATCGCCGAGCTGGCACGTCGCCGGGCGGTGAAGCACCAGGGGCAGTCGCGCACGGTGGGGGAGCTCGCCGACCTCGGGTACGTCGAGCGGACGACGTCGGACACCGACCGCCGCGTGTCGGTCATCCGCATCTCCGACACCGGCAGCGAGGTCCTCCGCCGGGACATGACGGCGCGGGCCGACTGGTTGGCGACGGCGATCCGCGAGGAACTCGACGACGAGGAACGTGCGGCCCTCGAACGTCTGCCCGGCATCTTCGAACGGTTGGCCCGGCGCGCCGACTGAGTGCTCCCTCACCCGGATCGGCCACCAGAAGTACAACACAGTTGTAGTGTTGTCGTCATGGAGCTGACGAAGTACACCCACGCCACCGTCGTCCTCGAGCAGGACGGCACCACCCTCGTCATCGACCCGGGTGTGTTCACGCCCGAGGCCGCCGACCTCGTCCGCGCAGCCGCCGGCGTCCTGATCACCCACGAGCACCCCGACCACTTCGACGTCGAGGCCGTCCGCGCCGGGCTCGCCGCGAACGACGCTCTCGTGGTGCGGGCGCCCGGTGCGGTCGTGGAACAGCTCGGCGACCACGGCGGTCGCGTGACCGCAGTGCACGCCGGTGACGCGTTCGAGATCGGCCCGTTCTCGGTGCAGGCCTTCGGCGAGCAGCACGCCGTCATCCACCGCGACATCCCGACGATCGCGAACGTCGGGTACCTGGTGAACGACACGGTGTTCCACCCGGGTGACGCGTACCTCGAGCCGGGTGTCCCCGTGCAGACGCTGCTCCTGCCGACCAGCGGTCCGTGGACGAGCACCGCCGCCGCGGTCGACTACGTCCGATCGGTGGCGCCGGAGCGTGCCGTGCAGATCCACGAGGCGATGCTGAGCGAACTCGGCCAGCAGTCCACCGCGCGGTTCCTCGGCTCGGACGGTCTCGGACCGGTGCCGGTCCTGATCCTGCCCGCGGGGGAATCGATCACCGTCTGACGGACGCGACCGTGCTCCTGGGAGGCGATCCGCGCCTCCCGGGCAGCATGGAGGGATGTCCGACGCTCCCTCGACCGCAGTCCTCTTCGACATCGACGGCACGCTCGTCGACTCGAACTACGCCCACATCGACGCCTGGTGGCGAGCTGCCCGCGCAGCGGGCGAGTCCGTGGACGCCTGGCGGATCCACCGCGCGATCGGCATGGACTCCGCGAAGCTGCTCGAGACGCTGCTGCCGGACGCCTCCGGCGAGACGCGCGACACCGTCAAGCAGTTCAACACCGCCTACTTCGCCGAGCACATGCCCCAGCTGCGGCTGCTGCCGGGCGCCCGTGAGCTGCTCCGTGCGGTCGCCGAGGCCGGGCACGCCGTCGTCCTGGCGACGAGTGCGCCGGAGCACGAACTGACGCGGCTGCGCGAACTGCTCGACGCCGAGGAGTGGCTCACCGCGGTGACGAGTTCCGAGGACGTCGAACAGGCGAAGCCGGACCCCGGGATCATCCAGGTGGCGCTCGACCGGGCCGGTGTGCGTGCCGATGCTGCCGTGATGGTCGGCGACGCGATGTGGGACGTCGAATCGGCCGGACGCGTCGGCGTGACCTGCGTCGCGGTGATGACCGGCGGCATCGGCGGCGACGAACTCCGCGGAGCCGGCGCCGCCGAGGTCCACGACGACGCTGCTGCCGTGCTCGCCGCGCTGCGGTCCGGGGACGGCGCGATCGCCGCGCTGGGTGGGCGCGCGTGAGCGTGCACCGCCGCTGGCATCCGTGACAGGATCGTCGACCGTGATCACGATCGAACGCGTGTCCTGGGACGACCCCCGATCCGTTGTGCTCCGCGCCCGCATGGACGACGAGATGCACGAACGCTACGGTTCGTCGAACGGCGACGAGGACCCGGCGATCACGGCCGAGCGGAGCCGCGCGCTGTCCGTCGATCCGTCGACCGTCGTCGCCTCGGTCCTGGCGCTCGACGAGTCCGGTGACGCCGTCGGGCACATCGCGATCCGCCGTCTCGGCGACGAGGTCGAGCTGAAGCGACTGATCGTGCTGACGTCGGCTCGCGGCAAGGGCGCCGCCACCGCACTGCTCGACGAGTGCGAGCGCATCGGCCGCGAGCTCGGCGCACCCCGGCTGATCCTGCAGACCGGTGACAAGCAGCCCGACGCGGTCGCCCTGTACGAGAAGACCGGGTGGAGCCCGATCCCGGTCTACGCGCCGTACGTGGCGACGATGCCGTGGTCGTTCTGCTTCGAGAAGGCGCTCTGAGGCTTCCCGCCCGTATTGCACTCTCAGGGAGATAGTGCAATTCTTGCTCGGTGAGCACCACCGAACGCACCCGCGCACTGCGCCGACGCATGATCGTCGAAGCGCGTCGGGCGACCGTCGAGCACGGGTTGAGCGGTTTCACGATCGAGCAGCTCTGCGAGACCGTCGGGGTGTCACGGCGCACGTTCTTCAACCACTTCGCGTCGAAGGACGACGCCGTGCTCGGCATCGAGCTGCACGCCGACGTCGAGGCGATCGACCGGTACGCCGAGGGCGGGATCGTCCCCGGCGGACTCGACCCGCTCGACTCGATCGTCGCGCTGGCGATCGACCAGTTCCACCGTGTCGGCATCGATCGTGCGGACGAGGTCCTGGTGCGCCGGGTCTTCGAGCGGGAGCCGGCGCTCGTCGCGCGCTTCCTGTCGGCGACCGACGTGCAGCTCGCCCGGATCACGGACGCCGTGCGGCTGCGGTTCGGATGGGACGATCCCGCCGACCGCCGTGCGCGCCTCGTCACCGAGGCTGCCGCGGGGCTGCTCAAGGTGACGGCGGAGACCTACTTCGACGACGCCTTCGACGAAGCCACCGGCCCGCCGTTCGACGAGCTGCTCACCCAGAACCTCCGCCTGATGAGGGCGGCCATCACCACCGGACAGGACTCCACACCATGAGCGCAACCGCGCCGGGCACCACCAAGCGTGCCCGCCCCGGCACCGACGGGCCGCTGCTGCTGACGCAGCGCCGGATCTGGATCATCTTCTCCGCGCTCATCGCGGGGATGCTGCTCTCCAGCCTCGACCAAACCATCGTCTCGACGGCGATGCCCACCATCGTCGGCGAACTCGGCGGCGTCGCGCACCAGGCTTGGCTGACGACCGGGTACCTGCTCGCCTCGACCATCGTGATGCCCGTCTACGGCAAGTTCGGTGACGTCCTGGGCCGCCGCAACCTGTTCCTCATCGCGATCGCCCTGTTCACCATCGCGTCGGCCGGGTGCGCCTTCGCCGGCGACTTCACGCAGCTCGTCGTGTTCCGCGCCATGCAGGGGCTCGGCGGCGGCGGTCTGATGATCCTGTCGCAGGCGATCATCGCCGACATCGTGCCCGCTTCGCAGCGCGGCAAGTACCTCGGCCCGCTCGGTGCGATCTTCGGCCTGTCCGCGATCGGCGGCCCGCTCCTCGGTGGCTTCTTCGTCGACCACCTCACCTGGAACTGGGCGTTCTACATCAACATCCCGGTCGGCATCGCGGCGTTCTTCGTGGCGTGGTTCGCGCTGACCCTGCCGAACAAGAAGGCGACGAAGCGCATCGACGTGCTCGGCGTGCTCTTCATGTCCGCCGCGACCACGTGCCTGGTGTTCTTCTCGGAGTTCGGCGGCAGCAAGGACCACGGCTGGGACGCCCCCGAGACCTGGGCGTGGTTCGCCGGGCTCGTCGTCTCCGCCGCGCTCCTCGTGCTCGTCGAGTCGCGTGCGCAGGACCCGGTCCTGCCGCTGTCGTTCTTCAAGAACCGCACCTTCCTGCTCGCGACCGGCATCGGCCTGGTGCTCGGCATCGGCATGTTCGCGGCGATCGGCTTCGTCCCGACGTTCCTGCAGATGGCGTCCGGCACCTCGGCCGCGGTGTCGGGTCTGCTGATGCTGCCGATGATGGTCGGCCTGATCGGCACCTCGATCGCGTCCGGCAACCTGATCACCAAGACCGGCCGCTACCGGATGTTCCCGATCATCGGCACGGTCCTGGTCGCCATCGCCATGCTCGCGATGACCCAGCTCGCCGCGGCCACCCCGATCTGGCTGATCTGCGCGTACCTGTTCGTCTTCGGCGCTGGGCTCGGACTGATCATGCAGGTGGTCGTCCTGGTCGCGCAGAACGCCGTGCCGGCCGAGCAGGTGGGCACCGCGACCTCGACGAACAACTACTTCCGCGAGGTCGGCGCCTCCCTCGGGACCGCCGTGTTCGGTGCCCTGTTCACGGCCCGGCTCACGACGTCGCTCACCGACGTGTTCACCGGTGCCGGCGGCTCGGCGACCGATGCGGCGTCGTCGGCGGGCAGCATCGACCCCGCGACCGTGGCGAAGCTGCCCGAGGCGGTGCAGGACGGCATCGTGAACGCGTACGCCGACTCGCTGGCGCCCGTGTTCTGGTACCTGCTGCCCTTCATCGCGGTGGCGTTCCTGCTCGCCCTGTTCCTGCCGCAGATCACGCTCTCCGACACGGCCGGCATGGTCGCCCGTGGCGAGGCCGTCGGTGGCGACGAGGCCGACGAGCTCGAGCGTGCGCAGCGCGCGGGCCGGGCGGAGTCCGTGTCGTCGGCGTCCGTGTCGTCGGGTGGTGAGACGCCGGCGTCCCGCCGGGACACCTCCGACTGAGCGAGACGCCGCCGGATCAGGCGGCGTCCTGCGGATCGCGGGGCGCGTTGTGGAGACGACGGCGTGCTGACGGGAGGCGCGGTGCCAGCTGGTGCCGCGCCTCCCGTCCGTCGTCCGGTCGCGTTCACTGCCGCGGCCGGCCCCGAGTCTCGGGCTCAGCGACATTATTCGTGCTCGTCGGCGCGAGAACTGTCGTCCAAGCCGAGTCTCGCCGCGCCGCCGCCGAGTCTCGCGGCGGGCGGGCGGGTGCTCCGCGGCGGGCGCTACGCGCCGGTGCTCGCGCGCCGGACCAGGCGGGTGGGGAGCGCTACCGGCTCGGCCGCGGTGCCGTCGAGCGTCGCGAGCAGCCGTTCCGCGGCCGCACGCCCGAGGTCGGCGCCGGGCAGGGCGACGCTCGTCAGCGCGGGGGCCGTCACCGACGACGACGGCAGGTCGTCGAAGCCGGCGACCGCGAGCTCCCCGGGAACCGCGATGCCCAGTGACCCGGCGACGCGCAGGACGCCGTAGGCCAGGGTGTCCGCCGCGGCGACGACCGCGGTGACGTCGTCGTCCTGCCAGGCCTCGATGACGTGCTCGGTGGCCGAGGCGGCGGCGTCCACGGTGAGGTCGGCGCGGGCGGTGACCTCGGACACGGTGATGCCTGCGGCGGCGCACTCCTGCTCGAAGAGGTCGCGCCGGACCCCGAACGTCGTCGCGCGGGAGGTCCCGTCGAGGTACCCGACGCGGCGGTGCCCCTGTTCGTGCAGGTGCGCGACGAGGTCGTGGACGCCGGGGGAGAGGTCGTAGTTGACCGCTTCGGAACCACCGGGGGCGTCGAGGAGCACCACGGGCACGCTCGCCGACATCGACTCGCCCGCGGCCGGGGCGTCGACGAGGATGCCCGCCGGCCGGAGGCGTTCGAAGCGGCGGACGTCGGCTGCCAGGGGCTGCGCGCCGCGCTCGGTGACCGACAACACGAGCTGGAACCGGTCGCCGATGGTGTCGCGCACGCCGCGGATGACCTCGGCGAAGAAGGGGTTCGACAGGTCGGGGGCGATGAGGACGACCAGGTCGCCGCTGCCGCGCGCCAGGGAGCTCGCGGCGTGGTCGACGACGTAGCCGAGCTCGTCGACGGCGTCGCGCACCCGCGTGGCGATGGGGACGGACACCCGGCCGCGGTCCTTGCCGTTGACGACCAGGGAGACCGTGGCGATGCTCGTGCCGGCGCGCTCGGCCACCATGGCAGCGGTCACACGGCGGCCCGGGGCGACGGATGAAGGCACGGGTCGATGCTACCGAGGAGGCCTCGACGACTTGACGTCAAACGCTTGACGTGTTTCGATGTCAAACGCTTGACGCGCTGCGTGACGACGCTCTGTCGGACCGCGGATCCCCACCGCGTCGAGCACAGACCCCTCGATTCCCCGAAGAAGTGGAGCGCCCAGCGTGCCCAGTGCGACCCAGCCCGCGAAGATCATCCTCGACTGCGACCCCGGCCACGACGACGCCGTCGCCATCCTGCTGGCCCACGGCAACCCGGACATCGAGCTCCTGGCCGTCACCACCGTCGTCGGCAACCAGACGCTGCCGAAGGTCACCCGCAACGCCCTCGCCGTCGCGCGCATCGCCGGCATCACCGGGGTGCCGTTCGCCGCGGGTGCCGACCGTCCGCTGCTGCGCCAGATCGAGGTCGCACCGGACATCCACGGCGAGAGCGGCCTCGACGGGCCGATGCTGCCCGAGCCCTCGTTCGAGCTCGACCAGCGGCACGCCGTCGACCTGATCATCGAGACGGTCATGGCGCACGAGCCCGGCACCGTCACGCTGGTGCCGACCGGCGGCCTGACGAACATCGCCCTCGCGGCCCGCAAGGAACCCCGCATCGTCGAGCGCGTCAAGCAGGTCGTGCTCATGGGCGGCGGCGTGCACGTCGGCAACTGGAGCCCCGTCGCCGAGTTCAACATCGTCATCGACCCCGAGGCCGCGTCGATCGTCTTCGACGCCGGCTGGGACGTCGTCATGGTCGGACTCGACCTGACGCACCAGGCCCTCGCCACCCCCGAGGTCGCCGCACGCATCGCCGCCGTCGGCACCGCCCCCGCCGCGTTCGTCGGCGAGCTGCTCGACTTCTTCGGCCAGACCTACAAGGACGCGCAGGGCTTCGACTCCCCGCCGGTGCACGACCCCTGCGCCGTCGCGTACGTCATCGACCCGACCATCGTCCGCGCCGTGAAGGTCCCGATCCACATCGAGACCCAGGGCACCCTGACGCTGGGCATGACCGTCGCCGACTTCCGTGCGCCCGCGCCGGAGGACTGCCGGACGAGCGCGGCCATGGAGCTCGACCACGAACGGTTCTGGGACCTGGTCGTCGACGCCCTCGAGCGCATCGGCGAGACCCCTGACACCGGCTGGACCCCGCGCGCCGCCACGACCACCACCACGACCCCGGAGATCTGAACACCATGACCACCACATCGACGAAGAAGTCGATCGGCGCCCTCACCGCGGCGCTCCTCGCAGCGTGCATCGCGTTCCAGCTCAACGCGAGCATGCTCAGCCCCGCGCTGGTCACGATGGCGCGCGAGCTCAAGACCGACGACGCCACGATCGGTCTCTCGCAGACCCTGTACTTCACGCTCGCGGCGCTGTTCTCGCTGTTCCTGCCGCGCCTGTCCGACATCGTCGGCCGTAAGCGCGTCCTGATCGGCATGCTCGCCGTGATGCTCGTCGGCAGCATCGTCGCCGCACTCGCCGTGAACGTGCCGATGCTGTTCGCCGGCCGGATCATCCAGGGTGTGACCGGTCCGGTCGTCCCGATCTGCCTGCTCGTCCTGCGCAACGAGATCGCCGACCCGAAGCGCTACGGCGCCGCGCTCGGTCTGCTCACCGCCGTGAACGGCGGCATCGCCGGCGTCGATGCCCTGGCCGGTGGCTGGATCGCCACGAACTTCGGGTTCCGCGGGATCTTCTGGGTCATCGCCGTCGTCACCGTCATCGCGCTGGCGCTCGTCGCCGTGTGGGGTGTGGAGTCGAAGCCGTCCGCCGGTACCCGGATGGACTGGATCGGTGTCGTCCCCCTGGTGGTGAGCGTCGGCGCACTGCTCACCGCGTTCAACGAGGCCGGCAAGCTCGGTGCCGCCAACCCGGCACTGGTGATCGGCGGTGTCGTCGTCGCGCTCGCCGCCTTCGCGGTCTTCTGGGCGGTCGAGTCCCGCGTGAAGGAGCCGCTCGTCGAGACCCGGTTCCTCAAGCGCCGTGCCACGTGGGCGCTCCTCGCGACGACGTTCCTGACCATGACGGGCGTCTTCGCGGTCGTCAACGGTCTCGTCACGTCGCTCGCGCAGAACGGCGACGCCGGCTTCGGCATGGAACCCGACCTCGCCTCGCTGGTGTTCCTCACCCCCTACGCGCTGGTCGGCTGGATCGTCGGTCCGTTCGCCGGACGCCTCGCGCCGACCATCGGCTACCGCGCCGTGCTCCGCTTCGGCCTCATCGGCAGCATCGTCTCGACGGTCCTGATGGCGCTCGTGGGCGTGCACTCGCTGCCGGTCCTGGTCACCGCGACCGTCCTGATCGGCATCACGTACGCCGGCATCGCGAACATCATCTTGAACGGCCTGGGCATCGTGCTCTCGCCGGAGTCGAACCCCGGCTTCCTGCCCGGTCTGAACGCCGGTGCGTTCAACCTCGGTGCCGGGGTCAGCTTCGCCGTCCTGCCGGCGCTGCAGATCGCGCTCGGGGTCGGCGGGTCCGCGGGCACCGCCGGGTACTCGGGTGGCATGCTGCTCGGTGCCGTGATCACGACCGCCGCACTCGCGATCTCGTTCCTCATCCCCCGCCCGGAGAGCGCCGAGACCACGTCCGTCGCGCCGCAGAAGGAGACCGTCCGTTGACCCAGACCATCGTGATCGTCGGATCGCTCAACGCGGACCTGGTGGTCCGGACCGAGCGGTTCCCGAAGCCCGGTGAGACCCTGCACGGGTCCGACCTGGCGATCCTGCCGGGTGGCAAGTCCGCCAACCAGGCGGTGGCTGCCGGGAGGCTCGGGGGCACGGTCCGCATGATCGGTGCGGTCGGCGACGACGGGAACGGTGCGCTGCTCCGCGACTCCGTCGCGGCTGCGGGTGCGGACACGACGCACGTCGCCGTCCGGGAGGGCGTGGCCACCGGCACCGCCGTCATCACGGTCGACGCCGCGGGGGAGAACACCATCGTGATCTCCGCCGGCGCCAACGGCACGCTGACGCCGGACGACGTGCCCGCCGACGCCTTCGACGACGCCGGCGTGCTCGGCCTCTGCCTCGAGGTCTCGATCGACGTCGTCCTCGCCGCAGCCCGGGCAGCGCACGCCGCCGGGGTCACGGTGTTGACGAACCTGTCGCCCTTCGGCGATGTCCCCGCCGAGTTGCTCGAGCTGACCGACGTCCTGCTCGTCAACGAGCACGAGGCCGAGTCGCTCGGCGAGCACGGTGTCGCGCGCTCGATCGTCACCCGCGGCGGCTCGGGCTGCGTCGTGCACGACGGTGAGGCGGACCCGGTGTCGATCGACGCCGTCCGGGTCGAGCCGGTGGACACGACGGGCTGCGGCGACGCCTTCATGGGTTCGGTGGCCCTGCGGCTGGCGGCGGGGGACTCCCTCGTCGACGCCGCACGGTTCGCGGTGGGGGTCGGGGCGTACGCCGCGACCAAGGCGGGCGCACAGGCCTCGTACCCGACCACGGCGGAACTCGAGGCGTTCCTGCGGGCGGAGGACGGGCCTCCAGGCAGCTAGCGTTGTGGCATGCGCGTGGGAGTCCTCGACATCGGGTCCAACACCGGCCACCTGCTCGTGGTGGACGCCCACGGCGGCGCCGCGCCGCTGCCGGCGTCCTCGTTCAAGCAGCCGCTGCGGCTGGCCGAGCACCTCGACGACGCAGGGGCGGTGACGCCCGAGGGCGTCGACGCGCTGACGCGGTTCGTCGCGGACGCCGTGCGCGTTGCCGAGGAACGCGGCTGCGAGGACATGCTCGCCTTCGCGACCTCGGCCGTGCGCGACGCGGTGAACTCCGACGAGGTGCTCGCCCACGTCGAGGCCTCGACCGGGGTCGAACTGGCCGTCCTGTCCGGTGGGGACGAGGCGCGACTGACGTTCCTGGCGGTCCGGCGGTGGTTCGGGTGGTCCGCCGGACGGCTCGCGGTGTTCGACATCGGCGGCGGCTCGCTCGAGATCGCCGGGGGCGCCGACGAGGCCCCGGACGTCGCGTGGTCGATGCCGATCGGTGCCGCCCGCCTGGCCCGGTCCTACTTCGCAGCCGGCACCCCGACCGAGGACGACGTCCGCCGCATCCGGCACGAGATCCGCGTGGAGATCGCCCGCGACGCCGGCAAGTTGCTCCGCGCCGGTCGGCCGGACCGTGCCGTGGCGACCTCGAAGACCTTCCGGTCGATCGCGCGGATCTGCGGGGCGGCGCCCTCGGGTGCCGGTCCGCTCGTGCCGCGGGCGCTCGACGGCGACGTGCTCCGGTCGAAGCTGCCCGCGCTGCTGACGATGTCGGTCGACGAACTCGCGACGCTGCCCGGGGTGTCGGCGAGCCGGGCGCACCAGGTGGTGCCGGGTGCGCTCGTGGCCGAGGCCTGCCTCGACATCTTCGACCTGCCGGCGCTGGAGATCTGCCCGTGGGCGCTCCGCGAGGGCGTGATCCTCGAGCGGCTTGACCAGCTGTCGGTGCTGGGCAACTCCCAGTAGTGACCGTTATGGTCAGTACATGACCAAAACGGACACACTCCGTGCGCTCGTCCCCGGCGCACTCTGGACGGTCGCGGGGGTCGGATGGCTCGTCGGCGAAGCCGTCTCGGCGTCGGCGTTCCCCGGCTACAGCTACGCGACGAACTACATCTCCGACCTCGGGGTCCCCGACGTCGGCGCGTTCCAGGGGCGGGGGATCGACTCACCGCTGCACGCGCTCATGAACACGACGTTCATCGGGCAAGGCGTCCTGTTCGGGATCGCAGCGGTGCTCGCCGTCGTGGTGTTCCGTGCCGCGTCCCGCCGTGCGCGGGTGGCGACCGCGGTCCTCGCCGTGGTCCACCTGGTCGGGATGGTCCTGGTCGGCTCGTTCCACGGCAGCCAGACGAGCACCGACGGCGGCACCATCGTGTTCCACGTGCTCGGCGCGGCGGCAGCGATCACGACCGGCAACCTCGTGGCGATCACCGCCGGCATCGGGTCCCGGGCGCTGCGGGCGCCGGCGGCCTACCGGATCGCGAGCGTCGTGCTCGGGATCGTCGGCCTCGTCTCCCTCGTGATGCTCGTCGTGGACTCGTCGTCGACGGTGATCGATGTGCTCCCCGACGGTGTGTGGGAGCGTGCGTCCGTGTACACGATCGTCGCGTGGGAGCTCATGACCGGGATCACCCTGCTGGTCGCGGGGACCCGGCGCCGTCGGGCGGCACGAGCCTCGGCGGTCCGCGCATGACCCGCCCCGCGCGCCGTGCTCGGCCCTCTGCCGAGGAGATCAACGGGGACGTCCTGGACATCACCGCCGGACTCATCGCCCGCCGCGGCATCAAGGACACCGCCGTGCAGGCCGTCGCCGACCAGGCCGGCTACTCGAAGGCGGGCATCCTCGCCCGGTTCACGAGCAAGGAGCTGCTCGTCGAGGCCGCGCTCGCGCAGTGCGCCGTGCAGACCGAGGCGATCCGGGCAGCTGCCTCCGACGCCCCCGCGGGGGAGTCCCGCGACGCCGCGGCGCTCGCGGGGATCGCCGACCTCGCACTCGCCCGGCCGGGGTGGGCGGAACTCGCCCTCGCGGCGTTCACCCTGCGGCGCGGGGACGACGTCGGCGTCCGGCTCGAACCGGTCGCCGCGACGCTCCTCGACGTGTTCGGCATCGACATGGCCGACGCCACGGCCACCCCGCTGGACCGGCGGGCGCGGGTCTCCGGGGCGTTCGGTGCGATCGTGATGCTCGCGCTGACGTACGAGACCGAGGCCTCCGCCGCCGAGGCCCGGCCGCACATGCTGCAGGTCGGGTGGGACGCCCTCGGCCACGACGGGTTCGTGCCGCTCGGGGTCGTCGACTAGGGCCGCTCGGACCTCGGTGGAGCCAGCAGCCACGGACGGATCAGCTTCGTCACGAAGGGCAGCACCCAGAACGTCATGATCGGTGTGAGCACGAGCGTCGTGATGAGCACCCGCGGCAGCGCTGCGAGTCCCGCGAACGACGGCACGAGCAGCCCGACGACGATCGTGAACGCCAGGTTCACCGGGAAGAAGCCGAGCCAGATGCTCACCGCCTGCTTCCACCGCGGGGGAGCGCTCGATGCAGGGGCGTCCTGCGGGACGTCGAACCAGCCCTCGATGCCCGTGCGCTTCTCGACGCGGGACTCCACGACCAGGTCGCGACCGAGGTCGAGCCAGCGCAGCCGGTCGTCGGAGTTCTCCCACGTGGCCAGGGAATCGTGGTCGGCGAAGCGGTAGAGCATGTGCCACTCGCGGGACTGCGCCCGGGACCGCACCCACCCGGAGCCGAGGAACCCCGGGTACCGGTTGGCGAGGTTCACGCCGGACTGCACCCAGTGGGTGACCTCGGGGATGCGATCGGGTTCGACCAGGCGGGTGATGGACACGGTGACGGGCGGGCCGGCGGTCTCGGGTGACGACTGCAGGCTCCCTGGCTCTTGTGGAGTCATGGGTCCAGTGTCGCGGACGCGTGTTACCGGCTCGTGTCGTCGAGGAGGTCAGTCCTCTGCTGACAGGCCGTGGAGCTGCATCGCCGCGATCACTGCAGGATCGTGCGTTCGGAGCGGTTCCGCTGTGACGTCGTGGAGCAACCGGCTCCGGTCCCCGTCGTCCGATCGCTCGAACACCGTCCAGAGCTCGAGGTCGGACCCGTGCCGGGAAAGGAACCGCACTCCGTCGAACACCGGGTTCATCGCCTCGTCGGTGAGTGAGTAGATCGCCAGACCAACTCGTTGCGTCAGCGCCCGGTGCGTCGCCTGCTGGACGGCGGAGACGTCGAAGTCCGCGAGCCCCAGCCGCTGCGCGGACTCGAGGAACTCCGGACGGAGCTGTGCCACGGTCGCAGCTGCGCCGACGTCGCAGAACACTCCGGAAAGCGCCGCGCGGGCGAGGAGCCGCTCTCGGAACCACGTCGACGGTACGACACCGGCTTGGCCCGTCGGGTAGAGCGCATCGACTTCGTCTTCGATGATCTCCGCCATTGCGTCGATGACCTGAGGGTCCGGGCGGAACTGTGCGAGTACCTCGACGAGGGACGCGAACGGCGAGGAACCCGCGTAACTCGTCCGGTAGGTTCCGTTCGGCGAATCCCATCGGCCAGGGAACACTCCCCCGTCTGCCCACTTCCAATCGGACCAACCCCACGGCGTCGGCTTCCGACCGACGCGCCACACCGGTCCGTCGGGGCGGCAGGCGACGAGGTCGCCCTCGAGCTTCATCAGCCGTTCGCCACGAACGCTCGGGCCGCGTCCAAGACCCTCGGGCCGACTTCGTCCAGGTCGCCCTCGCGCAGGGTCCGCGCCGGGGAAGCGTCGTCGAGTCGCGGATTGAGTCCCTGGAACCAGGCTTGGGCAACGCGTTCTCCGTCGACCCCGGCGATGAACTCGGCCACGCGGAACGTGAGCTTCAGCCGCTGCTCGACGACGCTTGATGGCCGTCGGCCCCCGGCTTCGGACCATTGCTGCACCGCTCGGGTCTCGTTCACCCCCGCGATGTACGCGACCAGCTTGGAGCCGAGAACCGAGCGGAGGTCCCCCACGATCTCCGGGAGGTCAGCGCGGATCGAGCGTTCGAATGCCTGGAGCTCTGTGGTGCGCATGCTTGCAACTTACCACTCACACCCCGGATCACACCCCGGATCACACCAAACTGCGCCGCAGTGAAGAGGCCTAGCTCGCCTGCTTCTTCTCGGCGGGGGCCTTCTTGGCCACGGGTTTCTTCGCGGGTGCCTTCTTTGCGGGGGTCTTCTTCGCGGGGGCCTTCTCGGTGGCCTTGGCGGGCGCAGTCTTCTTTGCAGGCGCCTTCGCGGCCGGCGCCTTCTTCGTCGAGCCGGACGCGCTCGAGTCGGAACCCGACGACGAACGCGAGCTGGACGCCGAACGCGACCCCGAGCCTCCTGTCCGCTTCTTGTCCACGGACGCACGCAGGGCGGCCATCAGGTCGAGGACGTCACCGCCCTCGCCCTCGTCGTCCTCGTCGTCCTTCGCGCCGAACGTCTTCTCGGTGTCGATGTCGTCACCGGCGTCGAGCTTGGCGTCGATGAGCTGCTGCAGTTCCTCTTGGTAGGAGTCGGTGTAGCGGTCGGGATCGAAGTCCGTCGACATGCTCTCGACGAGCGACGAGGACATCTTCAGCTCGTTCGCGCTGACCTTCACCGACGAGTCCAGCGCCGTGAAGTCGGCGGCTCGGACCTCGTCGCCCCACAGCAGCCCCTGCAGCAGGATGACGTCGTCGTGGACGCGCAGCACGCCGAGCCGGGTCTTCTGGCGCAGCGTGAACTGCACGATCGCGAGCCGGTCGGTCTTCGCCAGGGTCTCGCGCAGCAGCACGTAGGCCTTCGGCGAGCGCGAGTCCGGCTCGAGGTAGTACGTCTTCTCGAACATCATCGGGTCGACCTGATCGACGGGGACGAACTCGAGCACCTCGACCTCGTGCGACTGCTCCTCGGGGAGCTGCTTGAAGTCGTCCGCGGTCAGCACCACGGTCTTGTCGCCGTCGTCGTAGGCACGCTGGATGTCGGCGTACTCGACCTCGTGTCCGAACTCGCAGACGCGCTTGTAGCGGATGCGGCCCTTGTCCTCGTCGTGGACCTGGTGCAGGGACACGTCGTGGGTCTCGGTGGCCGCGTACACCTTGATGGGCACGTTGACGAGCCCGAACGCGATGGAACCCTTCCAGATCGACCTCATGCGCACATGATGCCCGTGTCCGCACGGGAGTGCCCGCAGCCGACGGGTTCTCCACAGATCCGGGTTCGCTGGACCGTCGACCGGTCGACGCGAGCACGATGGGCGCATGAGCCAGCTCGACAAGCAGGACCCGCGCTCGCAGTTCGCCAGACCGCCGTTCCCCGCGCAGACGCAGCAGGGGTCCGGGCTGGCCAGTGCGATGGACCCGCCGCCCGACCACGGCGAGGTCTCCTACCTCGGCACGGGGCGCATGCGGGGGTACCGCGTGCTCGTCACGGGTGCCGACTCCGGCATCGGCCGAGCCGCGGCGATCGCGATGGCGAAGGAAGGGGCAGACGTCGCACTGAACTCCCTGCCCGAGGAGATCGACGACCTGACCGAGGTCCGTGACGTCATCGCCGACCTCGGTCGCAACGCCGTGATGCTGCCCGGTGACCTGACGGACGAGGGCTTCTGCGACGAACTCGTCCGGACGGCGGTGCGCGACCTCGGCGGGCTGGACGCCCTCGTCCTGGTCGCCGGACACCAGCTGGTGCACGAGGACGTCACCGAGCAGTCGACCGAGGACTTCGACCGCACGATGAAGGTCAACCTGTACTCGCTGTTCTGGCTGGTCCGGGCTGCCGTGCCGCACATGGCGCCGGGCAGCGCGATCGTGACGACGAGTTCGGTGTCCGCGTACCAGCCGCAGGACCGCATGATCGACTACGCGGCGACGAAGGCCGCGATCACCACCTACACCAACGGCCTCGCGCGGCAGCTCGCGGCGAAGGGCATCAGAGCGAACACCGTGGTGCCCGGGCCCGTGTGGACGCCACTGCAGCCGATCAGCTACCCGGGCGACGAGATCGCACGGTACGGCCAGGACACCCCCTTCGGCCGGCCGGCGCAGCCCGTCGAGCTCGGCAGCGCCTACGTGTACCTGGCGGGGCCGGAGTCGTCGTACACCTCGGGCACGACCCTGACGGTGGCGGGAGCGACCGGGGTGGCGCTGTGAGTCCGGCGGCCCGCAAGACCGTCGTCCTGGTCGGCGATCGGCGACTGGCGCTGACGAACACGGACAAGGTGCTCTACCCCGAGACCGGCACGACCAAGGGGCGGGTGATCGAGTACTACGAGCGTGTGGCGCCGTGGACGATCCCGCACGTCAAGGACCGTCCAGTGACCCGGAAGCGGTGGGCGAACGGCGTCGACGGCAAGGTCTTCTTCGAGAAGAACCTGCCGGACTCCGCGCCCGACTGGGTCCGCCACCACACCATCCACCACTCCGAGCACGACAACGAGTACCCGATCGTCGACGACCTGCCGACCCTCGTGTGGATGGCGCAGCAGGCCGCGCTGGAACTGCACGTGCCGCAGTGGCGGTTCGGCCCGCGCGGTGGGCAGCAGAACCCGGACCGGCTCGTGCTCGACCTGGACCCCGGCGAGGGCGTCGGCCTGCCCGAGTGCGTCGAGGTGGCGGTCGCGGCACGCGAGATCCTGCACGGCATGGGGCTCGACCCGTACCCGGTGACCTCCGGTTCGAAGGGGATCCACCTCTACGCCGCCCTCGACGGCCGGTCGACCACGGCGAACGTCTCCGACGTCGCGCACGAACTCGCGAAGGCGCTCGAGCACGACCTGCCCGACCTGGTGCTGTCGTCGATGAGCCGGGCCGAGCGGACGGGCAAGGTGTTCGTCGACTGGTCGCAGAACAACGGCAACAAGACGACGATCGCGCCGTACTCGCTGCGCGGCCGCGAGCGGCCGACGGTCGCAGCACCCCGCACCTGGAAGGAACTCGAGGAACGCGGGCTCGCGCAGCTCACGTTGGACGAGGTCCTCGAACGCCTGCAGGCGCACGGGGACCACCTGCACCCGGTCGCCTCCGCCTCGCTTGCCGTCGGGCGCGACGACCACGGTCACTGGGACAGCGACCGGACCGAGCGTGCGAACGAGGCCGAGCAGCCGGCTCGCGACCGGCTCACCGCCTACCGCGCGAAGCGCGACGCCTCGAAGACGCCGGAGCCGGTGCCCGAAGGAGCCCCCACGGTCCGGAAGGACGGCACCCCGACGTTCGTGATCCAAGAGCACCACGCCACCCGCGACCACTACGACTTCCGGCTGGAGCACGACGGTGTGCTGGTGAGCTGGGCATTGCCCAAGGGCGAACCGACCGACCCGGGCAAGAACCACCTGGCCGTGCAGACCGAGGATCACCCGCTCGAGTACGGCGCGTTCGAGGGCACGATCCCGAAGGACGAGTACGGCGGCGGCACGGTCACGCTCTGGGACGACGGCACCTACGAGCTCGAGAAGTGGCGCGAGGGCGAAGAGGTCATCGTCACCCTGCACGGTCGGACCGGCGGCGCTCGCCGACTGGCGCTCCTGCACACCCGCGGCCGGGGCGGGGCGGGCGACGAGAAGAACTGGCTCATCCACCGCACGAAGGAGCAACCCGACCGGCTGGCGGACGCCGGCGGCGCGACGGACGCGGGGCGGGCCTCCCGTCCCTCTGCCGCGCACCGAGACGGACAGCGGCGCATCAGCGGAGCCAGCCCCGCGGACACCGCTCCAGGGGACCGACGGACCATGCAGGCCACCCTGGCGAAGGACGCACCCCGGCTGGACCCGGCCGACTGGGCGTTCGAGATGAAGTGGGACGGCGTCCGTGCGCTCGCCACCGTCCGGGACGGCTCGGTCACGCTGCGGAGCCGGAACGACAACGACCTGACGGAGCAGTACCCGGAACTCCAGGAACTCGGCGACCGTGCCGGGGTCGACGGCGTCTTCGACGGCGAGATCGTCGCGTTCGACGACCGGGGGCGCCCGAGCTTCCAGCTCCTGCAGAACCGGATGGGCCTGACGAAGGCGCGCGAGGTGCGGGCGGCGCAGCAGACGACCCCCGTGCGGTTCCTGGTCTTCGACGTGCTCGAGGCCGACGGGCACGAACTCACCCGCCTGGCGTACGACGCCCGGCGGCAAGCGCTCGAGACGGTCGTCGAGCCCGGCGGGGCGATCGACGTGCCGCCAGCCTCGCAGGGTGACCTCGACGGCGTGATGGCGTCGTCGCAGGAGCAGGGCCTCGAAGGGGTCGTCGCGAAGAAGCGCAGCTCGAAGTACGCCGAGGGCAGGCGGTCCGAGGCCTGGCTGAAGCTGAAGCACCACGCCACGCAGGAAGTCGTGGTCGGTGGGTGGAAGCCTGGCAGTGGTCGTCGAGCGGGCGGGATCGGCTCGTTGTTGCTCGGCGTGCCCGGTCCGGACGGTCTCGAGTACGTCGGCAAGGTCGGCACCGGGTTCCGTGACCGCGACCTCGACGAGATCGCCGCAGCGCTGCGACCGCTCGACCGGAAGACCTCGCCGTTCGTCGACGTGCCCCGGATCGACGCACGGGACGCGCACTGGGTGACGCCGAAGCGGGTGGGCGAGGTCGAGTTCGCCGAGTGGACCGGTGACGGACGCCTGCGGCAGCCGTCCTGGCGGGGCTGGCGTCCGGACAAGGACCCCGAGGACGTGGTGCGCGAACACTGACCTGCTCGCCGGACCGGCCGCCATGTGCCGGCTCGCGAACGCGCTGATGCGTGCGCATGGGGTCCGCCCGTGGCGAAATTCCGTCCCCCGTCCGGCGCCCGGGCGGGGGACGTTTCCACATGTCCGGCCGCCGGTCCGCCGCCGACTGTTACGTTCGCCGGGACGAAAGGGCCTGGGGATGAGCTCGAGCAAGTACCTGCCGCCGTACACGGCCGAGGAACGCGTCGCGATCAACGGGGATCGTGCCGCACGGATCCCGGTCGATCCGGGGGCCGTGGTGACCGACACCGAAGCGACCTACGCGGACTTCCTCGCCGACGAGACCGACGAGTAGCCGCCGGGGCGGGGGAGAAGACGGCCCGTGCACCGGATCAGGGAGCGCACGGGCCGCCGTCGAAGCACCGTGACCGACCCTTCAGGGATGGCCGGCCACGGCGCGCTCGCACCAGGCGCGCGGAGGCGTACCTGGTAGGCACGTACTAAGGACGTGACGAACACCCGATTCGTCACACGAGAATCCGAGATCCGCGAAGAGGAGCTGCTCCTGTCCAGCGACGAAGCCCTCGCGGCGTTGTCCGACGCCTCGCTCGTCGAGCGCAGCGCCGACGGCGACACGGCCGCGTTCGGGGTGCTGATCCGTCGGTACGGACCGCACATGCGGGCCTACGCGGCTCGGATCCTCGGGTACGGCGACGGCGAGGCCGACGACGCCGTCCAGGAAGCCGCACTGCAGGCCTGGCAGCGCATCGACCGGGTCGAGGACCCGGAGCGGGTGCGCAACTGGCTCTTCCGGATCGCGGCCAACAAGGCCCTCGACCGGCTCCGCGGGCGGCACCCGCACGCCGACCTCGAAGCGATGGTCGACGCCCCGGACGAACGACCCGTCGACGAGGTGGTCGCCACCCGGATGCAGGTGCGGGAACTCGCGCGTATCGTGCAGGCACTCCCGGATGCACAGCGCGCCGTCTGGGTGATGCGCGAGGTGGGTGGGGCGCCCTACGCCGAGATCGCCGAGGCGACCGGGTTGCCCGCGCCGACCGTCCGTGGGCTGCTCGCACGTGCGCGGCGACACGTGCTCGAACAGATGGAGGGGTGGCGATGACCGACGACGTCGACGACCGTCACGGTGCCTTCACGCTGGACGAACTCTCCGACTACCTCGACGCCGACCGAACGCCTGTCCGGGCGGACATCGAGGGTGATCCCGAAGCCGTCGCCGCACTCGAGCGGCTGCAGGCCCTGCGGGTGGCATCACGGGACCTGCTCGACACCGAGGCATCGGCGGACGGCGACGAGCGCTGGATCAGCTCGGTGCTCGCGTCCATCCGGACGACCGCCCACGCCGGACGGGACATCCCGGTCCCCGACGACGACCCGGCCGCGCACCTGGTCGTGACCGAGGGGGCTCTGCGCGGACTCGTCCGCACCCTCGGTGACGACGTGCCCGGTGTCGTCGTCCGGCGGACCCGGTTCAGCGGGGACGTCGGAGTCCCCGGCGGCGCCGTGGACGTCGACGTCACCATCGTGGCCACGCTCGAGGCATCGGTGTCGGACCGTGCCGAGGCGCTCCGGGCGCACATCACGTCGGTGCTCGGCGCGCACGCACCGTTCCGGATCCGCAGTGTCGTCGTCCGCGTCGCCGACGTCGTGGTCGGGGGCGCACCGTGACCGCGGACGTCCGGGTGCTCTCCCGCGAACTCACCTCCGTCGTCCTCGCGGTGCCGGGCGTCCGGTCGGTCCTGCCGCCCGGACCCGGGCTCGCCACGCTCGTCCGCGACGTCCGCTCCGTGCTCGAGATCCCGCGGGACGGTGGGGCCGTGCTCGTGCAGGACCGCCCGGACGGGGCGCGGATCCGCGTGGTCGTCACGACCGACCGGGCCGTGCCGACGATCACGGTCGTCCGGGCCGTGCGTGACGCCGTCGTGACCGCAGCGCGCCACTCCCTCGGGGCATCGCCCTCCGACGTCACGGTCCGCGTCGTCGAGATCGACTAAGCGTCAGGCGGCCGGTGCCGGTCCGTCCGACGGCTCGGCGTCGTCCGCGACGGGGAGGTCCTCGTCGACGAGCTCGTCCTCGCCGGGTTCGGACACCTCGGCCGCAGCGGCCTTGGCCTCGTCGATGGACTCCTGCGAGCGGCGGAGGAGGTCGTCGTCGTGTGCAGTCTGGTCGCTCATGCTCCAGGAGGCTACGCGGGCGTGCCTGTGTCGGCGTCCCGGCGTCCGGCCGGGCGGTGCGACCCCCAGTGTGTCCTGCCCCGCGGATCGGTCCGGGGGTGGGGCGGCTCGAAGTCGACCGCCGAGGTCGGAGCCGGTGACGAGGGCATCGCCGGCGCGGCCGGTGCGCCGTACGCGTCGGCCGCGTCGAGCACGGCCCGCGTCGCCGCCGCGGCCGTCCGCAGGGCGTCGCCGATCGGCATCGCTCGGTGGCCGGGGGTCCGGACCTCGACGCCCCACGGCTCGTCGAAACCGAGCTCCCGGACGGTGCGCACGAGCCCCGGCAGGTCCCACGCGCCCGCTCCGGGCAGGTACCGTGCCTCGCGGGCCTCTTCGGACAGGGTCATGCCGGCCGGGGTGTGCAGGAGCCCGTCGCTCAGTTCGACCGCCGCGAGCGTCGCGGGCGCGACCGCCTGGCGGATCGACGCCAACGTGGACCCGCCCCGCAGGGTGTGCATCGCGTCGAGCAGCAGCCCGCCGTTCGGGTGACCCGCCGCCGCGACGAACCGCGAGGCCCGTTCGATCGTCGGCAGGTTCGACCACGGCTCGGGTTCGAGGACGAGCTGCGCGCCGACGGCCGCGGCCTGGTCGGCCAGCACGGTCCAGTCGTCGGCCATCGTGATCGGTGAAGCGCCGGGCAACGTCGTGTCGGCACGAGCGATCACCTGCCAGGCGCGGAGCGCCGCGGCGGCCTCGAGGACCACCCCGCGGTCGGCGGCGTCGTCGTCGGTCCGGCTCGTGCACGTCCACCAGCGGTCGAGCGGCCCCAACTGGACCCAGACGATCCCCGCACCGTCGAGCATGCGGCGGAGTTCGGCGAAGCCCGTCGTCGCACGCACCTCGTGCAGGTCGTCGAGCGACAACGAGAGCCCGGCGAACCCGGCGGCACCGACCGCGTGGACGCGATCTCTGATGGGCTCGTCGCCCGCCCACGTCCACGACGTCGCCAGCAGATCGTGTTCCATCACGGCCGTACCTCCGTCATCCCGGAGCAGCTGCAGACGCCCGTCGCGATGGTCCTGCCCCGTGTGTGCGACGCCGCGATCCCCACCTGGCGTCGCACCAGGGATACCCGGCGTGTCTGCGAGCCCTCCCAGCGGCGCGTCACACTGCGGAAACGCCGGTCAGACGATGCGGGTGCGGACCGTGCCGATGCCGGCGATCGTGCCGACGACGAGTTGTCCGCGTTGCAGGACCCCGACCCCCTCGGGCGTCCCCGTCATGAGCAGGTCCCCTGGGGCGAGCGTCACCGATCGCGACAGCGCCGCGATCGTCTCCGCCACGGACCAGATCTGCTCGGCCAGGTCACCGACCTGCCGTCGTTCGCCGTCGACGACGAGCTCGATCGCACCAGCCGTCGGGTCGATGCCCTGCGCCGGGACGATCGCGCCGATCGGTGCCGAGGCGTCGAACCCCTTCGCCGTGTCCCAGGGCCGACCGAGACGCTTGGCCTCGGCCTGGAGATCGCGTCGGGTGAGGTCGATGCCCACCGCGTAGCCCCAGACGTGGGTGAGCGCGTCGTCGACGCTGATGTCCGCGCCGCCGGTGCCGATCGCGACGACCAGTTCGACCTCGTGCTCGAGCTGCGCCGTCTGCGGCGGGTACGGGGTGTCCGCGTCGTCGACGACGACGACGTCCGCCGGCTTGGTGAAGAAGAACGGCGGCTCGCGATCTGGGTCGTGACCCATCTCGCGTGCGTGCGCCGCGTAGTTCCGACCGACGCAGAAGACGCGTCGGACGGGGAAGCGTGCGCCCGTGGTCGTGGGGACGGTCGGGAGGCTCGGGGCCGGGATGACGAGGTCGGTCACGGTCTCAGCGTGGCAGGCTCGCAGGGCGTCGGTTCAGCTCTCACCGAAGGACGCCTCGTACTTGAGCTTCCGCGCGCGGGCGCGCTCCTGCCGTTCGCGCCACTCGATCCGTGCCTGGCGGAGCTCCTCCTCGGCGCCCTTCGCCCGCATCAGGGGGCCGTAGTGCGGATCGGCGAGCAGCGCTGGCGTGGTGAGCTCACGTCCGTCCAGCCAGTACTTGAAGTCCCGGTCACTGAGCTTCGAGATCATCGTTCGTCCCTTCGTTCGTCGCTGTCTTCAGGTCATCGAGTGCCTGGCGGACCCAGCGGTCGTCAGCGGTCGTCCAGTCGCGGGTCGTCAGGGCGACCGACATGACAGCAGCGGCCTCTCGCTGCCGCACGTCGTCCGAGGTCGCGCGGTCGGCGACCCACGACCAACGCTGCCACCAGAGATCCCGGTGCCCCAAGAACTCGGTATTTCGCCGCCCGGCCCGCCCGTCGACGACCGACACGACCAACGCGCCGACGGCCACGAGAGCCCCGACCACCGACACGACCGCACTCGTCAACGCGACATCCATGTGGACCACCCTGACGCCACAGGACCGGCCACGCGGCGGGCGTGACCGGTCCTGTGGACGGTGATCCGGGCCTCCCGGCCTGTGCAGGAGGGATCAGACAGACGGGTCCTGCGGCCACCCCGAGAACTCCCACCCGTCGACGGACGGGTGGTCCTCGCCCCGTGAGTAGGCGTACTCGCGGGCCGCGTCCCGTGCGACGGACAGCCGGTCGAGCAACTCGGCGTGTGCACCCGCGTCGACCCGCGTCAGGGCGTCGTGCGCCAGCGCGAAGCGGTCCATCTCGTTCCGCATGAGCATGTCGAACGGCGACGTCGTCGTGCCCTGCTCCAGGAACCCGTGCACGTGCAGGTCGTCGTGGCCGTTGCGGCGGTAGGTCAGCTGGTGCACGAGCGACGGGTACCCGTGGAACGCGAACACCGTCGGGGTCCCGGGCAGGAAGAGCTCGTCGTACCGCTCGTCGGGGATCGGGTGCTCGTGCTTCCGGGGATCGCCGAGGGCGAGCAGGTCGACGACGTTGACGACCCGGACGCCGACCCCGGGAGCGTGCTGCCGGATGATGTCCGCGGCGGCGACCGCCTCGACCGTGGGGACGTCCCCGGCGCAGGCGAGGACGACGTCGACGCGACCGACGGACTGCTCGGTACCGGCCCAGTCCCAGACCCCGAGACCTGCGTCCGCGTGGGCGACGGCGTCCTCGAGGGACAGGAAGACGGGCTCGGGGTGCTTCCCGGCGACGATCACCTCGATGCGGTCGGTGGTCTCGAAGGCGTGTGCCGCGACGGCGAGCAGCGTGTTGGCGTCGGCGGGCAGCTTGATCCGGACCAGGTCCTGCTGCTTGGACGCGACGACGTCGAGGAACCCGGGGTCCTGGTGGGAGAACCCGTTGTGGTCCTGCCGCCAGACGTGCGACGACAGCAGGATCGACAGGTTCGACACGGGCGCACGCCAGTCGATGTCGGTCGAGGACTCGAGCCACTTGGCGTACTGCCCGACCATCGAGTCGATGATGTGGGCGAACGCCTCGTAGGTGTTCAGGAGCCCGTGCCGGCCGGAGAGGACGTAGCCCTCGAGCATGCCCTCCAGCAGGTGCTCGGACAGCACCTCGGTCACGCGTCCACGGGCAGCGAGGTGTTCGTCGCCGACCGCGCGTTGTGCCCGCCACACGCGCGAGGTGACGTCGAAGACGGCGTCGAGCTTGTTCGAGATCGTCTCGTCCGGGCCGAAGAGCCGGAACGACGACGGGTTCTTCGTGATCAGCGCTGCGAGCCACGGGCCGAGCGTGCCGGTGGCCGAGGCCGTCGAGCCGGCGGGGACCCCGTACGCGTCGAGCGCTGGTCGGTCGAGGGCCGTCCGGATGCGCCCGCCGTTGGCGTGGGGAGTGGCGCTCATCCGGTCGTCGCCGGTGGGACGGATCGTCGTCATGATCCCGACGGGGTTCCCGTCCGCGTCGAAGAGCTCCTCGGGTCGGTAGGACCGCATCCACTCCTCGAGCTGGGCGCGGTGTGCGGAGTTCTCGCGGACCTCGGACAGCGGCACCTGGTGGGCGCGGAACGTCCCCTCGACCTGCTGGCCGTCGACCTCCTTCGGCCCGGTCCACCCCTTCGGGCTGCGGAGGATGATCATCGGCCAGCGCGGGCGCAGGCCGGCGGCGCCGGCGGGTTGCCCGGCAGCCGCACGTTCGGCCTGCGCCCGAGCTGCCGCCTGGATGTCGTCGATCGATGCGAGCGCTCGACGCAGAGCACCGTCGAACAGGGCGTGCACGGCGTACGGGTCGTCGTCGACCCGCTTCGAGTCCACCACGATCGGGTCGTACCCGAGGCCGCGGAAGTACGCGGTCAGGTCCTCACCGGGGATGCGGGCGAGGACGGTGGGGTTCGCGATCTTCCACCCGTTGAGGTTGAGGATCGGGAGCACGGCACCGTCGGACACCGGGTCGAGGAAGGTGTGTGCCTGCCACGACCCCGCGAGCGGGCCGGTCTCCGCCTCGCCGTCGCCGACGACGCACGCGACCACCAGGTCGGGGTTGTCCAGGGCCGCTCCGTACGCGTGGGCGAGGGAGTAGCCGAGTTCGCCGCCCTCGTTGATGGACCCGGGTGTCTCCGGTGCCGCGTGCGACGGGATCCCGCCGGGGAACGAGAACTGCCGGAAGAAGCGCTGCAGGTCGTCGTCCGCGTACAGCTCGCCCCACGTGCCGTCGAGCCAGGCGTTCGCGTTCATCGCCGGGCCGCCGTGGCCCGGGCCGCAGACGTACAGGAACTCGCGTCCGGTCTCGGCGATCAGCGCGTTGCAGTGCGCGTACACGAGGTTGAGGGCGGGCGAGGTGCCCCAGTGTCCGAGCAGCCGGGGCTTGATGTCGTCGGGCTCGATCGGCCGCCCCAACAGCGGGTTGTCCAGCAGGTAGATCTGCCCGACCGTCAGGTAGTTGGCGGCACGCCACCAGGCGTCGACCGCCCGGAGTCGGTCGGTGGTGGAGAGCTGTGCAGGAGCCATGCCCCCACGCTACGAAATGCCGGCCCCGTGAACCTCAGGAAACCCGTTCCAAACCGATCGCGGGGGTGCACCGAATGAGTTGCACAGGGCAAAAGCCCAGGGCGCTCTCCGGTCAGACATGGCCGTTGTTCAGCGTACGCACAGGAGCATACGTCGGCCGTCGGCCGGGGTGCCCACACAGCAAAGGAAACGATCACCATGCGCAAGAGCCTGAAGACCTCCATCACCCTCGCCACGACCGGCGCCCTCGTGCTC